>CAVERO010000051.1:0-16454 GCA_963617915.1 Candidatus Methanomethylophilaceae archaeon | reverse complement strand
ATTCTTCCGGAAAGTCAAGGTGCCGTTTCCCGTCCCTGATGCGCTTGGCGCGCCTTGCGCCTTTTTTGTGTACCGCTTGGATGCTGTCACTTCGGCGGACTCTGTGACCAAAGAGCATTGTTCGGCGGCCGAAGAATATTCCGGTCGCTGAGCTTGTCGAAGCGACTGTCCTGTTTCCGATGAGCAGACAAACACGGTGTCCGGATTGTCGTGGTTTGCGATTATCCTCGCGACGGAGGCTTTGTGGATGAACAGTGCGGCTTGGTAGCCGACAATGAGAAACAGCAGGGCCACAGCCCCTACGACGAACGAAGCGGACGGCCTCCTGCCATCCTTCTGGGAGTTGAAGTCTTTCATGATTTCCGGAAATGATTATTATTGTTCAGGTCATAAGTGAATATTCTGGGGGGGGTGAAAGCATCCGGAAGCAGGCCGGGCATATTCGTCAACTATTCTTCCGCTTCGGCCTTCCGCCTTTTCTTCTCCGGCGGCGCTCCGGCGACGACTATGACGATTTCCCCTTTTGGCTCGTGTTCCTTGTACCAGGCTGAAACTTCCGAGAGAGCGCCTCGCCTGTGCTCCTCGTGGATCTTGGAAATCTCCCTTGCCACAGAGCATTCTCGCTCCGGGCCGAAATATTCAATGAACTGGTCAAGCGTTTTCACCAGTCTGTAAGGTGATTCGTAGAAAATCATTGTCCGGGGTTCGTCAGCAAGGGTTTTCAGCAAGGTCTGCCGGCCTTTCTTCACGGGCAGGAAGCCCTCGAAGCAGAACCGGTCGCATGGCAGGCCGGAGGAGACTATCGCTGGGATGCAGGCGGTGGCTCCGGGAAGGGTCTGTACTTCGATTCCCTCCGAGGCGCAGGTTCTTGCAAGCAGGAATCCGGGATCGGATATCCCCGGCGTGCCGGCGTCGCTGATAAGCGCTACATTCAGTCCGCCAAGAATCCTCTCCTTTATCAGTTCGGCGGTCTGGTGCTCATTGAACTTGTGGTGTGACTGGAGTTTGCCGTGGATGTCGTAGCGGTGGAGCAGGACGCTGCTTGTCCTGGTGTCTTCCGCGAGGATCAGATCGGCGTCCTTGAGCACCTGGACGGCTCTGAATGTCATGTCGTCAAGGTTTCCGACCGGGGTAGGGACTATGTAAAGGATTCCGGGCATGTTTTTGCCGTAAGAGGTTGTTGGAATGTTGTAATGTCCGCCTTGACTGGCAATCCGGACGGCTGTGCTTGTCTGGTCTTTACCTGAGTTTCCTGCGGACAGCCATCATCAGCCTATAGACAGGTTCGGAGTTCAGATTCCAGTCCGGGAAGTTCGTCAGGATGTAGTCCACTGCCTCGTCAAGGGTCGCCATCGCGTTGAAAGCGCTGATCGTACTCTGGAACAGCATAGGATCCTCCTTGAAAAGCACATTGATCAGCAGGACTCTGTCGTTGAGGGAGATGGCGCTGATGACATTCTTGACCTGCGAGCCGGGACGGTCTGTCCTCCAGGCCTGATTGTCAGCCATCACATCCATCACCGCAGTCTCGGCTTTCTTGCTGTCGAGGATGGCTGCCTTCGGTTTCGGTTTCGGCTCCGGTTCCGGGGTAGGGAAGTCATCATCGAACGGAAGGTCATCCTCCGGCTGATTGCCAGGTGCTTCGGTCGGGGCTACGGCCTCGGCAGGCCCGGCCGCCTCGGCAGGCTCAAGCGTTTCGGCAGAGGCTGTCGCTTCGGCTGGCCCGGTGAATTGGGCTATCCCGGTTGCCGGAGCTGTTGAGACGGTGGCGGGCTCGCTTGCCTCTGTAGTCTCTGCGGCGGTAGGCCCGGCCGCTTCGGCGGCTTCTGTCTCTGAACCGGCCGAAGTGACAGGAGCGGCTGGCCCGGCAGTCGTATCCCCGATGATAGGCGGGATGTCTATGTCCTGGATGTCGATTTCGATCGGTGTTTCGTCAATTGGAGCCGATGAGACTTCCGCCGGAACTGTCGCTTCGCTGACTGATGAGCCCAAACTGACCGCAGTCCCGGTTTCGTGACTTTCCGAAGCGGCCGGGCCAAGTCCGCGCACCTCATTCTCAAGAGCTTCAAGTTCAGCTCTGATGTTATCAATCCTTCCCAGCAGGACGGAAAGCCTTTTTTCGTCGATGTTTCCCATAAAAATACTATCTTTGCCAAACAAACCTCAGGGGCGGAAACCGCACCGCACCGCAAGGTTTGCGGGTGTTATTGATTATTTCAACAAATCTAACGAAATGTTTTCAGAAAACATAAAAAAAACCGGATGTATTGAGGTCATTTGCGGCTCGATGTTCTCCGGCAAGACCGAAGAGCTGATCCGCAGGATCCGCAGGGCCAAGTTCGCCAACCTGAGGATCGAGATATTCAAGCCGACGATCGACACAAGATATTCGGAGGACGATGTGGTTTCGCACGATTTCCACAAGATTCCGTGCCATTCCGTAAAGGACCCGAAAGAGATGCTGAATGTCGGCCCCGATGTTCAGGTCGTGGGAATTGATGAGGCGCAGTTCTACGACATGTCCCTTGTGGATGTCGCCCAGGAGCTTGCCGACAGGGGAGTGCGCGTGATCATCGCCGGCCTTGACACCGACTTCCTTGGAAAGCCTTTCGGCCCGATGCCCTACCTGATGGCTGTCGCGGAGGAGGTTCGCAAGGTCCACGCCATCTGCGTCAGGTGCGGCAACCTTGCAAACCACTCCCACAGATTATCCCACAGCACAGAACTCGTGGTCCTTGGCGAGAAGGACGCCTACGAGCCTCTGTGCCGTGAATGCTACAACCGGGCGGTAGCCGAGGAACATAAGGCTTAGTCCTTCACGTTCTTCAGGGCCTCGCGGACCTTTGCCTCGATCTCGTCGCAAAGTTCCTGGTTGTCCTTGAGAAGCTGCTTGGTGGCCTCGCGTCCCTGGGCAAGTTTCTGGTCGCCGTAGCTGAACCAGGATCCGCTCTTGCCCACGATGCCATATTCAACGCCAAGGTCAAGAATCTCTCCGGCGTGTGAGATGCCCTCGCCGAACACGATGTCGAACTCGGCCTTCTTGAAAGGCGGCGCCATCTTGTTCTTCACCACCTTGACGCGGGTGCGGTTTCCGAGAGCCTCGTCGCCGTCCTTGAGCTGGGTTGTCTTGCGCACGTCGATGCGGACGGAGGCGTAGAACTTCAGGGCGTTTCCTCCGGTGGTGGTCTCAGGATTGCCGAACATCACACCGATCTTCTCCCTCAACTGGTTGATGAATATGCAGCAGGTGTTCGTCTTGGCGATGTTGGCAGTCAGTTTCCTCAGGGCCTGGCTCATCAGCCTTGCCTGAAGCCCGACCTTGTTGTCGCCCATCTCGCCCTCGATCTCCGCTTTCGGAGTAAGGGCGGCCACGGAGTCAACCACCACGATGTCGATCGCGCCCGAACGGATAAGGTTGTCGGCGATCTCAAGCGCCTGCTCTCCGTTGTCCGGCTGTGAGATGAGCAAAGTCTCAAGGTTGACCCCCAGAGCCTTCGCGTAGGTTCTGTCGAAAGCGTGCTCCGCGTCGATCATCGCCGCGATTCCGCCCTGTTTCTGCGCCTCGGCGATCGCATGGATTGCCAGAGTGGTCTTTCCGCTGGATTCCGGACCGTAGATCTCCACTATCCTGCCGCGCGGATACCCCCCGATTCCAAGTGCGTGGTCAAGCGCGACGGAACCGCTCGGAATGACCTGCACGTCCCATTGTGGCTGTTCCCCCAGCTTCATGATCGTTCCTTTCCCGTAGTCTTTCTCAATCTTGTCGATCGTGGCCTGCAGCGCCTTGAGTTTTGCGGCTCCCGCGTCCGTGGCCTTAGCCTCTACCTCTTTTGCCATAATGTAAATAATGTTGTTAGTTGTTTTTGGGCGAAAAGATGTCGCCTTTGTGACAAAGATATAAAATTACGTCCAATCCGGCGTTATTTTTCATCAAGTGATGATGAAAAAATAATCTGGTAAGGTCTTGTGAAGGATTTTTGTGGATAAGAAGCTGTTTTGATTTGTTTGAAATGTTCTTTGAGGTGAAAAATCTTCATCTTCTTCCCGCTTCTTCAGTCAGATAGCACCGCTATCCTCCTTGGAAGAAGCGGTCGAACCTGAAGTTTTTCACTCTCAAACCTTCAAACAAACAAATCAAAACAGCTTCTAAATTTGTTTGTGAAGAAGGAGTGTGCCGGTGGCACATGACTGATGAACGAATAAATTCAGACCAAAAAGACGAGCAAAAACACCAAGTTATTTTTCAAGAATCACTAAATTTGTAGTGGGAAATAAACTTGAGAATATGCGAGAGCAACTGTTGGGAAAGACACCCGAAGAACTGAAGGAAATAGCTTTGAAAGTCGGTCTGCCAGCCTTCGCCGGCAAGCAGGTCGCCCAGTGGATGTATGGCCGGAAAGTCAGGAGCGTCGATGAGATGACCAACATCTCGAAAGCCGGCCGCGAAAGGCTGAAAGAGGAATATTCCCTCGGCGTGACCTTGCCTTCGGCTTGCCAGGTTTCTTCCGACGGCACGAAGAAATACCTTTTCCCTGTCGGGGAGGGCAACTCCGTCGAGGCAGTGATGATTCCCGATGAGGACAGGAAGACGCTGTGCGTCTCCTCGCAGGCAGGATGCCGCATGGGCTGCCGTTTCTGCATGACAGGACGTCAGGGATTCCACGGCAACCTCACAGCCGCTGACATCCTTTCCCAGTTCATAGCCATCGATGAGTCCGCGGAGCTGACGAACGCCGTGTTCATGGGGATGGGCGAGCCTTTGGACAACTTCGGCAACGTGATGAGGGCCATCGAGGTCCTGACCGCCGACTGGGGGTTCGGTTGGAGCCCGAAGCGCATAACCCTATCCACCATCGGAGTTCTGCCGAACCTTCGGAAATACCTTGACTCGACCCGCTGTCACCTCGCCGTCAGCCTCCACAATCCTTTCCCGGACGAAAGGGCTGAACTGATGCCGGTGCAGAAGGCATGGCCGGTGCAGGAAGCGATTGAAATGATCCGTGAATATGACTTCTCGGGCCAGCGCAGGGTCAGCTTTGAATATACGATGTTCGCGGGTCTGAACGATGACAAGCGGCACGCCGACGCGCTCATCCGCCTGCTCCGCGGTCTGGAGTGCAGGGTCAACCTGATTCGCTTCCACAAGATCCCGGACGCTCCGTTCGACACGACTCCGCAGATTATCATGGAGCGCTTCAGAGACAGGCTGTCCAACCACGGAATCACCTGCACGATAAGGGCTTCCAGAGGAGAGGACATCCTCGCCGCCTGCGGGATGCTGGCGGGAGAGCATAGGAGTAAATGAATATAAATCTGTGAATGACTATGGAAACTAAAATCGGTAAGTTGGCGGCGTTTTTAGCTGTGATGGCCGCCTCGGTGCTCTCGATGGAGGGTCAGGTTCCACATTCGGTGCTGGACGCCAGACGGGAGATGAAAGACCTCAGGGTGGAGAAGATCAGGCATATGCTTGATTCGGTCAGGACGGTGCGTCACCGTCCGACAGTGGCCTTGGTGCTCAGCGGAGGCGGGGCCAAGGGAGCTGCCCACGTCGGGGTGATAAAATATCTTGAGTCCATCGGAATGCCGGTCGATATCGTGATGGGAACCAGTATGGGCGGCCTTGTCGGTGGCATCTATGCATTGGGCTATGACGCCGGGCAGCTGGACTCCATAATCCGTGACATTGATTGGGACATGGCTCTGAGCGACAAGGTCCCGAGGGATTATCTGTCATATTCGGCGATTAAATACAAGGAGAAATATGTCCTGTCCTTCCCGTTCTTCTATGACAGGAAGGAATATATGCAGATGAAAGGGGCTGACATGCAATATTCGCGCAGAGCGGACGACATACACTTCGGAGCAGGACAGGCGGATGCGACCAATATGGTGAAGGACAACCTTCTGGGCAGCCTCCCTGCCGGAATGGTCTATGGCCAGAATGTCAACAACATATTCAGCTCGCTTTCCGTGGGGTATCAGGACAGGACCGATTTCTACGACCTCCCGATTCCGTTCCTGTGCGTCGCCACCGACCTTGTGTCGGGAACCGCCAAGATATGGACGGAGGGCAAGCTCAACACCGCTCTCCGCTCCACGATGTCCATTCCGGGGCTTTTCGCTCCGGTCAGGGTGGACGGAATGGTGCTCGTGGACGGAGGCATGAGGAACAACTACCCGACCGACCTCGCGAAGAAAGTCGGGGCGGACATAGTGATCGGGGTGAACCTCTCGGAAGGCTACAAGGGCTACAATCAGATCAACAATCTGGCTGACATCATCAACACGGGCATCGATATGCTGGGCAGGACCTCGTTCGAGTCCAACATCGACATTCCTGACGTCAACATCAAGCCTGACCTGCACGAATTCAACATGCTCAGTTTTGACGACAGAAGCATAGACACGATCATCAACCGGGGCTATCAGGCGGCCTTGGCGGTCGCTGACAGACTTGATTCCATCAAGGCGGTCATCGGCGCGGACAGAACTGTCCTGCACAATGACCCGGCAGATGACATCCGGCTCAGGAAAGTGCTTGTCTCAGGCGTGGAGATCGCCGGGGTCGAGGACAAGGAAAGCCTCTACCTGATGAACAAGATCAAGGTCGGGGCCGGCTCCAGAATGGGCAACGCCGAGATAGAGGACGCTGTGGCCACGATATTCGGGACCAACGCGTTCGACTATGTGAACTATGAGCTTCTCGGGGATGAGGAGCCTTACAGGTTGAGGTTCAACTGCAAGCGCGGGCCGATCTGCCAGCTGGGAGTCGGCGGACGCTTCGACACGGAGGAGATTGTGTCGGTGCTGGTCAACCTCGGTGTCGGGGTACACAAGATCCAGGGTTCCTCGCTGGACTTTACCGGCAAGGTCGGGACTAATCCGAAAGCCAGTCTGACATATTCCTACATTGCTCCGAAAGGGCTGTCGTTCAATGCGATGGCGGGAGTGAGGTACACCGACAGGAACACTTTCAGCATCGGTGACAACAGGTTCAGGATCAACTTTCTCGATGTGCGTCAGGAAATATTCCTGTCCAACATCAGATGGTCCACATTCTTCCTCAAGACAGGTTTTCGGAACGACTACTACAACGTGAATTCCGTGATGGCGGAGCAGGCTTTCGGCGACTACGATGTCAACCAGCTGTCCAACGACTACGTGACATTCTTTTTCAATGCCCGCAAGGATTCGTTCGACAACGCCTACATTCCGACAAAAGGGAAGTCTTTCGGTGTCTCCTACGACTGGGTGTTCGGCGGAGGCCCAAAGAAATTCAATAACTTCCACGCCTTTACCTTGGACGCCAAAGAGATAGTGGGGGGCGACAGGTTCGCTTTCATCCCGTCGTTGAACATCCGTTATCTCCTCGGTGACGATGTCCCGGTGCCATTCACCAACACGATAGGCGGAAGCATGGCCGGCAGGTATCTTGACCAGCAGATTCCGTTCTTCGGGATAAACAACGCCGCCGCGATGCAGAAGATTCTCGGGGTCGTGAGGGCGGACTGGCGTTTCAAGCTGCTAAAGAACAACTATCTGGCGGCGGTCGCCAACTATGCGGTGTCATGCGATGAGATTTCCGACTTCAAGACTTGGGATGAGGATGTCGCGGGCTATATCGGATGCGGACTTCAGTACACCTACAACTCGATTGTCGGTCCTTTGACCTTCAACGCGCATTGGTCAAGCTACACGCACAAGGTGGGGCTTTACCTGAGCCTCGGTTTTGATTTTTAGGAATATGGAGGAGTTCGCGAAAGTGCTGGACAGGCTCCAGACCCAATGTGTGAAGAGGGAATATTGCCGCTCGGACATATTCGGCAAGGCTCTGGCCGCCTTTGATGGGGACCGCGGCGAGGCGGAGAGGCTGGTCGCGTCGCTCGTTGAGGACAGGTTCGTGGATGACGCGAGGTATGCCGCCGCGTTCGCCCGTGAGAAGGCCCGCCTGTCAGGATGGGGGCCGGTGAAGATTTCCTTTGCGCTCACTTCCAAAGGAATATCCAAGGCCGTGGTTTCCGAAGCCCTGAAAGAAGTGGATCCGGAGGAGGCTGACCGGCGGATGGTCTCGGTGCTTGAGACGAAGTACAGGGCGTTGAAGGGCGACCCGCAGGAAAAGTTCAAGCTGCTCAAGTTCGGTTTGACCAGAGGTTACGAATATGAAAAGATCGCACCTGTTGTGGATGAGATTTTGAGGAATAATAGTTAAATTTGCGAGCCTTTGCGCGGGGGGCGAATCCTTTTATTCGCGCCTTTTTGGGGAAAAGTCGAACTTAATTCAAAGAATATGAAAGCGATAGTAAAAACCGATTTCAACTTGCCGGGACAGGTTGGAAAGTATGTCGGTAAGGTACGTGATGTCTATGACATCGACGGAAAGTATCTCGTGATGGTCGTGACTGACAGAATCTCCGCTTTTGACGTGGTTCTGCCGGAAGGTGTCCCGTACAAGGGACAGGTGCTGAACCGCATCGCAGCCAAGTTCCTTGACGCGACGGCGGACATCCTTCCCAACTGGAAGGTGGCCGTGCCGGATCCGGCTGTCACAATCGGCCACAGGTGCGAGCCGTTCAAGGTGGAGATGGTCATCCGCGGCTACCTCGCCGGACACGCATGGAGAGAGTACAAGGCCGGAAAGAGGACAATCTGCGGAGTTCCGATGCCGGAAGGGATGGTCGAGAACCAGAAGTTCCCGGAGCCTTTGGTGACTCCGACCTCAAAGGCAGCCGAGGGACACGACGAGGACATCTCCAAGGAGGAGATCATCGCCCAGGGACTTGTCGGCCGTGAGGACTACGAGAAGATTGAGGCTTACACGAGATCCCTTTACCAGAGGGGTTGTGAGATTGCGGCAAAGCACGGATTGATTCTGGTGGACACGAAGTACGAGTTCGGAAAGAAAGACGGTCAGATTTACCTGATGGACGAGATTCATACTCCCGACTCTTCCAGATACTTCTACGCCGAAGGTTACGAGGAGAGGCTTGCCAGGGGCGAGCGTCAGAAGCAGCTTTCCAAGGAGTTTGTCCGTGAGTGGCTGATGGCCAACGGTTTTCAGGGTCAGGAGGGACAGAAGGTTCCCCAGATGACTCCTGAGGTGGTGGCCGGAATCTCCGACCGTTACATCGAGCTTTACGAGCACATCACCGGAGAGAGGTTCGAGAAGACCGAGTATTCCGCCGAGGCCATCGAGGCCAACGTCAAGGCTTGCCTTGAGGGCTTGAAATAACCTTGGACGGTCTTAAACGGATATACGCCCGCAACTGCGAGGTGAGAAGGATTGGCAGGACGGTCGCAGAGCCGTTCCTTCAATCCTTTCATCGTTTGGGCTACACCCGCTGCCGTCATCTCTACGGTCTGTACGTCACCCGCGGTGGGGATATTCCTTCAGGCACGTTGGTGGCCGTCGCCGGCTTCTCCGCTCCGAGAGTCTGGAGAAAAGGCGGCAGGGACATCCGCTCCTGCGAATGGATCCGGTATGCCTCACAGGAAGGCATCGGTGTGGACGGCGGAATGGGCAAGCTCCTGAAGGCGTTCATAGAGGACGCGAGACCCGACGATGTGATGAGCTACGCCGACGCGTCATGGTCCGACGGCGATGTTTACCGTAAATTAGGATTCTCGCAGGAAGAAGACAAGACATTCCCGGACGGAAGCCGAAGCTTGAAATTCAGACTGAAACTTACTGAATATTAAGAAGCTGTTTTGATTTGTTTGTTTGAAGTTTTTCACTCTCAAACCTTCAAACAAACAAATCAAAACAGCTTCTAAGAAACTTTCAAACATAGGAACTTTTTTTTATGTTTCTAAAGTATGCGCCCATTGCGTCGGAGGGAAAGTGATTCCCACCGAATTTTGCTATATTTGTAAAGTCTGCGGCTAGCGGAATTGAGGAATTGCGGGAAAGGTTGCTTTGTGGGAATGGAGAAAAGGCTGCTTTTGCGGGAACAGTGGCCGTGCGGTGTCTGGTCACTGAGCCTGTCGAAGTGACCTCCAACCATTGACAGTAATAACAATATATAGGAAATGAAGATACTTGTGACAGGAGCGGCGGGATTCATCGGCTCTAGGCTGATGGGAAGGCTTGCTGAGAGAGGTGATGTCGTTGTCGGGCTGGACAACATCAATGACTACTATGATGTCCGTCTTAAGTTCGGAAGGCTTAAGGAGAACGGTTTCGACGGACCGTTAGAGGACGGCCCGGCGGTGGTGAGCGGAAAGTTCCCGAATTGCAGGTTCGTGAAGATGTCCATCTGCGACAAGGCTGCGCTGGATGCCCTGTTCGAGGCCGAAAAGTTCGACAGAGTCGTCAATCTGGCCGCCCAGGCGGGGGTCAGATATTCGATAACCAACCCTTATGTTTACCTTGAAAGCAACCTTCACGGATTTCTGAATATTCTTGAGGCGTGCCGCAACTTCGGCGTGGAGCATCTGGTCTATGCCTCTTCAAGCTCAATCTATGGCCTTAACGAGAAAGTCCCGTTTTCAGAGGATGACAAGGCTGACTGCCCGGTGAGCCTTTACGGCGCCACCAAGAAGGCCAACGAGCTGATGGCCCATTCATATTCAAAACTTTACGGATTCGCCTCCACTGGACTTCGCTTCTTCACAGTCTATGGCCCGTGGGGCAGGCCTGACATGTCTCCGATGCTTTTCGCCTCGGCCATCGCCAAGGGAGAGCCGATCAAGGTCTTCAACGGCGGTGACATGATCCGCGACTTCACCTATGTGGATGACATCGTGGAGGGCACCATCCGTGTGATCGACCACACTCCGAAGGCCGAAGAGTGCGCTCACGGCGTTCCCGCCAAGGTCTATAACATCGGCTGCTCGCATCCGGTGAAGCTCATGGATTTCATCAGCGAGATCGAACAGGCCTACGGCAAGCCGGCGCAGAAGATTTTTCTCCCGATGCAGGCCGGAGACGTCTATCAGACCAACGCCGACACCACCAAGCTGGAGTCAGAACTGGGATACAAGCCTGCCACCTCCCTGCGCGAAGGCATCCGCCGCTTCATGGAGTGGTACAAGAGCGACCTCAATCCGCTGAAGTAGGCCATTGAATATGTTCGCAAGGTAAAAGGTTGAATATGAGCGGTCAACAGTCGGGACAGATTTCGGAGAACAGCAGGAGGATAGCCAGAAACACCCTTGCGCTGTACTTCCGTATGTTCCTTCTTATGGCCATCGGACTGTTCACGGCCAGGATTGTCCTGAACTCTTTGGGCGTTGAGGACAAAGGGGTCTATGAGACTGTCGGCAGTTTCGTGTCGATGATGGCGATCGTGACCAGCTCCCTGTCCACGGCCATAAGCCGCTTCCTTACCGTCGAGATCGGAAGGGCGGACACGGAGAGTCTCAAACGGGTCTTCGCCACCGCTGTGACCATAATGCTTCTGGTCTCCGCCGCCGTCCTGCTGATTGCCGAGCCGGTCGGGTTATGGTATATGGACAATGTGATGAAACTGCCGGAAGGCAGGTTGTCCGCCGCCCGTTGGGTGTTCCAGTTCTCGCTTCTGACATTTGTCGTCAATCTGCTCAGCGTCCCGTACAACGCCACGATCATCGCTCACGAGAAGATGTCCGCGTTCGCGGTCATCGGGGTGGCCGAGGGGCTTTTCAAACTGGCCGTCGCCCTTGTGCTGATGGTCTCAAAATCCGACAGGCTTGTCACCTACGCCGTGCTGATGTGCGCGGTCGCCGTCCTTGTCCGTTTCATGTACGCCGCCTACTGCAGACGCTTCTTTGAGGAAAGCCGTGTCCGGGCGGGATTCGACAGGGAATATTTCCGGAGGATGTTCGGTTTCGCCGGGTGGAATGGACTTGCCTACGGAGTCTATCTGGTGAACACGCAGGGTGTCACCCTGCTGGTGAACTATTTCTTCGGCGTGGTGTTCAACACGATGCGCGGGATTGCCTTCAATGTGGAGAGCATGGTGAAGCAGTTCGTGTCCAATGTGCTGACTGCGATGAACCCGCAGATCACCAAGTCCTACGTCTCCGACAACAGGGAATATTCTTTCACACTTGCCTGCAAGGGCTCCAAGTATGCGTTCCTCATAGTCTTCACTCTGGCTGTCCCGTTCCTTTTCGAGGCCGAGGCCTTGCTGGGCTTGTGGCTCGGGAAACTGGTTCCTGACGGTACGGCCTTGTTCACAAGGCTGACTCTGGCCGGCCTGTGTCTCGACCTTCTGATGACTCCGTTCTCGACTTTGGTGCAGGCCTCTGGCAACATAAGGCGCTTCTACATCGTCACCTCCGCCGTCACTCTGCTGATTTTCCCGATTACCTGGATTGCCTTCAGGAGCGGCGCCCCGGCATATTCATGCTATCTGGTGTTCATCGGGGTTTATGTGCTGAACGACATCGTGAAGCTTGGACTTCTGCGCCGTCAGACGGGGTTTCCGCCTTTGATGTTTGTCAAGGAGGTTCTTTGGAAAGTCATCCCCGCCGCGGCCGTGACGCTGACAGTGACTTATTTGGTCTGGAGAGTTTTTGACCCGGGACTTTGGCGGCTGCTTGTGTCCTTGGCCGCCGGCTTCCTTTCCACCTGCCTGACAGTCTATTTCTTCTCCTTGAGCGAAGGGGAAAGGTCTTTTGTCAGGTCAAAACTCAACATTAAGAAGAAACCATGGCTTTAAGGAAACGAATATACCGTCTTTACCGCAGATTCATGCTGGACCATTTCCATTCCAGGCTTGTGGAGCGGGAATGGCTGAAATGGAAGGGTTATCCGATCGACTGGGACAATCCCCGTGACCTGAACGAGAAGATCCAGTGGCTGATGTGCTTCTCGGACACATCGATGTGGTCGTTATGCTCCGACAAGTACAAGGTCCGTGAATATGTCCGGTCCAAGGGACTTGGTGACATTCTTGTCCCTTTGCTTGGAGTTTGGAAAAATGCGGAAGACATTGACTTTGACTCTCTTCCGGGAAAATTCGTCATCAAGTGCAACCACGACAGCGGCTCTTGCCGCATAATCGACAAGTCCGGTGGCTTTGACCCCGAGGCTGTCAGGGCGGACCTCGCCGCCCGTCTGAAAGTCAAGTACGGTTATGCTCACGGAGAGATGTACTACAATAGGATAGCTCCTTGCGTGGTGGCGGAGGAAAAGCTTGAGCAGCCTTCCGGAGAGGGAAGGTCCATGACAGACTACAAGGTCTGGTGCTTTGACGGAAAACCTTACTCGGTCTGGGCCTGCTACGACAGGACGTCCGAAGGAACTTATGTGAACATTTACGACTTGGACTGGAATGTCCATCCGGAAGCCTCGGTTTTCACGGAGCATTACAGGGATGGGGGAGGTAAGGTTCCGAGGCCTTCATGTCTAGACAGGATGCTTTCGGCCGCGGCATCACTTTCCGAAGGCTTCCCTGAAGTCCGGGTGGATTTCTATGTTGTCGGGGACAGGCTGTATTTCGGAGAACTGACATTCGCCAGCCTTTGCGGCAGGATGGACTTCTACACTCAGGACTATCTTGAAGAACTTGGCCGTCAATGTGTTTTGCCAGCGAAGAAGAAATGAGAAAAGTGATCTACACGAGCATAGTCGGCGGTTACGACTCCCTTCCGCAGCCTTTGGCCGTGGACGGGAGCTTTGAATATGTCTGCTTCTCCAATGACATCGGGGAGGGCAATGCGGGAATATGGCAGGTGCGGCCGATACCATATTCGAGCGCCGACAGGACCCGTCTTTCGCGCTACGTGAAGCTGCAGCCGCACAAGGTGCTCGGGGACTACGATGTGAGTGTCTGGATCGACGCCAACATCCGCATCCTCGGAGCGGAGTTTTACCGGATTGTCAATGAGAGGATAGAGTCCGGCTCGTTGATGGCACAGGTTCCGCATCCGCAGCGGGACTGCGTCTATGAGGAGATTTCGAAATGCTATCAGGATGTCAGAATCGGCTTCCGGGACGCTTTCAGGCAGAGAAGGCATCTTCTGAAGGAAGGCTTTCCGAGACATTTCGGAATGATGGAGAACAATCTGATCCTGAGGCGGCACAATGACCCTTTGGTCAGAAGAATCTCGGATGCGTGGTGGAAAGAGTATCTGGAATATTCAATCCGTGACCAGCTGAGCCTTATGCCGGTCTGCCGGAGGATTGGATTCCGTCCGGAGCTGCTTCTTGGAGAGGGGAAAAACGCCCGGAATGTCCCTTATCTTGAACTGGTGAGGCATTCCGGGGTGCTTCCTGTCGCGGGGTTGAAGGGAGGAAGGCGTCTCTTGAAGAAAATCCAATGGACTTTCCGCCGCATTGTGGCGGGACTGTTCTTGAAATAAGAAACATGAAGCGGGCTTTTGGAAGTTTTTTTAAGTGCCGGGTTGGGTTCGCCCAAAAGGATAGCCTGAATGACAGGCTCTTACGTTTTTTGTTATAGAAGAAGATGGGTGATGATAGGAGTTGTTGTAATAAACTATCACAGTGAAGACAAGACCATAGAGTTCGTCAGAGGCGAACTTGCCAAGATCCGTTCGGACTATGCCGTGGTGATTGTCGATAACGGCAGCACGGAAGAGAGCCGGAATCGTCTGCTTGAGGCTTTCAAGGGGGCTGACCAATGCGTCTTCGTGGCGCCGTCCGAGGAGAATCTGGGTTTTGCCAAGGGCAATAATCTGGGCGCCGAGGTGGCCAGGAACCAGTTCGCTCCGGACCTGCTGCTGTTCGCCAACAACGACATACGCCTTGAAGGGCTTGACACGGTGGACAGGATGGCTGCGAAACTGCTGTCTTTGGACAAGGCCGGGGCTTTGGGCCCGAAGGTGCTGGGTCTGGACGGACGGCTCCAGAGTCCTGAGCCGTTCATCAGCTTCTGGGACAGGCACGTCGCCCTCTACTGGAGGAGCCTGTTCCGCTCAGGAGCCAAGCCGTTCTGGGAGGAATATTCGCAGACCGCCACGGAAGGCTTCCATTACAGAATCTCCGGTTCGTTCTTCATGGTCAAGGCCGAGGATTACTCCGCCTGCGGGGGGATGGATCCGAACACCTTCCTGTACTCCGAGGAAATGATTCTGTCCGAGCGGCTTAAAAGAATCGGGGAAGGGGTCTATTATTTCCCCGAGGTTTCGGTCATCCACGAGCACGGGGCCACCACGAGGAAATATTACGACAAGGTGCGTGTCCGGGAGCTTAAGTACCGGAGCGAGAAGTACTACTACAAGACCTACATCGGGACTCCGGCGTGGCAGTTCCTCGTGGGCGATCTGACATATTCATTGAAAAAATTGTTAGGGAGGTAGATGATGAAGAAGATTTATGTCTCGCCGTCGGCCAACAGGAAAAGCGGCTACCCGAACCGCTACTTTCTCTTTCTGAAGGATAATCTTGCGGAATGGTTCGATGTTCTCGACGCTGACAACAAGCCGTACCTGACGCAGGGTTGGGCGCTCTTGAAGCACTCGTTCCGGGCTGATATATTCCTGCTCAGCTTCGTGGAGACGATAGCTTTCCACAGGCTGGCTTTTGTGCAGTATCTAATGGTGCGGCTGGGCTTCCTGATAATGAGGCTCCGGCGGGGGAGGATCGTCTTCATATTCCACAATCCGCGTCCGCACAAGGGGGAGAACTGGATGTCGCGGTCGCTGACGAAGGTGCAGCTGAGGCAGTCGTGCCTCGTGGTTTCCCACTCCTGCGAGACGGCCTCCATCGCGCGTGGGCTGCTTTCTGAATATGGATGCTCACCCGACAAGGTGCGGTACATCTGCCATCCTGTCGCCGGAACGGCGGATGGCGGTCTCCGTGACAATGCTGTTTCGGGAGGACAGTCCGCTGTTTCTTCGGTTTCCGGTGAGGCTTCCCGTCCCTCCCGGTCGGATGAGATTCTTATCTGGGGAAACATCCTTCCGTACAAGGGTGTTCTGGAGTTTGTCTCCAGTCCGGCTGTCCGCGCCGCCGGTCTGAATGTCCGCATAATCGGGCGATGCAAGGATCCGGGAATGGCTTCGGACATTGAAAAGGCTGCGGCGGAGTGTGATTCCATTGTTCGTGGTTTCAATGACGGATTCCCGGCAATGCGGTCGAAGATTGTCTTCGAGAACAGAAGCGCTGATTTTGACGAGCTTGCCGACCTTGTGCGCTCCAGCCGTTTTGTCCTCTTCCCTTACCTTCCGGGCAGCGTCTCCGGCTCCGGTGTCCTGATGGACACTCTGGCGATGGGCGGCACTCCGGTCGGGCCGGCCGTTGGGGCGTTCGCCGACCTTGCGAGAGAGGGTGTCTGCTTTGTCTATGGCTCTGAGGCCGAGATGATAGAGATTCTGAAATCCGACAGGAGGGTCAATCCCGAGGTTCTCGGCGACTTCATAGCCCGCAACTCCTGGCGCTCCTACGCCAAGTTTTTCGCCGACTTTTTCGCCGGGTAAGAAGATGGTCGGGCTTGATTCTTTTTCAAGCCTATGAAGCTGTTTTGATTTGTTTGTTTGAAGATTTTTCACCTCAAAGAACATTTCAA
>CAVERO010000050.1:0-16784 GCA_963617915.1 Candidatus Methanomethylophilaceae archaeon | reverse complement strand
AATGAAGTTTTTTTCACCTCAAAGAACATTTCAAACAAATCAAAACAGCTTCTTAATTCAGACCAAAAAGACGAGCAAAAGCACCAAGTTATTATTTCGGAATCACTTAAATAAATTCCTCGCGCTCCTTTATGTCCTTGATGCGGAGCTGGAGGGTGGTGTTGCCCCGGTAGTAGTTCTCGACGATGGAGTAACAGATGTCGAACGGGTTGCCGGCCTTGATGTAGTCATAGAATTCGGCCATGTTGAAGGCGATCGCAGGAATCTGGTGGAACGGCTGCTTCTCGTCGATCAGATCCAGCTTCATGTGGACTCCTCCCGCCCCGACCTTGCGGCCGTTGCCGCCGTCCGAGACGTTCTCGGTCAGGAAGACCGGGTTGGTGTTGCCCGGGCCGAAAGGCTGGAACTGCTTCAGGAGACGGAAGAATTTCGGGGTTATCTGGCTGAACTCCAGTTTGGCGTCTATGTCGGTCATCGGAGTCAGCATCTCCTGGGTGATGCTCCCCGCGATGAACCTGTCAATCCTGCCGACGAACTCCTTCAGGTTCTTCTCTTTCAAAGTCAGCCCGGCGGCATAGACATGTCCGCCGAAGTTCTCCAGCAGGTCGGCGCAGCTCTCGATGGCCTCGTAAAGGTCGAATCCGGCCACGCTACGGGCGGATCCCGTGATGAAGCCATTCGACTTTGTCAGCACGATCGTCGGCTTGTAGAACGCCTCGACAAGACGCGACGCCACAATCCCGACCACTCCCTTGTTCCAAGTCGGATTGTAAACTATCGTGGCCGCCCCGGTCGAGAGAGCCGTCCCGTTCCGGACCATTTCCAGAGCCTCCTGCGTGATCTCCCTGTCGATGCTCTTGCGCTCGTTGTTGTTGTCGTTGATCTTCTCGCCGACAATTGTGGCGACATGGTCATCCGAAGCGGTCAGAAGCTCGACGGCCAGACGGCCTGTCTCCATCCTTCCGGCGGCATTTATCCGAGGGCCGATCTTGAACACGATGTCATCAATTGTCAGGTGGCCGAGTTCCAGCTTGGAAAGGGTGGCCATCGCGTGAAGCCCCTTGCGGGGATTCTCATTCAGCTGCTTGAGGCCGAAGTGGGCCAGAACACGGTTCTCTCCAACCATTGTCACGAGATCCGCGGCTATGCTCACCACAAGCAGGTCCAGCAGCGGGATCAAGGTCTCGAACGGAATGCCGTATTTCTGGGAATATGCCTGCACAAGCTTGAAGCCGACCCCACAGCCGCTCAGGTCGTCGAACGGATAGGTGTCATCCTCCCTCTTTGGGTCAAGCACGGCCACGGCCGGCGGAAGCGTGTCCTCCGGAAGGTGATGGTCGCAGATGATCACGTCTATCCCCTTCGTGGCGGCATATTCAACCTTCTCGTTGGCCTTGATGCCGCAGTCCAGAGTGATGATGAGCCCGAAGCCGTTGTCTCCGGCCCAGTCGATGCCCTTATAGGAAACGCCGTAGCCCTCGTCATAGCGGTCAGGAATGTAGAAATCCACCTTCGAGGAATATCTTCGGAGGAAAGAATATACCAGCGATACGGCGGTCGTGCCGTCCACGTCGTAGTCGCCATAGACCAGAATCTTCTCCTCGCTCGTGATTGCCTTGCGTACCCTTTCAACGGCCACGTCCATGTCCTTCATCAGGAACGGATCGTGGAGGTCTTTCAGGCTCGGGCGGAAGAACGAACGCGCCTGCTCGAAAGTCTCGACTCCCCTCTTGACGAGAAGGTCGGCGAGAGCCCGGTCGATGCCCAGCTCGGCGGCCAGTCTTCCCACCTTCTCCGGATCAGCCGGCTCCTTCAGAATCCATTTGCGCTCTTTCCCCATAATAGACAAAGGTACGGATTTAATTTCAGAATGTGAATTAAAAGTAGTATTTTTGCATATTCAGGGCGTATCTTATTCGCCGTTAACGGAGAAAGGATGCAACAATGCGAGCCGCCGGAAAGGGCTGCCCTCTTGCGCGAGGCAGACATATTCCGGCTGCAATATTTTGAATATAAAAACACAACAGATATGGCAAACATCGAGCTCAGCGAGCAGGAGAGAATCAGACGCGAGTCTCTCACAAAGTTAAGGGAATTGGGCATCAATCCTTATCCGGCGCCTCTTTATCCGGTCAACGCGACCGCCAAGGAAATCGAAGCCGGCTTCGACCCGGAGAAGGGCAACTTTCAGGAAGTCTGCATCGCGGGACGCCTGATGTCACGCAGGATTATGGGCGCCGCCTCGTTCGGCGAGATTCAGGACGCAACCGGAAGAATCCAGATCTACGTCAAGAGGGATGAAATCTGCCCGGGCGAGGACAAGACAATGTACAACACCGTCTGGAAAAAGCTGCTTGACATCGGTGACATCATCGGAATCAAGGGCTTCGCCTTCATCACCCAGACCGGCCAGCTCAGCGTCCACGCCAAGGAACTGACCGTCCTGAGCAAGTCGCTGAGGGTTCTTCCTATCGTCAAGGAAGTTGACGGGGTCGTCTATGACGCGTTCACCGATCCGGAGCTCCGCTACCGCCAGAGGTACGTGGACCTCATCGTGAATCCTCAGGTCAAGGACGTGTTCGTCAAGCGGGCGCAGATCATCGCCACGATGAGGGAGTATTTCAACGCCGCCGGCTGCCTTGAGGTCGAGACTCCTATCCTTCAGGCCATCCCGGGAGGCGCCACGGCACGTCCGTTCATCACCCACCACAACGCCCTCGACATCGACCTCTACATGAGGATCGCCAACGAGCTTTACCTCAAGAGGCTCATCGTGGGCGGCTACAACGGAGTCTATGAGTTCGCCAAGGACTTCCGCAACGAGGGCATGGACAAGACCCACAACCCGGAGTTCACCTGCATGGAGATCTACGTGGCCTACAAGGACTACATCTGGATGATGGACTTCGTGGAGAAGATGCTAGAGAAAATCGCGCTCAAGCTTCACGGAACCACTGTCGTGAAGATCGGCGACAAGGAGATAGACTTCAAGGCCGGCTACCGCAGACTGCCTATTCTTGAGGCAATCAAGGAATATGCCGGTGTGGACGTGAAGGGCATGGGAGTTGACGAGCTCCGCGAGACCTGCAAGAAGCTTGACGTCGAGTACGAACCTTCGATGGGCGTCGGCAAGCTGATTGACGCCATATTCGGGGAATATTGTGAGGAGCATCTCATCGAGCCGACGTTCATCATCGACTACCCTGTCGAGATGTCTCCGCTGACAAAGAGACACCGTGAGGATCCGACCCTGACCGAGAGGTTCGAGCTGTTCGTCTGCGGCAAGGAGCTCGCGAACGCATATTCAGAGCTCAACGACCCGATCGACCAGCTGGAGAGGTTCGAGGAGCAGGCGGCCCTCAAGAGCCACGGCGACGACGAGGCGATGTTCATCGACTACGACTTCGTGCGCGCCCTCGAGTACGGTATGCCGCCGACCTCCGGCCTCGGAATGGGCATCGACCGCCTTACGATGTTCATGACCGGCCAGGCCACCATCCAGGACGTGCTATTCTTCCCTCAGATGCGTCCGGAGAAGATTGTCAGGAACGACAAGGACGCAGAGTGAGAGTAGAGAACATCACATCGGCGCAGAATCCGAAGGTCAGGGAGTTGCTGGCGCTTCAGGAGAAATCGAAACTGAGGCGGTCGGAGGGGCTTTTCGTGGTTGAGGGGCGTCGGGAGTTGGGACATTGCCTGGATGCGGGATTCGTGCCGAGGACGCTGTTCATCTGTGGAGAGATTCTCTCCGAGGAGGAACTGAACGACCTTCTGGGCAAGGCCGAGAGGCTGAATCCGAAAGTCGGCGTCGCACAGGTTCCGTACGAACTCTACGGGAAGATTGCCTACAGAGGCGGCACGGAAGGTGTCATCGCCGAGGTGGAGTTCCGGGACAGGACTCTGGAGAGTCTGAAACTCAGCCGGAATCCGCTCATTGTCGTGCTTGAGAGCGTGGAGAAACCGGGCAACCTCGGAGCCGTCCTCCGGAGCGCCGACGCCGCCGGAGCCGACGCAGTCATCATCTGCGACCCCCTCACCGACCTCTATAACCCGAACCTCATACGGGCCAGCATCGGCGCCGTGTTCTCCAGACAGATCGCCGTCGCCTCTTCCGAAGAGACCATCACTTGGTTAAAAGGCAAACATATTCAAATACTCACAGCCCAACTTCAGGACTCCTCCCTGTACTACGACACTGACATGAGGAAGCCGACAGCCATCGTGATGGGCGCGGAGTCCACCGGCCTCACCGACATCTGGCGCAAGGCCGCCGACGCCCACATCCGCATCCCGATGCTCGGTGACCTCGACTCCCTCAACGTCTCCGTCTCCGCCGCCATCCTCCTCTTCGAGGCCCTCCGCCAAAGACGGTGAAAGCCCCGTTATGGGATTGTTCCACTTTTTTCTTGGTGACAAGATTCCATAATAGCCGGAATCGGGATTCACTGCAAATCTGCAGTGAATCCCGATTCGTCTGCCAAATCATAAATCGGTATAGCTTCCAACTCTGCTTACCGCCCTATGGCCGCCTCGCGGTCGGAGAAGTAGTCTGTCAAAGTTACCGACCGGCAGCCCTATAGTTTCTCTATCCGGTTCATGAGACGCACTAGCGCACGCCCCACCGCATAGGCCAGATTGACGGGAACAGCGTTCCCTATCTGCTTGTACTTGGATGACATGTTTCCGGAGAAGTTCCAGTCATCCGGGAAAGTCTGGATTCGTGCATATTCACGGACAGACAAGGGGCGGGTCTGGGTAGGATGGCAGCGTTCTGTCTGTTTCTGGGCCGGTGCGCATGTCAAGGTGAGGCTCGGTTCATCCAGCGACAGCCTCCGGGCCATTCCCGTCTTTCCTCCTCCGAGATTATAGCTGCCCTTCATGTATTCTTTTGCCACATCCTCCGGCAAGTCTCGCCAATCGCCTCCCATGGGCACCAAGTCCATAACTATCTTTTTCTTCTCGGGATACTGTTGGCATTCGCTCTCCGGCACGTCCGCAGGGTAAAGGTCTCCGGCGAAGAAAGCGTCCCTCAAAGTCATCACGCGGCTGTACGGAGCCGGCCAGTCAAATGACACCCTGTGTGGATGTCTTCTTCAAGGACGTTCCAGTCAGGACGGTTCATTCTCAACGTCTCGCAGGCATTATGGTCGAACTCGTTTAGGAGAATATGACGGAAACCTGCCATCTCCATTCCGAGAGCCAGACCTCCGGTTCCGGCGAAAAGTTCCACGGATGTGTAGGGTCTTGTCGGTTTCGTCCTCATCTCCTCGTCCCATTTGCCGGACAGCATCTGGGATATTTCAGGCACGTCACTCAAATCGTCCATCAGAAAATGAGTACCTCTTCCCCCGTCTTCCAGAACATATTTCCCCGAATCCACCCAAGACCGCACCGTTGAGCGGGACACTCCCATGACATCAGCGAAGTTGTTCGGGGATATTCTTGTGTCGGAGTGACCAGCCCTCATCTCTAACCTGGATACTGACATAGCGAATCAAAACCTTCGTAAGTGGAGAATGCCAGCAGGTACGCCCGTCAATGCCAGCTCGTAGAACTTGTCCATCGACATTCTGCGGATTCTGTTACGTTGGAGTCGGCGGTCTATCTTTCGATTGTGGCCTCGCGGTCGGGGCCGAGGGAGATTATGCTGATCGGGACGCCGAGATAGTCTTCCATGAACTTTGTGTAGTTCTTGAACTCCTGCGGAAGTTCGCTTTCCTTGCGGATTCCCGTGAGGTCTTTCTTCCAGCCTGGGAATTCGGTGTAAACCGGCTCGATCTCGGCGGCGATGTCGAACGGAACCTGATCGGTCTTGGTGCCGTCCACCTTGTAGGATGTGCAGACCTTGATTGTCCCGAAATCGTCCAGACAGTCGGATTTCATCATGATTAGGTCGGTCACGCCGTCAATCATCACGGTGTACTTCAGCGCCACGAGATCCAGCCAGCCGCAGCGGCGCGGACGGCCCGTGACGGCTCCGAACTCGTGTCCGACCTGACGGAGCTTCTCGCCTGTCTCATCAAACAGTTCTGTAGGGAATGGGCCGCTGCCCACGCGGGTGCAGTAAGCCTTGAAGATTCCATAGACCTTCCCCACTTTTGACGGAGCCACCCCAAGTCCGGTGCAGACGCCGCCGACCGTCGTAGAGGACGATGTGACGAACGGATAGGAGCCGTAGTCGACGTCGAGCATCGAACCCTGGGCCCCTTCTGCGAGCATCGGCTTGTCTTCCAGCCACTTGTTCACGAAGTACTCGCAGTCAATCAGCTTGAATCCCTTGAGGAACTCGATGGCGTTCATCCACTCGGCCTCGTCCTTGTCCGGATCGCACTCAAAGTGCAGGTCGGAAAGCAATTGAATATGTCTGGCCTTGAGTTTGGCGAACCTTTCCTTGAAATCAGGGGTGAGAATGTCCCCGACCCTCAGGCCGTGCCTGCTGATCTTGTCGGTGTAGGTCGGTCCGATGCCCTTGAGGGTTGAACCAATCTTCCCCTTTCCGGCGGCCGCCTCGTAAGCCGCGTCAAGAAGACGGTGGGTAGGAAGGATCAGGTTGGCCTTCTTGGAGATGAACAGTTTCTCTTTCGGGTCTATGCCCATCTTCTCCACATTCGCGCATTCCTCACGCAGAGTGATAGGATCCAGAACGACACCGCTGCCGATGATGTTGGTGGAGTCTTCCCTGAATATTCCCGAAGGAATGCTGCGCACCACGAAGCTCTTGCCGTCGAAATGAAGGGAATGCCCCGCGTTCGGCCCTCCCTGGAACCTTGCCACGGCCGGATAACGGCCCGCAAGCACATCCACAATCTTACCTTTTCCTTCGTCTCCCCACTGGAGGCCAAGGACCACGTCAAGTTTTGAACTCATATCTGTAAGTATTCGTTTTGTATATTCTTGAAAATCAGAACGGAAGGTCATCCTGCGGCATATCGGCCGCAGCAACCTCGATAGGATTCACCGGAGGCTGCTGATGTGGCTGCTGAACCGCCCCCTGAACCGAGCCTCCCTCCGGACTCTGAGCCTGTCGAAGGGCCGGTTGTTGTACAGGTTGATAGCCTCCCTGCTGGTACTGAGGCTGCGCATAGGCCGGCCCTTGAGTGTTCGCAGGTCCCTGAACCTGTCGAATGGCCGGCTGTCCATACCCTTGCCCTCCTTCCTGTGCCCCGGGATTGTCCGATTTTCTGCCCAGTAACTGAAGATTGTCCACAGTGATCTCGGTTGTGTATCTCTTGTTGCCGGTCTGGTCAGTCCACGAGCGGGTTCTCAGCTTGCCCTCGATGTAGAGCTGAGTCCCTTTGCGGATGTATTTCTCCGCCACATCTGCCGAATTCCTCCAGGCCACGATGTTGTGCCATTCCGTGTTCTCTCGAAGTTCTCCATTGCGGTCACGATAGCGCTCAGTCGTCGCAAGGGTGAACGTCGCCACCTTTGTGCTACCCGAATTCGGGTTGTTGTTTCCGTCAAGGTAACGTACTTCCGGGTCCTTTCCAACGTTACCGATCAGCATTACTTTGTTCAGTGACATGATTTTAAGTCGTTTAGTTATGTTCATGGTCGTCTGAGATGGCTGTGGCAAGACCGAGTTTCTGCATTCGCCGCCAAGACAATCCCAAAGCATTGCAAGTTAGTCAAAATAATCCGTATTTCAATAAAAAAGAAGCCGAGGAGGCAAAGTCGTTAGTCTTCAATGTCCGCAAACGTTTTCTGTTAATATGGGTTGCAGAATGTCCGGCGGTTTGCTAAATTCGCACCTGAGAAAAAGCATTAAGGATATGGCGAAATATGGTCTCATAGGTGATCCGATCAAGGGATCCGGCAGCCCGGCGCTTTTCGAGGCGGCGTACAAGGGTGTAAAGGATGGGGAATATTCATACGACCTGATTGAAGGCTCTGACTTTGAGGCTTCTTTCCATCGGTTCATTGATGAATATGCTGCCGTCAACGTCACCGCTCCATTCAAGGAGCGGGCATATTCAAGGGTTCTGGAGTTGGCTCGCAAAGGAGAGGGGGCGGTTTCCGGTCCTGCGGCACGCATCGGAGCGACGAACCTTCTGGTGAAAGGCTCCAATGGCATCGAAGCGTACAATTCGGATTTCTCCGGGATTGTGACGGCTGTCGTGGAGGCATATTTCCCGGGCATCGTGGAGGAATTCATCGGAAACTTCGGGGACAAGTTCTTCGTGAAGATGCATCAGTTTTTCCTTATGACGTTGAGCCGCACGTTCTGCCGGACACCTCAGGCTCTCGTCGTGGGTTGCGGAGGAGCGGGAAGGGCCGCCGCCGTGGCCGCAGCGGAGCTTGGATTCGCCACCATCCTGATGAACCGCACTCCCGAAAAGGCTCAGGCGATCGCCGACTCAATGCAGGAATATGGTTTCCTGCCGGATCCGATTTCCGATTTCAAGGAGGCGGTGAAGGAGTGCGACCTTGTGATCTACACCCTGCCGATGGCTCTTCCGGAGATTGCCGAGTTCACCGCTGATGATTTCGCCGGCGAGGATTCCGGCCAGAGAAAGGTGATTCTTGAAGCTAACTACAAGACTCCTTCTTTTGACGATGAGACCAGAATGAAACTCATCTCGGCCGACTGCACCTACATTTCCGGCCGCCGCTGGCTTCTGTACCAGGCCCTTACCGGCTACTCCATAATGACAGGCCTCCAACCTGACCTCAAGGCCATGTCAGAGGTCGTCGCGGGATAGTTCTTTTTTGTGCTCCGGATTATTTAGGTGAATCTCCGGCGACACTTATGCGCATAGAGTAAATCTGACCCCAAGGGCGGTATACCGATTCCGGCTATTTTAGGCGTTTCAGTTGGAAGAGAGGACTGCATGCAGCCGCTCACACTCCACATCGCTGAGGCCACACTCCTTGAAATATTTCCGGGCGGCCGCCTGCAACTCCTCCTGCCCGATGGTGGTGACATCGGCCTTGTTCCAGTCAACCGCCTTCAAGTTATCGCCGTCAAGAACATCCTCATGGCACATCACCCATATCATGCGGTCGATGGCCAGACTCTGCCGCGTCAGGTACGACTCGCTTCCTTTCTCGACACGATAGAAGTTGTACATCGTCACCATATAGTCATCCCTGAGTTCGGAGACATCGGCTCCCATGAATGCCTCCAACAGCATGGCCACGAATCCGCAGCGGTCCTTGCCCTCGTTGCAATGGATGAGGTAAGGAGGACGACGGGCCAGCATGAATCTGGCCATCTCACCCATCTTCGTCTTGAAGACTTCACCGAAGACATTGGCTGACAGACCGCATGCCAACGTGTTGCCGTCCTTGTAGAGCTGTGGACAATAAGTGGAGGCATAACCCTCGGTGGCAATATATTTCTCGATGGCCGCCTGGGTGTCGGCAAGGTCAATCTCTGTATTTATGCCCACTTCGCGCGCAAGGCTGTCCGCCACGCGGTAGCGTCCCTCGTTCTTCGCACAGTTGATCGGATTGCTCGACCGGTACAGCACACCGGCTCCCATGCCTGTCGTGGACACCATCCGGAAGTTGGCATATTGCTCGGCCGTCTCTCCTTGCCTCCGCTCCACGGGGTAGGTGGACTTGAGCAGTTCGTACTTCTCCTTGTAGCCGCCTTTCTTCGCCAGCGTTATGGTGACTTTGTCACCCACCTTGCCGCCGATGAAAAGGTGGAAGTCGGCATTGAGCAAGCCGAAACCGTAGTCAGTGCCCAAGGCGTTGTAATCGACGTAGGTCGGTTCAAAACAGCCCGCCTCATTGAAAGAGGTCAGGAAAGGGATGTTGTCAAGCTCGATGTTGTCACCTATCCTCACGTGCAACAGGTCGGCATAGGCGAAGCCCTTGTCCTTCATTTCCTGTGGGGTGAAGTCGGGCACAATCTGCCCATAGCTGTTCACTTCGGCGACGAGGCCGGAAATCTCGGGGGAGGAAGAGCTTCCGCTCTCACCGTCACCGCATGACAGCAGCACAGCCGCAGCCATGAACAATAAGATTGTTTTTTTCATGGTGCAAAAATAGCAATAATTGGACAACAAATGAATATTTGCCGCTATTCCGGCACCGTACTTTTTGGCAGCGCGTCTTTCGGCAGGTTTGCCAGCCGCCATACTCTTATAGATTGAAGGTCAGGCCGACTGCCCAATGCTTGAACTCCGGCCAGTAGTCAGTGTCCATGACATTCATCGGGGAATACCTGGCATAGATGCCCACATCTCTGAAATTGAGCTGGAACATCATATCGACGGTGGCGAGATTGCAGTGCGCCCTCTTGTACTTGTCCTTCTGCTTCTCATCGTTCAGCATGTACTTGTCGACTATGGAACTGACGGCGTTGAGATTGACCACCGGGCCGACTGAGAATCCGACTCCACGATAGACATTAAAGCCGAGGATGAACGGGAACGTGACGCTGAAAACCCTCAGTTTGGACACTTTAGGTTCAGACTTGTCCGGCCATCCGCCTATCAGCACATTTCCTCTATCATCCTTGGTCATCATCCCTCCCTTTGTCATCGCGAAATTCTTCCAGGACATTCCAAGACCATAGTTGAACGACACGGAACGGGACAATCTGAAGTAATCGCCACACAGGTTGAAGTACACCTCGTACGAGCGTTGGGTTCTGAAATCCAATTCGTCCGAGTTGACATTCAGCAATGCCATACCGAAATTGCTGGGCTCTACCACGTAACTGCGACGCTTGCACGTCCTGTTCACCACCCTGTGATAAAAAGGCACGTTGAAGTCCAACCGCCGCTCAGCAGCCCCATCGTTCTCCGTCCAGCAACAGCCCGAATCCACCTGCGCGGAAGCCGCACAGGCGCAGGTCAACGTCAGCGACATCACAAATAAAACTGTAAATAACTTCTTCATAATCTTCACCTTTGCTTAAACATTCTCTTAAGGTCGTTCATTGTGGCCTTGCCCCTGAGATAGACCACCGTCACATAGGCTCTCTCAAACGGCCCCCGAGCATCCTCATCAAGCTCGTAGCCGACAACGGTCTTGCCGTCAGAGCCTTGCGTGATCTTTTCCTTCCCTATCCCCTTGATCTGGAATCCGACATATTCATTTTCCTCGGAGCCGCCTGTCCGCAGCCTCAGAAGGGCATAGCACATCTGCCCTCCGCAATAATCGATCTTCCGGTCAACAGCGTTGCGGGAGTCAGCCTCCACAAGAGACGCTACCCTATCGATAGTTCCGGCTCCGGCCTTGAAACTGATGCTACGGAAATACTTCAGATTGTATGGCTTAAGCTCCGCTCCGCTCACTTCCGACATAGCCATTCCGGACATGTCAGAGAGATTCACGATAGAGCCGCTGAAGCTGAAAAGACTGTCAATCTGAAGTCCTTTCTGCGCCCGGGCGGGAAGCAAGGCCAGCAGACACAGAGCCACCGTCAAAAATACTTTTCGTCCCATCATTTTCCGAATATTTCATTCAACTGTTCATCCACATCGGTTCCGCCGGAGAAAAGGTCGGCAAGGATGCCATCGACATCGCTCATCACAACCTCCCTGTCAGTCACTTTCTGTCCACCGACATACGAGACGCAGATGTTTTCCTTATTATAGACATTCACTCCAAGAGTTATGAATATTCCGGCGAACACTGCGGCCACGGCGACCCGAAGCCAAACGGCACCGTTCCGGCGGCTACCTTTTCGGAAATATTCCTTCTCAACCTTCCGGGAAAGGGACCTGCCGACGGCGAAGTAACCCATCACGGCGCGCGCTTCGTCATATTCGGAGGCCTGTCCTTCCGGCGAGGCGAGGAAAGCTTTGAGTCTCAGCTCCTCCGCTTCGGAAAGGGTTCCTTCGAAGTACCTGTCAAGATATTCATTAATCTGTTTCATGCTCATTTCTGAATTTGTCCCTTAAAATCTTCCTTGCCCTTGAGATGTGCATCCGGACCGCAGTCTGCCGCATTCCCAAGTCCTTTGCTATGCGCTCGAAGGACTGGCCTTCATATTCGTGTTTTCTGACGATAAGTCTCTGTAGCTCGGACAGTTCGCTTTCCACCGATTCCTCAACCTTCCGGAACAGCAGTTCCTTTTCCATCGCATCGCCACTCTCATCCTCGACCTGTCTTCCGTCAAGGCTCACCGTTTGCCTTCCGCTCGCTTTCCTGTACTCGTCGATCTCAATGTTACGGCTCGTCCTCGACAACAATCCAATCGCCTCTTTCACGCTTCCGATCTTGTACTTCCCTCCCCAAAGCTTGCAGAAGGCGTCTTGCAGAACGTCTTCCGATTTCCCTCGACCCCGGAGGGCCAGGAACGCTTCTGTGAGAAAGTCTTCGATCATCGTTTGAACTTTTCACTAACTCAAGTTTCGCAAGTAGTGATATACCTGTGATACAGTACCTTACCTCACGTCCTAAGAGCTTCCTCCGTGAAAAATCAGTTCACGTTACCCCCTCCCTAAATCCCTCCCCTCGGGGGAGGGACTTGCTCCGTCACTGCCGTGACGGGATATAAGGTGTTTCGCACATGCGAAACTTGAATTCACTAATATAAACGAAATCCTCGGGATAATGTAACATCGTCTCGGGAACTTTTTATAATGCTGCCGTCCAGCGGCGCTTCGACAGGCTCAGCGACCGGACGGTTTGGTCGCAGAGCCTGCCGAACCACGGTTGGTGAGCCTGCCGAACCACGGTTGGTGAGCCTGTCGAACCACGGTTGGTGAGCCTGTCGAACCACGGTTGGTGAGCCTGTCGAACCATCAGGGCGGCAGTTTCGACAGCGGGACAAAGCCAGCGGAGACTGACAAAAGCCTATTGTCACAAGAAGAGTAACATGGAGGACATCTGTTGATGAATATGACCGCTGTAGTTACTACACCACTGTAGCCACTTCAGATCAATAAAGCCCTCCGTTGATGGAGATGACCTGACCTGTGATGTAAGAAGATTCCGGAGAGGCGAGGAAACCGACAAGGGCGGCCACTTCCTCCGGCTTGCCGAAACGGCGGGCAGGAATCTGGGCTTTGAGCGAGGCTTCGTCAAGGCCTTCGACCATGTCGGTCTCCACAAAACCGGGAGCGACAGCGTTGACGGTGATTTTTCTCGGGGCAAGTTCCTGAGCCAGAGCCTTTGTGGCGGCGATCAGACCACCTTTGGCGGCGGAGTAGTTCGTCTGCCCTGGCAGACCTTTGAGACCGGACAGAGAGGCCATGTTGATGATTCGGCCGTTGCGATGCGAGACCATCGGCTGAAGGAACGGCCGGGTGACGTTGTAGAAACTGTTCAGGTCAGTGGACATCACCTTGAACCAATCCTCGGGCTCAAGCCAGAGCAGAAGATTGTCCTTGCGCACGCCGGCATTGTTCACCAGAACCTCCACATAATCGTCCGGATGGCTTTCCTGCCAACCTGTTATCGCCTTGACGGAAGCCTCCGTGTCAGCCACATCGAACTTCAACAGTTCTCCGCTGCCTCCAACCTCTTCGACCTGACGGACAGTCTCTCCCGCCGCCTCATCATTGGAAACATAATTGACCACGACGCGGAACCCCATCCGTGCGAGTTTCACACATACCGCCCGGCCGATTCCGCGGCTTCCTCCGGTCACAAAAGCATATCTGGACATAAAGAATTAATTTTTTGTTCTCTTTATTTTCGGCAAATATACGCAATAATTACCCATCATCCGGCGATATTGTGCCATAACGGGTCAAGAAGATACACAGAAAAAATAATGCGTTCAGCAACTTGCACTTACGGCTATGGTTCTCGGCTCTTGCCCGGATGGATGACAGCACCGATCCGGTCAATCACTTCAATAGCCTGTTTCTTGGTCAAACCCGCGTCTCCGGCTATGACGAGGAAATCATCCAGAGTCGGGTGTTCCTTGCCGTTGGCCAGTGATGAATGAAACCCGTGATTGGCGTCTCGGCATTCCGTGAGGTCATAGGCAGGAGAGACATTCCATTTCCTCCCATCGAAAATGAACGAGAAATTCTTCGCATGGTCATCGTTGTTGCCAATCTCGTAGTTGAAGATCATTCTGCGGAACATTTCCAGGGCTTGGCTCATGTCTTGGGTAAGATACGCGGTGAATCTGATCAGCCTGCGGTAATCCATCATCGGCAGACGGATTGATTCGCACAGAAGAGCCGACGCTGTCGCCACGTGAAGCCTTGTCCCATCAGGAGTGATGTCGAACCGCCTTGTGCCAAGATACCTGCCGTTGAAAAGTTTACAGTCCGGAACGGTTATGCCGCATTCCTTGGCTTTCAGGAGAATTCCGTATTCTCGCTTACCGATGTCAACAGGATCGTATGTATGTCTGAATTTGACGAGCCACGATCCATCCTCGTCTTTCCACAGGCATTTCGGACGGCATCCTCCCGAGTTTCCGCTGTTGATGTAGAGCGTCTCCGCGCTGGAGAAATCCTTCTCCGACAGGACGTCCAACGCGTCTTGTTGCATCCGGTCAAGAGTCGAGGTCTCTTCGTCCGTGCAGATTGTGGTTCCGGGCACGTATGTAAGCGCCCCCATTCCTTTTTCGCCTATAAAGGACAGACGTTCAACAGGATTCATCTCTATCAATGACGTTCCGTATTTCCGCAGAATCCTGTTCAGCAGATAGTTCCCATACCCGTCAGGCATACTGTCTTCGAATATTCCGAAATTACCGTAGAAATAATCGGTTCTTGGCAGCTGGATGCCACTTCTGAGCGGCAATTCCAACGGAGAAATGGAGAATCCGTCAGCAAGCCACTCCCGGCTGTACTCGAACGCACATTTATGATTACCGGGAGTCGTTGACAACGTCCCGACAAGCTTGCCGCAGTAAAAAACTTCAAGGGATTCAGGTAGTTTGATCATGGCTTCCGGACACCTCTTTTTCTGTTCATATTCCTTTTGATGGTTTCCAACTCCTCCATCGTGCTGTATTTGGCCTCCATAAACAGTTTATCCATCTCATCGGTGTAACCCAATGCCATGGCTATCCTTACAAAGGATCCGAGAGAGATCTTTGACGAGGCCTCAAAATGTGCGATAGTGGATTTCGGAATCCCGGTCAATGACTGGAGTCCCTCCCGCGTGATTCCTTTTTCCAACCTTCTTTTCTTCAGCCTCGCCGCCAATCTTCCGGCGATCTCATCCGGCGACTTGAATATGAAATCCTCGTCAAACATAAATGCCAGTATTCTATCTATTATACAGTATATGCAAAGATAATAAATATTATTTTAACATTTACACGAATGAACAACAAGCTTGCACCGTTCAAACGGGGAACGGAATAATCAGCGAAGGATGGTGAAATCCTTGCCGAGGAGTTCGCGGCAGGTGAGAAGGGAGGTCATCGAGACTCCGAGGAGGCCGTGGAGGTTGAGGCTCTGACCGGTGAAAAGAAGGTTTTTAAGAGGGGTGCGCGGGGACAGGACGGTGCGCAATGGGCTTTCCCAATTGTGCCTGATGCCGAATGCGGATCCTCCGGGAGTGGAGGTGTAGCGGGAATATGTCAGCGGAGTGCAGGTGAAGACGTTCTCGATGGAGTCTTCCAGCCACGGAAGCCTCGAACCGGTCAGGTCAAGGCACTCCCTCAACTTTCTCCGCTTTGCCGATTCGTAGGATTCGGCCGCCTTGCCGGCTGCTGAAAGACGGCTGTCCGACTCATCATCACCTTGAGGGAAAGGCATCGGGCTGATCAGGTCAAGATGCGTCACTCCTCCCTGCCGCTCCGGATAAAAATGAACCATAACCGATTCTGTGACCGACGGATCAGGATGCCAGAGGTCCACGCCACTGCGATGAATGAATATGTTCCCGTCGGGACAGGCCGGCACTCCGGGCTTCAGGCAGATGTTGGCGGTGAAGACTCCGGACGTGTTGTCCAAAGCGGAGACTCTTTCCCTGTAAACCTTGCGCAGACCGTCCGGGACAAGTCCTATAGTGACTGCGGGATGCGCGTCCGAAATCACCCAGTCCGCAGTCAAAGTCTCCTCCCCGTTCACTTCAATCCCGGAAACCTTGCCGAGCGCGGCCTTTATTGATGTCACCCGGGCACCGGTCCTGACCGAACCTCCCATCGAGGTGATGGAATCCACCATCCGGCGGACTATCCGGTCTCCTCCACCTTCCAGTTTCCAGGCGCTCTGGATGAAAGACTCGTTGATCTGGGCGAAGACATACAGTGGCAGGGACTCGCGCAGCTCCATCCGCATGAAGGCGCCGCCGAGAACCTGGCGAAGAAGAGGGTCCCCGATTGCGGAGCGAAGATATTCATAGGCGCTCCGGCCCAGAAGACCGTTCATCCGCACGGCTTCGCCATCGAAGATTCCGAATATTCCGTCTCCCACTTTCTTGAGGAAACGGACATATTCATTCAAGGCATTCTTTTCCGCGGGAAAACTCTCGGCCAGACGCTCCGCGAAACGGTCATGGCCCGAGGCGAGCTGGAAACTTTTGTCACCGATGACAATCTCGTCAACACAGTCGGGATTTATCTGCCTCCAAGGCAAATCCATCAAGCCGAAATATTCAAAGAAGGGGCGCAGGGACTGGCCTTCACCGAGACCGCCGACATAGTGAAGTCCCGTGTCGAAGACGCGGCCTCCGCGTTTGAAGGATTGCAGACAGCCTCCAGGCTTGGCGGCCTGTTCAAGAATCGTCACCCGGAAGCCTTCCTTGGCCAGAATGTGGCCACATTCCAGTCCGCCAAGGCCGCTTCCTATGATGATGACGCTTTTCTCCATATTTTAGAAGCTGTTTTGAATTAATTCCTCTCTTTTATCACACGGCCTTTCCGGCCATTTTCATCTTCGTCATCAGTCACGTAGCCACTGCTA
>CAVERO010000049.1:0-16933 GCA_963617915.1 Candidatus Methanomethylophilaceae archaeon | reverse complement strand
GACGACGGCGGTCTTTTCGGATTCGACGAGGGCTACCTTCTTTTCCGGGTAGAGGGGAAGAAGGTGTTCGCCGAAGAGGCATTGCGTCAGCGTCCAGTCCTGATTCAGGCTGCCGCCGGACTTTAGAAGGGAGTGTACCCAAGTGATGCGTCCCTTTACTTCATCATCTTTGATGCGGTGTCCGGTGTCGGGGTCATATTTCATTATCTTGCCGGTGCGGCAGCGGCCCCGGGTGTCTATCTGGAAGAAGATTGTGTCGCGGTCACGGGTGACACCGATGCGGTATTCCGTGATGACGGATTCGAGGACGAGAGGGTCCAGGATGCCGGAGAGGTATCTGGTCAGGTGGCTGTCGTAGCTTGGCCTGACGGAACGGGTGACGATGTCATCGGGAATGGCGCAGAGTGGACTGTGCGGCTTGGGTTTGGGAAGCAGGCATCGGCGCTCTTCGCGGGTGAGTTTCCTCCAGTCGTGGCCATCCGTCCGGTCTGGATGGTCACGGAAGTAGTCGGAGGGTGTGTAGTGGTAGCCGCAAGATGATTCGTGGTCGCAGCGGCCGACTTCTTCGGAGAGCGGCTCTCCGTTTTCATCGACGTAGCGGGTGAAGCAGCGTTTGCCGCCGCAGGAGGGGCAGGTGTGCCGGGACTGAATGCCGGCGTAGCGCTGGAGGCTATAGGAGTGTCGGTTCATTATCTTGAGGTGTTTGAGTTTCGGGGTGTCCAGTGTCCAACTGTCCATTTTCCTTAGTGGTATTGTGGACAGTGGACAGTTCGTCCTTATGGCGGTTGAGGATGTTGCTAACGGTGGATTTGGAGATGCGGATCTGGTCGGCAATCCTGCGGCAGCTGAGTCCCTGCTTGCTGAGTTCTATGACTTGGATTTCCTGCTCGGTGATTTCGGCGGATTCGCGGTGGCGGAGATGTTCTTCTTCTGATGCGAATTCGCGGAAGTTGAAGCGAAGGAAGCCGTTCTCTTTGTCAACTTCATAGACTATGACGTTGGAAGAGTCGTAGCGGAATGCTCCGGCTCGGACTTTGACTTGTTTGACGTAGCGAAGCCGGTTGTCCTTTCCGCTCATTCCGATGGCGAATACGGAGTCGAAGAAGTTGTAGAGTTTCTTTGAGCCGGCGAGGTGGTTCTGGGTGATGGGGCTGGAGAGGTCTCGCTTGGGGGTATGGGCGATGATAAGGAGGGAGAGTCCGCGCTTTTTTTTGAGGGCCATCAGTTTCATCATAAAGAGGCCGGCATCGACGCCTTTGTCTGAGGAGTTGCAGAGGTAGGTGAGGTTGTCGATGATGATGACCCGGCAGTTTTTTATCCGGGCGGCTTCTTCTATGTCGTGTATGATGGCTTCTTCGTAGCCCTGTGCTCCAATGGCGTAGGGGTTGACTTCGGCGCGCAGGAGTCCGTCCGGGAAGATGTGGCGTTCGCCTGTCTCGGGGTTGCAGTATCGGAGCTGGAACTGTTTGTCGGAGAGTTCGCAGTCGACGTAGAGGACGTTTCGGGTGCGGGCGATTTCGTCGGCCATCTGGACGGCGTAGATGGATTTGCCGAGGTTGGAGTCGGCGAAGAGGCAGCAGACTTCGCCTTCGTACCAGAGTTCGTGGTAGAGCTGCTCGGGGTCGGGGCGTTTTGCTGCGTCTTCGACTGTCTGGTTGGCGGATTTGATGGTGAGCATACCGATGTCGGTAGCGCCCTCAGGGGAGAAGGCGCTGTCGATTTCGGTAGAGAGGTCGTGTATTATCTGTTCATCCATAGTACAATTGCTTTTTTGGGGTTATTTCTGGGTCTGGTCCCATTCGATGAGACTGATTTATCTTGAACCTCCTTTTCTGTAGCCGAATGTTTCAAGGGCGATGTCTTTCATCTCGTCGGCTGTGGCGTGGCCGGTGTTGGCAAGCCAGGCATCAATCTCTGATTTGAGGAATGAGAGCTTTTTCGTTTTCTTATGGAAGGGGATTGTGCGGGCGCACACCCAGCCATAGATTGTGGCACGCGACGGCTTGTCAGGAAGATACTCAATCAGCTGACTGATGTTCATCCATTCGTCCTTGGGCTTCTGTTCCAGGGCAGAAGCCATTTTGTCGGTTATAAGCTCCGTGAGCCTGTCAACCTTGTGTGTGAGTTCGGCAAGTGCATCGGGCATTTGCTCGAAAGTGATCTGTTTTTCAGTAGAAGACATAATCTTTACTTTTATAAGTGAAACATTACGTTCTCCTTTCTGTGGCCACTGAAAAAAGAAACCGTCATCTCGTCGTGAGATAACGGTTGCAAATATCTATGGATTTTTAGGGTCAGTTCTTGGACTCCAATTGGACTCCAAGTTGTTTTTTTACTTTTTCTTCGGATTTTTTGAGAGTTTCAGACTCTCCGCCGCCTTCCTCTTGCTCTTGTCCATAACTTCGGTATATATCTGGGTGGTGGTGACGTTGCGGTGGGTGAGCATCTTGGAGACGGTGTAGATGTCGGTGCCGTTTTCAAGCAGGAGGGTGGCGTTGGTGTGGCGGAAGCAGTGGAAGGTGATGTGCTTGGTGATGCCGGCGGCCTTGAGCCAGTCTTCAAGTTTGTTGTTGACAAGGCTGTAGGTGAGTCCTTTGAAGACCCGTCCCGTGCCGCGCTTTCCGCAGAGGGCGAGGGCTTCGTCCGTGATGGGCAGGGTGGTGGCGGTCTTTGTCTTCTCGGTGGTGATTCGCAGACAGGCTCCGCCGTCCGGGTAGGCTTCAATCTTGTCCCATGTCAGGTCTCTGATGTCTCCGAAGCGGAGTCCGGTCAGGCAGCTGAAAAGGCTGGCATTCTTCATCGTGTTGTTGTCGCAGGGCGTTGCCGCGAGCTGCTGGAGTTCTTCCAGTGTGAGGTATTCGCGGTGGGTGTCAGTGGTGGCGAGGGCTTCCAGATAGTCGTTGACGTTCTCGGCGAGCTTGTGTTCTTTCCAAGCTATGGCGAGGAATGCGCGGAATGTGCTCCAGTATCCGGCGGCGGAGTTCCGGGTGAGTGTCTTGTGGTCGTGCTTCAGCTGGTTGGCATTGAGCAGGTATTCGCGGAAGCCGTTGCAGAAGTCCACGGTGATGTCGGCCATACGGCAGGTTCCGCCGCAATAGGTCTTGAAGTGTTCATATACCCGAATCCATTTCTGGTTGTGGGTGGTGAGGTTGTCGTGGTAGTAGGCGAGGAAGTCTTCTTTCGGGGTGTCGCGGTCGATGAATCCGAGTTTGCCGTTGAGGATGGAGATTTCTCTCTGGGAGCGGATGCCTTCGGCTGCGGTCAGCTTGTCTTTGTTGGAGTCCCGCTCCTGCTGGGTGCGAGGCTTGTTCACAAGGTATAGTCCCAGATATTCGCGGCGTGAGAGCCTGCCTGTCTTGGGGTCGCGGACAGGCGGGTAGTAGTCGAGGTAGAGGGTTATCTTGCCTGAGGGCAGGAGGCGTTTGCGGAGTGTGACTTTTGTGACTGACATATGTTATAGATTGAAGAGTATTTTGAGTTCGGATTTTTTGTACCAGACGAAGTTGCCTTCTGTGCGGATTTTGGTGAGGCCGGCGGCTTGGGTCTCTGCGGAGAAGCGTTTCTGCCCGACGTGGCAGAAGTTGAGGGCTTCCTTTGCGGTGACATAGTCCCTGCGGATTTCGGGCGGAATCTTCGGGCTTTTGTCCTTGAAGAGTTTGTCCAGTTCGGATTTGAGGTAATAGACTTCGCGACCTTGCCTGCGGCAGGGGACATTGTTGGCGCTGACTCCGTCATAGAAGCGTTTCTGTCCGATCTGATAGAGTTTTTTGGCTTGGTCGACGGTAAGATAGTTTCTGGCGAGGTCGGGGAGCGTGACTTTCTCGCGGTCCCAGTCCGGCTTGGAGATGAGCAGGGTTGTGCCTTGCTTTTTCTTTGGGATGTTGTGTTTCCGGGCGAAATCGCAGATGTATTTTCTGGTGATGCCTTCGCGCTCGGAGAGTTCGGCCGAGGTGTACCATTCTTGGATGTCCGGGTATTGCTCCGTGTGGAAGAGCTTCCGGATGTCTTTGCGTGGGTAGTAGAATTTGCGGCCGTATCGGAGGGGTTTGATTCCCGTTCCTTTGATTTTGCGGTGGAACCAGGTCTCTCCTATGCCGTAGGTGTCGAGAATCTCGTCTTTGCTGATGTGGGTCCCGGCGATTTCTTCGGGGTTCTTTACGACTTGCGGGGAGGGGGATAGTCCTTTCTGGAGACGGAGTATATGTTCTCGCGGAATGCGGTGGATGCGCTCGGAGAACTCTATTACTTCCAGCTCGCCGGAGCGGATCTTGGCATAGACGGTGGGACGGCTGATGCCGAGGAGGGCGGCGGTTTCGGAGATGGAAAGATACTCTTTCCGTGTGTCGGTCTTTGTGGCCATATCTGCAAATTCTACAAGTACAATTCCTCGGAAGCTTGAATCGGCAGTTTTGGCGCAGTTTTGTCGTAAAGCAGCGTAAAGTGATGTAAAATTATGTCAAACTATGCACCACTGCGGATTTTTGCATTTCCTATTGTACCACTCGTGGTACAAATGTGGTACAAAAATAATCAAAATATCTGAAAACAACACAAAGAAACGATAAATTTAATTGGTGAAGTATCGTGCTTTGTGTCAGTGATTTATTTAGTGTATTCTTACGGATTGTTGCGGGTGGTTTTGGGTGGTTCATTTCCCCACGCAGAAATGTGAGAAAATGTCACCGAGCACTTCGTCGGTGGTGATCTCGCCGGTGATGGAGCCGAGGTGGTGTAGGGCGGTGCGGAGGTCTTCGGCCAGAAGGTCTGGGGTCAGTTTGGCGGACAGGGAGGACCTTACGCTTTCCAGGGAGGCACAGGCTCCCGTCAGGGCCTGATAGTGACGAAGATTGGTCACTATTGTCTGGTCAGAATCCAAAGCTTGTGACTTTTGGGTGTCGGAGAGCAGCCGCTTCAACTCATCTAGTCCAAATCCTGTCTTGGCGGAAATGTAGAGTTTAACCACCTTTTCATCAGGGTTTGAAACAGAATTATTAATTAGGCTAACATTAATGTTATCGCCTAAAATATCGACCTTATTCAGAAGTACGACCAACTTTTGGGTTCGCACATCCATTTTTGAGACTATGTCAGAAATCGAAGCATCGTTTTCTTCTTCCGAAGCGGTCACATCAAGAAGGGCAAGGATAATCGCGGCCTCTTCCATCTTCTTATAGGACCTTGAGATGCCGATTTTCTCAACCTCGTCGGATGTCTCCCGAAGGCCGGCGGTGTCGATGAACCGGAAAAGGACACCTCCAATCGTCATTGTCTCCTCAATTGTGTCTCGGGTGGTGCCGGCAATGTCGGAGACGATGGCGCGGTCGTCGCAAAGAAGGGCGTTCAGCAAGGTGCTCTTCCCGGCGTTCACCGCGCCGACGATGGCGACCGGAATCCCGTTGCGCAGAGCGTTGCCGTAGCGGAATGAATCGGTGAGCGAATGAATATGCCTGATCGCGTCATCTAGAAGTGAGGTGAGTTCACCGCGGCTGGCGAACTCCACATCCTCCTCGCTGAAATCCAACTCAAGTTCCAGCAGGGAGGTCATCTTCAGCAGTTCATCCCTCAAGTCTTTCAACTCTTTGGAGAATCCTCCTTTCAGCTGGCTGAAAGCCACTCTATGGGCGGCTTCGCTCTGTGCGGAAATCACATCGGCAACGGCTTCTGCCTGAGCCAAGTCCATCTTGCCATTTACAAAAGCCCTTTGAGTGAATTCCCCTGGTTCCGCCGCCCGGGCGCCGCGGTCAACCAGACGCTGGAGCAAGCGTTCGACGATGTATTTGGATGAATGGCAGGAAATCTCCACAGAATCCTCTCCGGTGTAGGAATGAGGGGCTTTGAAAACGCTGACAAGAACAGTGTCCAGTTCCGAGCCGTCAGCATCAAGCAGTACTCCATATCGAAGCCTATAGCCATCTGTGAACGAGATAGTACCTCCTTTGCATACAATCACCTTGTCGGCGATTGCGAAGGACTCTTTACCGCTCATTCTGACGACGGCTATGGCACCTGTTCCGGGAACGGTGGCCGGGGCGCAGATTGTGTCTTCGAGATTCAGCATCGCTTCATTTATAATAACCGTCGGCAAATTTATCAACATTCCTCAATATATTCAAATGCGAGGGCGATGAATGCCGAGGCGATGAGTCTCATGGTCGCACCGCCCACTTCTTACAGATCTGGCGGTAGCGGCAAAGCGAATACCTCCGTGAATATTCAGAATAACCAAGATAATGAATAATCCTCCGGAAGATTCGAGAAACACGCAGGAAATTCTGGAATATTCAAGATAATCCTTTTTGCGGTTAGAAAAAGAAGAACTATCTTTAGACCCCAAATTCAATGAGATGAAATCAACGTCCCCGAAAAACAGAAAAAAGCCGGCTGTCAAGGAGAAGAGGCTCTCAAACATTGTGCGCCCTTCCGACCTTACCTCCAAGGAATGGCAGACGGCGCTGCGCCAACAGGCCGCCCAGAAAGAGAACCTCATTGTCCGGCAACCGGGCGATGTGGGACAGTACGGAATCTATGAGGTCAGGAACCCGCTCAGCCACAACGCCTACAAGGTTGTCTTCCGGGGCGATGGAAGCAAGTGGAACTTCTGTTCCTGTCTTGATTTCAAGACCAACCGACTGGGGACGTGCAAGCATATCGAGGCGGTGAAAATCTGGCGGAAGGAGCACAGAAAGAGTAAACTCGGAGACCTGCCGCCATATTCGTCGCTCTATCTGACATATTCGGAGAAACGCTCCGTCTGCATCAGGATAGGGTCTGTCAGGCGGGCCTCGATGAGGCTTCTCGCGGCTGAATATTTCTCCGCGGACGGGGTTGTGCTTCCAGGCAAGGAGACGGAACTTGAAAGCTTCATTGTCAGGGCGAAAGAACTCGACCCGGCTTTCACGTGCTATCCGGACGTGCTTGATTTCATCTCCGAGGCCAAGGATTCCGACTACCGAAAGGGCTTTCTGGCCAGGCTGACGGACGAAGACCTTGGCAAACTGCTGAAAACCAATCTCTATCCATACCAGAAAGAAGGGATACGCTTCGCATTCGAGAAAGGCAGGTCCATCATCGCCGACGAGATGGGTCTGGGAAAGACGGTACAGGCCATCGGCGCAGCCGAGCTTCTCCGTAAGGCGGGTCTTGTGTCTTCCGTGCTCATCATCTGCCCGACATCCCTGAAGTACCAGTGGCAGAAGGAGATCGAGAGGTTCACGGAATCCTCTGCGACTGTGATAGAGGGAGATCCCGCAAAGCGCGCCCAGATGTACAAAGGTGACGCTTTCTACAAGATTGTCTCCTACCATGCGATGAACCGTGACGTGCGGATCAAAGGGGAGATGTTCGCCGAATGCATCATAATGGATGAGGTGCAGCGCCTGAAGAACTGGAACACCCAGATCGCGAAGTCGGCCAGACATATTCATTCCGACTATGCCATCGTGCTTTCCGGCACTCCTCTGGAGAACAAGCTTGAGGATCTGTACTCTGTGATGCAGCTTGTTGACCAGTACTGCCTCGGGCCGTACTACAAGTTCATCGAGGAGACGACGGTGCGTGACGAGACCGGCAAGGTGCTGTCCTACCGCAATCTCAACAAGGTCTCGGAGATGATCCGCTCTCGGCTTATCCGCCGCCGCAAGGCCGATGTCTCGATTCAGATGCCACCGCGCACGGATAAGCTGCTCTTCGTGCCCATGACCCCTCAGCAGAGGGAGATGCACGATGAGTGGAAGGCTTCCGTCGCCCAGATAGTGTACAAGTGGAAGCGAATGCACTTTCTCAGCGAGACCGACCGCCGCAGACTGCTGCTCATGCTCAGCCAGATGCGGATGGTCTGCGACAGCACTTTCATCCTTGACCAGAAGTCACGGTACGACACCAAAGTGGAGGAGACGATGAACATCCTCGGCGACCTGTTCGAGTCGGGAGACGAGAAAGTGGTGATTTTCAGCCAGTGGGAGAGGATGACAAGGCTGATTGCCGCCGAACTTGAGAACGCCGGGGTCAGATATTCATCCTTGAACGGGATGGTTCCGTCGGAGAAGAGAAAGAAACTGTGCGATGATTTCCAGGAGGACCCCGACTGCCGCGTGTTCATCTCGACGGACGCCGGAAGCACGGGTCTCAACCTTCAGGCGGCCTCACTGGTGATCAATCTCGACCTGCCCTGGAATCCCGCCGTTCTGGAGCAGCGCATAGCCAGAATCTACAGGATAGGCCAGAAACGCAGCATCCAGGTCATCAACATGGTCTCAAAAGACTCCTTCGAGGAGCGGATGCTTGCCACGCTCGACTTCAAATCCTCTCTCTTTGAAGGAATATTCGATGGAGGCGACGACACAGTTGTGCTGGACGACAGCCGTCTCAACAAGATATTGGAAGGAGTCTCCGAATATGTTGACACGCCTTCCCTGAGCGAACCTTGCGACAGTTCCTCCGAAACGATGGAGACGGAGCCTTCCCGGGAGCGTGACATGGACGATGCCGCGGACACCGGTTTCGGCATTGCCGACCCTGTCGCGGAACCTGAGGAGACAGCGGTTGTCTCACCGGAATCCATTGTGAGCCAGGGCGTGGCGTTCCTTTCCGGGCTGGCCGGGATGTTGCGTTCGGAGGAGGGTGTCAGAAAACTTACCGACACCATAGTCCGGACAGACCCCAAATCGGGGAAGTCGGAACTCCACATTCCCGTTCCCGACAAGGAGACCGTCGCCGGCATCCTCGCCCTTTTCGGCAAGTTTGTCAAACAGTGATGAGGAATAATTGATTAGGGGATAGACAAGTGGCAATCATTCAGTCTTTGCGCCCCAGCGCCGCGCGGATTCTGCTGAGCGACTGGGGCGTTACCCACAGGTACGAGGCTATCTTCTTCAGAGGCACGTTCAGGATGAGTTCCGGATGGTCGTCTATCAAGGCTCTGTACCTGTCGCTGGCGTTTTCCTTGTCAGCCATCCAGACCACCTCGTCCTCAAAATGACAGGCGTTGGTCTCAAATACTTTGCGGATCGCATTGGCTATCCCCAAGGATGTCTCGCACAATCTGTCAACGCGCGTCTTGCCGATTCTCCACGCCGAACTGTCCGTTTCTGAAATAATGGCGATTTTCGATGGTCTCTGGGCATTGTAGCAGAATATGTCCACGACCGCCTCGCCGCCGAATGCGAACCACACGACAGCGTCGCCGAATGAAGCCGACTTCGCTCCGCTCCATATTCCAGATTCAAGAATATACAAGGAATCATCGAATGCGCCGCTCTTCACAACGGTCTCGCCCTTACGGAAAGACACTCTCTCCATCTGCTTGATCAGCTCCGACGCGGCATTCCGTTCAATCCCGTAGTTTGCGCTGAATATGTCAATCAAGTTGTCCATAATCTACAAAATTCGGAAATAATACTCTCATTGCCAAAAATTAACATATGATAAAAAGACCGAAGGAATTCTATGAATATGCCTGAAAAATTCTTGTTGTGAGAATATTCGGCATATCTTTGCGCCCCGATTGTGAGAACACCACATTCTTCACCGCTTGCGGTGAAAGCAAGTCCTCCCTTGAGGGGAGGGATTTAGAAGCTGTTTTGGAATGATTCCCGAATTTTATTATGCGGATTTTCCGAGACAGTTTCGGCTTCGGAAGAGGGAGCGTAGCAGTAGCTACGTGACCGATGACGAAGATGAAAATGGCCGGAAAGGCCATGTAAGAAAAGAGAGGAATTATTCCAAAACAGCTTCTTAAGGTGAGGGTAACGTGAATAGACGAGGGTGGGCAATAACCTTCGAACGTGGGATAAGTAATTACAGCAGGTAATTGCCTACTTGCGAGAGTTGAGTTAAATGAAACGAGACGCGATCAACTTCGGTTCCGACAGAATTCCGGGACTTTTCAGGAAAATATTCATTCCTACATTGATAGGCATGGTCAGCATGGCCCTGATGACCACCATCGACGGAGTGTTTGTGGGGCTCGGCGTGGGAAGTGACGCTCTCGCGGCAGTCAACATCTTCGTACCGTTCTGGATGATGGTGACAGGTTTGGGGCAGATGTTCGGCATAGGATGCTCGGTCGTGGCCTCAATCCACCTTTCGCAGAACAACGAGAAGGCAGCGCGCATCAACATGACGCAGACCTTGATTTTCGGAGTGCTGGTCACATTGGCGCTGACAGCTCTGGTCACGACCCACAGCACCGGAACCGCCCGGTTCCTCGGCTCCTCGGACAGGCTTCTGCCATACGTCCTTGACTACCAGAAATGGCTGGCCTACGCATTCAGCGCATTGTTCCTACAGTCGGTGGGGCTGCTGATCATCAGGCTGGACGGGTCTCCGAACTACGCTTCCGCGGCGGCAGCGATTCCGTCCATCGTCAATGTCGTGCTGGACTATGTGTTCCTCTTCATCTTTGACAAGGGACTTGAGGGAGTGGCCATCGCAACGGCCATCGGCAGCTGGACAGGAGGGCTTATGGTTCTGTTCTACATCGTGTTCATGTCCAAGACCATGAGGCTCTATCCTCTGAAAATGTCCTGGAAAAGCCTCTTCCTGTCCCTGCGCAACCTTTGGTACCAATTCCGTCTCGGTCTCTCCGCTTTCCTTGGCGAGATCAGCATCTCGATGCTGATGTTTGTTGGCAACTATGTGTTTATGAGGTACTTGAAAGAAGACGGGGTGGCCGCATTCTCGATTGCCTGCTACATCATGCCTTTCATCTTCATGACCGGCAACGCAATTTCACAGTCCGCCCAGCCGATCATCAGTTTCAATCACGGGGCAGGCAAAAGCAGCCGTGTATGCGAGGCGCGCAAGGTCTCGCTGCTCACCGCATTGGGGCTCGGGATTGTCATCTCGCTCTCTATTGCTTTCGGAATCAGTTATGTGGCCTCGCTGTTCCTGAGCAAGGATGTTCCGGCATATTCAATAGCGGCTCACGGTGTGCCGCTCATGGCGTTCGGCTACACACTGGCAATAGTGAACGTCGCCGCCATCGGTTACTTCCAGAGTGTGGAGAGGGCGCTCCCGGCGACACTGTTCTCACTTTGCAGAGGTGTGATATTCCTTGTCCCTTGCTTTCTATTATTACCTCATTTCGCGGGAGTGAACGGAATATGGCTCGCCCTTCCGGCCACGGAGGCGCTGACTTTCCTTTCTATCGCGGCTTTCCGCATGGTTTCAAGGAAGCGGCGACAGTCGGAATCCTTAGCTCTATGAATTTATATTCATGGACAAATTGGCTCATAATTCCGGATTTTTGCTTAACTTTGCAAAACAAACGAACTTTCCGGATGCTTGATGTTATTTCAATACCTTTAAGCCGCAGTGCGTCCAAGGATGCGCGGAGGGAATGTTCTTCCATTGACTTTCACCGACCATTTCATCATTGTTTGAGATGGTCGTTTTTTTTGGAATATACAGGTATATCATGAACTCAAGAAAAGGCGCGACACTTAAGCTGGAGAATGGGGCGGAATTCCGCGGATTCTCCTTCGGCTACGACGGCCCGACAGACGGCGAGGTTGTCTTCTCGACTGCGATGGTTGGCTATCCGGAAAGTCTGACAGACCCGTCCTATTCGGGACAAATCCTCTGCGTTACCTACCCGTTGATAGGCAATTACGGCGTTCCACAGGAAGGATCGGATGAATTGGGAATCTCGAAGAATTTCGAATCCGAAAAGATTTGGGTAAGGGGAGTGGTCATCAGCGACTACTCCTTCGACTACAGCCACTGGGATGCGGTCAAGAGTCTGGACGAATGGCTGAAAGAGCAGAAGATTCCGGGAATATTCGGAATCGACACCCGCGCCGTGACGCAGCTCCTGCGGGAGAAGGGGTCGATGCTCGGGATGATCGTTCCGGACGGAACGGAGAAGGATTTCCCGGTTGATGACCCGAACCTCGCCAACCAGATCGCCATCGTCAGCTGCAAGGATGTCATTGAATATGACGGAGCCAAGCGCTTAGGCAAGCTCGGCGACCGGTTGGTGAGCCTGTCGAACCAACCGGGCCAAGCCGGAAAGGATGTAATTGAATATGGCAGCGGCCCCAAGACTGTCGTCATGGTGGACTGCGGAGTCAAGCACAACATCCTCAGATGCTTTATGGACAGGGGAGTGAAGGTCGTCAGAGTGCCTTGGGACTACGATTTCAACAAACTGGACTACGACGGGCTCTTCATCTCCAACGGCCCAGGCAACCCGCAGTTCTGCAACGTGACGGTGGCCAACCTCCGCAAGGCAATGGAGGGAGACAAGCCTATTTTCGGAATATGCATGGGCAACCAGCTGCTCGCGAGGGCCGGCGGAGCCAACACCTATAAGTTGAAATACGGACACCGCAGCCACAACCAGCCGGTCAGGATGGTCGGCACGAACCGCTGCTTCATCACCTCGCAGAACCACGGATTCGCCGTGGACGACAAGACGCTCGGAGCTGACTGGGAGCCTTGGTTCGTGAACATGAACGACGGCACCAACGAAGGCATCCGCCACAAGACCAAGCCTTTCTGCTCGGTTCAGTTCCATCCGGAAGCCTCCAGCGGCCCGACCGACACGAACTTCCTGTTCGACGAGTTCATAAGCAAGTTGTAGATTTCAAGCAAGGATATTCATGAAAAACACCAACATAAAGAAAGTCCTGATCCTCGGATCGGGCGCGCTCAAAATCGGACAGGCCGGCGAGTTTGACTATTCCGGCTCACAGGCTCTCAAGGCACTCCGCGAGGAAGGCATAGAGACGGTTCTCATCAACCCGAACATCGCCACGGTGCAGACCTCGGAAGGCGTCGCCGACAAGATTTATTTCCTGCCTGTCACGCCGTTCTTCGTCGAGAAGGTCATCGCCAAGGAACAGCCTCAGGGTATCCTCCTGTCGTTCGGCGGCCAGACAGCGCTTAACTGCGGCGTTGAACTGTACGAGAACGGAACCCTTGAAAAGTACAAGGTACAGGTGCTCGGCACCCCTGTCCAGGCCATTATGGACACCGAAGACCGTGACCTCTTCATAAAGAAACTGGACGAGATCGGAGTGAAGACCATCAAGTCCCACCCCGCCTCCAACATCGAGGAAGCCCGCAAGGCCGCCCACGAGCTCGGATTCCCGCTCATCGTACGCGCTGCCTACGCTCTGGGCGGTCTCGGGTCAGGCTTCTGCGACAACGAGGAGCAGCTCGACGAAATCTGCGAGAAAGCATTCTCGTTCTCTCCGCAGGTCCTCGTGGAAAAATCCCTAAAAGGCTGGAAGGAGATTGAATATGAAGTCGTGCGCGACCGCTATGACAACTGTATCACGGTCTGCAACATGGAGAACTTCGACCCTCTGGGAATCCACACCGGGGAGAGCATAGTCGTGGCTCCTTCGCAGACCCTGTCCAACAACGACTATTATTTCCTGCGCGAACTCTCCATCAAGATAGTCCGGCACATCGGGATAGTGGGCGAGTGCAACGTCCAGTACGCCTACGACCCTGACGCTATGGACTACCGCGTCATCGAGGTCAACGCCCGTCTGAGCCGTTCGTCGGCTCTCGCATCGAAGGCGACCGGCTACCCGCTGGCGTTCGTGGCCGCGAAACTCGGCCTTGGCTACGGCCTGTTCGACCTTAAGAACTCCGTCACCAAGACCACCCCCGCTTTCTTCGAGCCGGCTCTCGACTACATCGTCTGCAAGATTCCTCGCTGGGACCTCAGCAAGTTCCACGGCGTTTCCCGCAAGATCGGCTCATCGATGAAGTCTGTAGGCGAGGTGATGGCCATCGGCCGAAGCTTCGAGGAGGCTATCCAGAAAGGCCTCAGGATGATCGGGCAAGGGGCGCACGGATTCGTCGGCAACAAGGAGTTCCACGTGGCCGACATTGACGAGGCTCTCCGTGAGCCGACTGACAAGCGCATTTTCGTGATTTCAAAGGCGATGCGCGCCGGTTACACCGTGGATCAGATCCACAGCCTCACAAAGATCGACAAATGGTTCCTCAGCAAGCTGGAGAACATTGTCAAGACCTACGGGGACTTGAGTTCCTACGACACTCTTGAGGACATTCCCGCCGCAACGTCCAGTACGCCTACGACCCTGACGCTATGGACTACCGCGTCATCGAGGTCAACGCCCGTCTGAGCCGTTCGTCGGCTCTCGCATCGAAGGCGACCGGCTACCCGCTGGCGTTCGTGGCCGCGAAACTCGGCCTTGGCTACGGCCTGTTCGACCTTAAGAACTCCGTCACCAAGACCACCCCCGCTTTCTTCGAGCCGGCTCTCGACTACATCGTCTGCAAGATTCCTCGCTGGGACCTCAGCAAGTTCCACGGCGTTTCCCGCAAGATCGGCTCATCGATGAAGTCTGTAGGCGAGGTGATGGCCATCGGCCGAAGCTTCGAGGAGGCTATCCAGAAAGGCCTCAGGATGATCGGGCAAGGGGCGCACGGATTCGTCGGCAACAAGGAGTTCCACGTGGCCGACATTGACGAGGCTCTCCGTGAGCCGACTGACAAGCGCATTTTCGTGATTTCAAAGGCGATGCGCGCCGGTTACACCGTGGATCAGATCCACAGCCTCACAAAGATCGACAAATGGTTCCTCAGCAAGCTGGAGAACATTGTCAAGACCTACGGGGACTTGAGTTCCTACGACACTCTTGAGGACATTCCCGCCGGACTTCTCCGCCTTGCCAAGCAGGAAGGATTCTCCGATTTCCAGATCCAGAGAGCGGTGTGGAAAGACACCGGAATCTCCACGGCCAACATGGACAAGGTCCGCGAGCGCAGGAAATCCCTCGGCATCGTACCTGTCGTCAAGCAGATCGACACCCTCGCCGCCGAGTTCCCGGCCCTGACTAACTACCTCTATCTGACCTACAACGGCACAAAGAGTGACATTGACTATGAGAACGACGGCAAGTCCGTGATTGTTCTCGGCTCGGGTGCCTACAGGATCGGTTCCTCGGTCGAGTTTGACTGGTGCTCGGTGACCTGCCTCCAGACGATTCAGAAGCAGGGGTACAGGGGAGTGCTGATCAACTACAACCCTGAGACCGTCTCCACCGACTACGACATGTGCGACAGGCTCTACTTTGACGAGCTAACGTTCGAGAGGGTGATGGACATCATCGACCTTGAGGCTCCGCACGGAGTGGTGGTCTCCGTGGGCGGCCAGATTCCTAACAACCTTGCCCTCAAGCTTCACAAACATAATGTTCCGATTCTCGGCACCGCAGCGGAGGACATCGACAAGGCGGAGGACCGCCACAAGTTCTCAAGCATCGTGGACAGCCTCGGGGTTGACCAGCCGGAATGGAGCGAGCTGACCACCATCGACGAGGTGGACAACTTCATCAGGAAAGTCGGCTTCCCGGTGCTTGTCAGGCCGTCCTACGTGCTGTCAGGAGCTGCGATGAACGTCTGCCACGACGAGGAGAAGCTTCGTCACTTCCTCAGTCTGGCCGCGGAAGTCTCTCAGGAGCATCCGGTCGTGATCAGCAAATTCTACATGCGGAGCAAGGAGATCGAGTTCGACGCAGTCGCCGACAACGGCGAAATCCTCGCTTACGCGATCTCGGAGCACATTGAATATGCCGGTGTCCATTCCGGCGACGCGACCATCCAGTTCCCTCCGCAGAAACTCTACGTGGAGACCGTTCGCAGAATCAAGAAGATCGCCCGGGCGATCGCCGGCGCGTTGAGCATCTCAGGGCCGTTCAACATCCAGTTCCTCGCCAAGGAGAACGCCATCAAGGTGATAGAGTGCAACCTGCGCGCCTCAAGGAGTTTCCCGTTCGTGTCCAAGGTGCTTAAGATCGATTTCATCGAGCTTGCCACCAAGGTCATGCTCGGGCTTCATCCCGCCGCTCCGCAGAAGAGCGCCTTCGATCTTGACTATGTCGGCGTGAAGTCCTCGCAGTTCTCGTTCGCAAGGCTTGAGGAGGCTGACCCTATGCTGGGCGTGGACATGTCCTCGACCGGTGAGGTCGGCTGTCTTGGCGACGACCTTAACGAGGCTCTTCTCAAGTCCGTGCTTTCGGTAGGGCAGAGGATTCCGGAAAAGAGAATCATGCTCTCGACCGGCGACCCGCTCCAGAAGGCTGACATGCTGATGGCCTGCCGTCTTCTCGTTGAGAAAGGCTACGAGCTTTACGCCACCGGCGGCACCTACAAGTACCTTGTCGAGAACAGCGTTCCCGCGACCAAGGTGCTCTGGCCAAGCGAATGCGACAATCCTAACTTCAAGGGAAGGTTCAAGCCGGCTCTGGAGATGATTCAGAACAAGGAGGTTGACATGGTGATCAACATCCCGAAGAACTTTTCCGCCCTGGAGCTTTCGAACGGTTACCAGATAAGAAGGGCGGCCATTGACTTCAACGTCACCCTCTTCACCAACGCCCGTCTGGCCACAGCCTTCATCCGCGCCTTCTGCTCCACCGGCATTGATGACATCCAGATCAAGTCCTGGGATCAGTATTGATTTCATCTTCGGTGACCGAACCCGTCACGGTCACTGAGCCTGTCTTCGGTCACCGAGCCTGATTTCGGTCACTGAGCCTGACTTCGGTCACTGAGCCTGTCGAAGTGACCGAAATTTGTTTGTTAAGAAGGAGTGTGCCGGTGGCACATGACTGATGAACAAATGAATTAAGACCAAAAAGACGAGCAAAAGCGCCAAGTTATTTTTTCATCATTACTAAGAAGCTGTTTTGATTTGTTTGAAATGTTCTTTGAGGTGAAAAAAACTTCATTTTCTTCCCGCTTCTTCAGTCAGATAGCACCGCTATCCTCCTTGGAAGAAGCGGTCGAACCTGAAGTTTTTCACTCTCAAACCTTCAAACAAACAAATCAAAACAGCTTCTAAGTGATGATGAAAAAATAAGTTGGTAAGGTTTTGTGAAGGATTTTTGCGGATAAGAAGCTGTTTTGATTTGTTTGAAATGTTCTTTGAGGTGAAAAAAACTTCATT
>CAVERO010000048.1:0-17043 GCA_963617915.1 Candidatus Methanomethylophilaceae archaeon | reverse complement strand
GAAGGGTCGTGAGGGCGTTCTTGAATGTCTGCTCGAATCCGAGGAACTTGAGCATTGAAGGGGTCACGGCCTTGTGGAAGCGGAGTCCTCCCTTGTAAGGTCCGATCGCGCTGTTGAACTGGACGCGGTAGCCGAGGTTTGTCTGAACCTCACCGTTATCGTCAATCCAGGTCACGCGGAACGTGAAGATTCTGTCAGGCTCGACGAGTCTCTCGACAATCTTCGCCTTCTCGAACTCAGGATGCTGGTTGTAAACTTCCTCGATTGACTCGAGAACCTCCTGTACAGCCTGGAGATATTCCTTCTCTGTAGGGTACTTGGCCTGGAGACGGGCCATGATTTCAGTTGTCTTCATAATGTGATGTGTTATTAATTAGTTAATAATGAATGTGTTCTATTTAACCTCCCAAGTAGAGCCGCTGTGAAGAAGCTCATCTACACAGCGGATTTCCGCCTTCGCCTTCACGCTCTCGACCTGTCTTGTGACCTCCTCGTCGTAGGTGATGTCCGGAACATCCCGGATGACGCCGAGGGCGACCGGGAACTCAGGCCACTTCATGTCGGCAAGCATCGTCTGAAGACCGAGGTTGTCCGAATGGCTGTCGTGCGTGAGAACGTCATCCTCCGTGACGCCATTCTCCCCCATGGTCACGACCTTCAGCCTCCAGCCGTCAAGGACGATTCCTTTGTCGTGGTTCTTTCCGAATATCATCTTCTCGCCGTCACGCAGGACCAGCGTCCTGTCCGCCTTGTGTTCCCTGTCGGAAATCTCGGCGTGGGATCCGTTGTTGAATATCACGCAGTTCGTCAGGAACTCCATGACAGACGTGCCTTTGTGCCTTGACGCGGCGAGCATGATCTCCTGATTGAGCGCAAGTTCGGTGTCCATCCCGCGGGCGAAGAATGTTCCCTTCGCTCCCAGCACTAGACTGCCGGGATTGAACGGATGCTCGACCGTGCCATAAGGTGAAGTCTTGGTGACGGCTCCAAGTTTGGATGTAGGGGAATACTGCCCCTTCGTCATTCCGTAAATGCGGTTGTTGAAGAGCATCAGGTTGATGTCGATGTTCCTTCGGATGGCGTGGATGAAATGGTTGCCGCCGATGGCCAGCGCGTCGCCGTCACCGCTCACCTGCCAGACGCAGAGGTCCGGAGCGGCGACCTTGATGCCGGTGGCTATCACCGTGGCGCGTCCGTGGATGCTGTGGAATCCGTAGGTGTCAACGTAGTACGGAAGCCTGGAGGAGCATCCGATGCCTGACACGACCACAACCTTGTCCTTGTCTATCCCCTTCTCCTCACAAATCCGGGGAAGGGTTCTCTGGAAAGCGGCGAGGATGGAATAGTCCCCGCATCCCGGGCACCATCTGACCTCCTGATCGCTCCTGAAATCTTTCAATGAATATTTTGGCATTGCGTGTTCTCCTATAATTCTGCCAGTGCGGCGTCCACAATCTCCTTCACAAGGAAAGTCTGTCCCTGAACCTTATTACAGTTCAAATAGTTGAACTGAGGGAACAGGGTCTTGAGATACCCGGCGAACTGTCCCAGATTGAGTTCGCAGACTATTATCTTGCGGAAACCGGAAAGAACCTTTTCCGTGTTCTTCGGCAGAGGGTCGATGAAATCGAAATGCACGCGGCTAACTGTCTTCCCGGCGGCGCGGAGTTCCTCTGTGGCCGAAAGAATATGTCCGTATGTGCCTCCCCAACCTACAAGCAGGACATCTCCGCTTTCCGGGCCGTCAACGGCAAGGTCGGGAATGTCCGCGGCGACACGCGCGACTTTCTCCGCACGTTCCCTGACCATCATCTCGTGATTGGCCGGATCTGTGGATAGCACACCTTCATGCGTCTTCTCAAGGCCGCCCACCCTGTGTCCCAGTCCGGGGGTTCCGGCGGGGGCCCATTTTCTGGCAAGAGTCACGGCATCCCTCTCGAAAGGACGGAACTTGCCCCCGTCAGGCTCGGCAAGACGGGGTCTGATGACAGGATATTCACTCATGGAAGGAATCTTCCAGGGCTCCGAGCCATTCCCGAGGAAGCCTTCGGAAAGAAGCAGGACAGGGGTCATGTGCTCCATGGCAATCCTGGCCGCCGTGAACGCAGCGTCGAAGCAATGCGCCGGAGAATGGGCGGCAATCACGACCATGGGACTTTCCCCGTTGCGTCCATAAAGAGCCTCGTTAAGGTCAGCCTGCTCGGTCTTGGTAGGCAGGCCGGTGCAGGGCCCGCCGCGCTGCACGTCCACAACCACGAGCGGGAGTTCGGTCATCACGGCAAGTCCTAGAGCCTCGGACTTAAGCGAGAGACCCGGGCCGGAAGTTGTAGTCACAGCCAGGTCGCCGGCGAACGAGGCACCGATGGCGGAGCATATTCCGGCGATTTCGTCCTCGGTCTGCATGGTCTTGACGCCAAGATTCTTATGTATGGCGAGTTCCTCAAGAATCGCCGTCGCCGGCGTGATCGGATAGGAGCCGCAGAACAAAGGCCGGCCGGATTTCTCCGAAGCGGCGATCAGGCCCCAGGCCAGTGCCTGATTACCCGTGATATTCCTGTATATTCCTTTCTCCTTAATGTCGGGAACGACGGTGTAGGTGTCGGCCACCGCCTGAATGTTGGCGGCGTAGTTGTAACCATCGTTAACCACCTTGCGGTTAGGCCCGATCATCTCGGGATGCTTCTTGGCGAAACGTCCTTCAAGATAAGTATAGACATAGTCCAGCGGACGGCTGTAGATGAAGCAGGCCATCCCGAGGGTGAACATATTCCTACATTTGTGGACAGAGGCCACGTCCAGTCCGCTGTCCTTCAGGCTTTCTTCCGTCAGTTTGGTGATCGGGGCGACGATGATGTTCCTGTCCTCGATGTGGAGTTCCTCAAAAGGATTGCCCGTAAAGCCCGCCTTGGCAAGGCCGAAGTCATCGAAGGCATCCTCGTTCACGAGCACGGTCGCGTTTCTTTTCAGCCACTTTGCGTTCGCCTTGAGAGCCGCGGGGTTCATGGCCACCAGCATGTCGCAGAAATCACCGGGTGTGTTGACCTTGTGGCTGCCGATATGAACCTGAAATCCGGAGACGCCGGCCACAGTCCCTTTCGGGGCTCTGATCTCGGCCGGATAGTCCGGGAATGTTGAAAGGCCGTTACCATAGACTGCGGACAGGTTGGCGAACAAAGTTCCGGTAAGCTGCATGCCGTCACCGGAATCCCCGGCGAACCTGATCACAACATCCTTAGCATCAATAACCTTATGTTGCATTTCTATTTTAAGAATATTAGCGTTGAATAAAAATTCCTTACAAATTAAAGCATAAAATGCAGAATAACCAACATATTTCCCGAAAAAAGATATTCACAAATGAAATGGCACACAAACGTGCAAAAAAGAAGACGCACCAAGAGTGACAGAACTCGGAGCGAAGCGACGCAAGGGGTCTGGGGAATACGGTCCCCAGTGCCCCACCGGGGCTGTCGCAAAGCGACTGGGGGTGGATGGAAAGCGCACGCAGTGCGAAGCGACTGGGGGGTAAAAAAAAGGCCAGCAGTTTTTTTGCCGACCCTCTTTAGAATCTGTTTTGATTTGTTTGTTTGAAGTTTTTCACTCTCAAACCTTCAAACAAACAAATCAAAACAGATTCTTAATTGACTATCAAAGACTACTGCTGGCCCTGAGCCTGCGACTGAAGCTCCTTCTGGAGATCCTCAAGGGTTCTGCCCTCAGGGATGTTCAAGGCCTTTCTTGCCTCAGGGGTCAGATCCTTGCACTGCGCCTTGTCAACATAGAGGTACTGCGTGGTCTCGAAGACGAACAGATAGCCTCCCGCCTTGGCGAGTTTCTCGACTGCCTCCTGCGCCTTCTTGTAGATAGGCTCCATCAGCTGCTGCTGTTGCTGCTGAAGCTCGGCCTGGATGGACTGCTGGAATTCCTGGATTCTCTGCTGGATGTCTCCGAGTTCCTTCTCCTTGCTGGACTTGATGGCCGGAGTCCAGGTGGCCTGCTTCTGCTGGTACTCGCTGTACTTGCTCTGCGCCTCGTCCATCATGCTCTGAAGGGTCTCCTGAGCCTCTTTCTGGGCAGCCTGCATCTGGGATCTGGCGGCGTCGGCCTCCGGCGAAAGCATCACCAGCTCATTGAAGTCAACATATGCGAACTTCGCCTGCGCAGAAGCCGTCAAAGTAAACAACGCCATTGCGGCGATCATAAGAATCTTTTTCATCTTTATAGAATTTTATCAGTTTACGTGTTTGTTACGGATGCAAATGTAAGAATATTTTTTTTAGAATTGTTGTCCGATAAGGAAGTGGAACTGGCTTCTGTTCTTCTTTTCCGGATTGTCGAAGCCGTAGCCCCAGTCGATACCGAGCAGACCGATCATCGGGAGGAACACCCTCACGCCGACACCGGCGGAGCGCTTTATCTGGAACGGATTGAAGTTCTTGATGTCAGACCAGCAGTTACCTCCCTCAAGGAAGCCCAGCACGAAGATCGTGGACTGTGGCTGGAGAATGACAGGATAGCGGAACTCCATCGTGAACTTGTCATAGACGTTGCCGGCGTAGTAGCCGTTGGAGTTGTACGGAGTCGCCTCCCAAGGGGTGAGGTAGTAGTTCTCGTAACCACGGAGGGCGATGATGTCAGCCCCGTAGGTGTCGTAGCCCGACATGCCGTCGCCGCCGACACGGAATCCCTCGAACGGAGAGTAGCCCCACTTGCGGTTGTAATACCCAAGATAACCGAACTGCGCGCGGCTCATGATGACGAAGTCGCCGATGACCTTTGTGTAGAGTTCCCCGCTGACCTTCCACTTATGGTACTCGATCCACTTGTAGCGGTCCGCCGAACCCCAGTTGTCATAGTTGATGTCCTTGTAGCTTGAGACCCTGACAGGATTGCCGTCTGAGTCAAGCGTGCCGAGATCCTTCCTTCTGAACAATGAATATGGAGGTGTGAGCTGGAGGCTGGCGCTGAAGTTCGACCCCATACGCGGATAGATCTGCTGGTCGGTGGAGTTCCTGCTCAGGCTGACGGTGTAGCTCAGGTTGTGGGACTTGCCGTCGTTGAACATGAAGTAGCCGTTGATCCAGTTCTTCAGGTCATAAATCTGCCAGCTGAGGCCGTTATAGAGTACGAAGTAGTTGTCCGGCCACTTCAGACGGGTACCGATTCCGGCCGAGAAACCATAGACCTGCATGACCTTGTCATTGGACAGAAGTCCGAGCGCAAGGTAAGAGTTTGTCTGCCTCGTATAGTAAGCCTGAAGGTTCAAGGATGTCGGCTTCTTTCCGAAAAGCCACGGCTCGGAGAATCCGAACACTAGCGATGTGTAATATGTTCCGTTCGTCTGGAAACGCAGCGAAAGGTTCTGGGCGTCGCCGAGAGGAACCGGCCTCCACGCGTTCTTCTCAAACATACGCTTCGTGGAGAAGTTGTTGAAGTTCACGCCGACGGTTGCCACGAAAGTGTTCGCGCCCCAACCACCGGAGAGTTCCAGCTGGCTGGAAGGTTTCTCTGTCACGTTATAGACAATGTCCACGGTGTTGTTCAACTGGTTAGGGAGGATGGAATAGCCTTTGGAGGCATCAGCGATGGCCTCAGGATCGAACTGTCCCAGAGAGGCGATCTCACGGATGGACCTCTCGAAGTCGGTCTGGCTGAAAAGGTAGCCCGGCCTTGTGGCGACCTGCCTGCGGACGACCCTTTCGTTGGTCAGGCTGTTGCCGTTGATGACGATGTTGTTCAGGGTGGCCTGCTTTCCTTCCGAGATTCTCATCTCCACATCCACGGAGTCGCCCTCGATGTTAAGTTCGACAGGAGTCACATTGAAGAAGAGGTAACCGTTGTCGCGGTAAATCTTGGACACATCCTGATCCCCCTGCTTTCCGCCTCCCAGAAGCCTCTTCTGCATGGTCACCATATCATACGGGTCGCCCTTGCGGATGTTGAGAATCTCGTTGAGCTGGTCGGTGGAATAGACCGAGTTGCCGGTCCATGAGATGTTCCTGAAATAATATTTCTTGCCCTGGTCAATCTTCAGGTCGATTCCAAGCCGGTCAGGGGTCACATAGTAGATGGAGTCCTTGATGATGCGGGCGTCACGGAAACCGGCCTCGTTGAACTTGCTGATGAGGCTGTTCTTGTCGTTGGGATATTCCTTTTGGTTGAATTTCTTGGTGTTGAAGAAATTATACCATTTCTTGGCCTTGGTCTTCTTCATGGAGCGGGAAAGCTTGAAATCCGTGAAGCCCTCGGTCCCCTGGAAATTGATGTCCCTGATCTTGACCTTCGAGCCGCGGTCAACGGCGAAGTTCACCTTGATCGCGTTCTTCACGATCGAGTCCTTCCGGGTCTGTACATCGACTTTGCAGTTGAGGAAGCCTTTGTCGGCGTAGAACCGCTTGATGATGTCGGTGGAGGTCTTCGCCACATAATCGGAGAACTCCCCTCCCCTGCGGAGGTTAAGCCTTTCATCCAGATCCTTCTGCTCTCCCTTTTTCACGCCCGTAAAAAGCCATCTGGACACCCTCGGACGCTCCTGGATCCGTATGACCAGAAAAGCGGAATCACGCTTCTCGCTGAGATGGTCTATCTCCAGAGCGACATTCTCGAAATACCTCTGCATCCAGAGCCTGGACAGGATGGAGGAGATGTCATCGCTTGGCACCGTGATCTTCATGCCTTTCTGAAGGCCGGTCAACGAGATGATTTGCTGACTGGAAAACTGATGGTTTCCCTCCACGGACACTCCGCCGACATAATATGTCGCCGGGTGGTCATAATCAACCTCAACAGCTCCGGAAGATTTTGCGGCTTCCTGTCCGAAGGCCGGGACAACGGCGGCGGACAAGGCCAGAAGACACAATAGACGATATACTTTCATCGAATCAGATTTCATTTTTAAGATGCAAATATACGCAAGTTATTTAACTTTCCCATACCTTCGGTTCCTGTGGGAATATTCTTCCAGAGCCTTGCGGAATTCCTCCTTCCGGAAATCAGGCCACAGCGTATCGACAAAGACGAACTCTGAATATGCAGCCTGCCACAGAAGGTAATTGCTGATCCTCTTCTCTCCGGACGTACGGATGATCAGGTCCGGGTCGGGGATTCCGTCGGTCACAAGATAGTGTCCGAAATCCTCCGGCGCAAGAGATTCCAGTCCTTGGACATCACCCGCATATTCCTTGGCCATTTTCTTCGCGGCCTGCAGGATGTCCCATTTGCCGCTGTAGCTCAAGAACACGACCAGGGTCAGAAGAGGCTCTTTCCCAGGGGCGGGCGCGGTCAGTTCCTCGGCCTTGCGGATCGCGTCCACAAGATTGCCGTCAAGCCTTGACATATTCCCGAGCACGCGGAAAGAGACACCTTTGGCCGCCAGGGAGTCGCACTCATCCGCGATCGATTTCATCATAAGGTGCATCAATGTGCTCACCTCCGCCTCCGGGCGGTTCCAGTTCTCCTCGGAAAACGCGAACAGCGAAAGATATTTGACTCCTTCCTCGGCTGCGGCCTCCACACATGCGCGGACGCTCTCCACGCCATTGTAGTGACCAGAGACCCTTTCCAGCCCCCGCTGCCATGCCCAACGTCCGTTCCCATCCATAATTATAGAGACGTGAACAGGTATATTCTTGATTTCGTTCATATTCCTGAATCATTGTTCTCCGCTGTTCCGGATGTCCTCACCCCAGAACAGTTTCGTGGTCAGAGCCTTTATAAAACTGGTGTTTTCAAGACGAACCCTCTTTAGCGAAAACTGTGCCACCATAACATCCAGCCTTACCGAAGGCTTCACCAGATGGTTCCTGTTGTCCATCGACAGCATCACGTTCTCATCCCTGGAGCGGACCGAAAGCGAGACTTTCGTCGTGTCCGGAACGACCAGAGGACGGGCATTCAGGTTGTGCGGCGCGATCGGCGCGATGATCAGCACCTTCGCCTCCGGAGCGCAGATAGGCCCGCCGACGCTCAATGAATATGCCGTCGAGCCAGAACTGGTGGCCACCAAAAGCCCGTCGGCCCAATATGTCGGCAACGGATTGCCGTCAATGGAGACGTCTATTCCAAGAAGAGCGGCTCCGGAACGGTGCACGGAGACCTCGTTCAACGTATAGGGCCAGAATGTGGAATCCGGCTCGGGCACGCCGCTGACGGCAGTCCTCAGGAGTTCCCTGTCCTCAAGGTACCAGCCTCCTGACAGAAGGGCTTCACAGGCTTCCTCAGGACTGTACTCGGAAAGGAAACCGAGACGTCCCAGATTCACCCCGACCACAGGAATGCCGGAGTCTCCGACACATTGTGACGCGGAAAGAAATGTACCGTCACCGCCGACACTCATCACCAGGTCAGTGCCGGGAAGTATGTCGGCTCCCACGCTGATCTCATAGAGCGTAAAGGCTTCCTTCTCAAGCCGTTCAAGCATTGAGGAAAGCCTCGCGCCGCGCAATGCGCCACCCTCTCTGGAATACAGTGCAATCTTCATGGCGGTTACCTTGCAAACAATCAAAACTCAAAAATAGCACAATTCTGATTAAAACTGAACAGAAATCATTATTTTTGTATGGTTATACGCAATGATGAATCATGACCAGACTTAGTGTAAACATCAACAAGATCGCCACGCTCCGCAACGCGCGCGGCGGGAACATGCCCGATGTGGAGAAGGCCGCGGCTGACTGTGAGAAATTCGGCGCGGAGGGGATCACCGTGCATCCGAGACCTGACGAAAGGCACATAAGGTACTCTGACGTGAGGGCCATAAGACCGACCGTCACGACAGAGTTCAACATAGAAGGCAACCCTATCCCGAGTTTCGTCGACCTGGTGCTTGAGGTGGTTCCCGACCAGGTGACGCTGGTTCCGGACGCCCACGACGCGATCACTTCCAACGCTGGTTGGGACACGGTCACAAACAAAGAGTTCCTCACTGAGATCTGCGCCACTTTCAAAAGCAAGGGAATCCGCACCTCGATATTCATAGACCCGTCGCCCTCCATGGCCGAAGGGGCCAAGGCCTGCGGCTGCGACAGGGTGGAGCTTTACACGGCTGACTACGCCGCCATGTATGCGGACGGCCCGGAGAAAGCGATAGCCCCCTACCTTGAGACTGCCAGGGCCGTGAGGAGCCTTGGCCTGGGGCTGAACGCCGGACACGACCTCAATCTTGAAAACCTTGAATATTTCATCAGGACAATCCCATGGACAGACGAGGTATCCATAGGACACGCCATCATCTGCGACGCACTTTACATGGGTTTGGAGAAAACAATACAGGCCTATCTGTCCAAGATTAAGATTTTTTAGTTATTTTTGTAATCCCGAATATTTTTAACGATACAATAAAATGAAACAGACACCACTGATCATCAGCGTCATAGCCCTTGTTGCTGTGGCCGCACTCGGAATCATCCAGCTCACCTCGAACGGAAACGGCAAGAAGAAAGCCGCGTCCGGCGAAGTGGTTGAGGCCACAGCACAGGCCGGATCCATCGTTTGGTTCGACCTTGACAGAGTACTCAATGAGTACGACATGGCCAATGACCTCAGATCCGTCGTGGAGACCAAGGTACAGGGCATTCAGGAGGAGATCAACAGGAGAGGCAACAAACTCCAGAGCGATGTCAACAAGTTCCAGTCCGACCTTGACAAGGGTCTCCTCGTCCGTTCAGTGGCCGAGCAGAGGAACCTCAAGCTTCAGGAGCAGCAGAACAGCTTCAACAACTACGCCGCGCAGAAGCAGCAGGAGATCGCCGAGGAGCAGCAGGTTATGATGAACCAGATCGGCGACGCGATCAAGACTTTCCTCGACAAGTTCAACGAGGAGCACAAGTACGCCATGATCATCGCCACACAAGGCAGCGTGCTTCCGGCTCCGGTGGCCACCGGAGATCCCGACCTGGATGTGACGGACGCCATCCTTTCCGGCCTCAACGACGAGTACGTGCGGAGCAAAGGCAAGGGGAAGCCGGCCGCAGCGGCGGCGGACACTGACGAGACCAAAGCCGAATAAGTTTTGAGAATCGCTCTCCTGTCGTGCTTCTACCCTTTCAGAGGAGGGATCTCTCAGTTCAACGCAAGTCTTTACTTGGAACTGGGGAAAAGCCACACTGTCAAGGCGTTCAATTTTAAAAGACAGTATCCGGAATTCCTTTTTCCGGGAAAGACGCAATACGTCACAAAGGATGATGACGCCGTACCCGTCGAGAGCGAAGCTCTGTTGGATACGGCCAATCCTTTTACCTATTGGCGGACATTCAGAGCCATCCGGGACTGGAAACCGGATGTTGTGGTCATCAGTTACTGGATGTCCTATTTCGGGCCTTCACTCGGATTCGTCGCCCGAAGGCTCAGGAAACATTGCAAGGTCATTTCCGTACTGCACAATGTGATTCCCCATGAGCCCCGGTTCTTTGACGCGCCGCTGACAAAATACTTTCTGTCAGGATGCTCGGGAAACGTGACCCTATGTGATGAAGTAGCCGAAGATTTGCGGAAGCTCTCACCGAAGGCCCTGAACGTCACTTTGTTCCACCCGATATACACCCATTTTGGAGAGAAATTGCCGCGGGAGGAAGCCGAATCGGCGCTTGGTCTCAGGCACGGGATGAAGAACCTCCTTTTCTTCGGATTGATCCGGGAGTACAAAGGGCTTGACATCCTGCTGGAAGCCTTCGGCAGACTGGACGATTCCTACCAGCTGATTGTCGCCGGCGAGCCGTACGGCCCGTTCGACAAGTACCGGAGAATCATCGACAGCTCTCCGTCCAAGGACCGGATAAGATTGTTCACGGACTACATTAAGGATTCCGAGGTCAAGGACTACTTCTCGGTAGCGGATCTTGCCGTCCTGCCTTACAGGTCCGCGACACAAAGCGGAATCAGCGCAATAGCTTACCATTTCGAGGTTCCGATGGTCGTCACCGATGTCGGCGGGCTCCGTCAGGCGATCGGCGACAGCGGCACCGGACTTGTCGCGCGGAAGGCCGATCCGGACAGCATCGCGAAGGAAATAATGACGTTCTTCTCCGATGAGAACCTGAGGACTCTCTGCATAAACTCAATCAGAGCCGAGAAAGAACGGCTTTCCTGGAAGACGTTCGGCAGAAAGCTGCTTGAGTTCACCGATAATTTGTACAAGAGACAATGAACAGATTCTTGACTGCTTTCGCGGCCTCCCTATGTCTGACGGCCGCCTTCCAGTCCGGGGCGTCCGCTCAGGACTATACGGCGCCACAGGTCGTGGTGTCCGCGGACAAGGTACGCTACGGCGGAAAGATCTTTTACATGCACGTGGTGCAGGGACGCCAGACTTTGTATTCCATCAGCAAGGCGTACAATGTCACGATTCAGGAGATCTACGACTCCAATCCGACCCTCCACCTTGAGACTGAAGGGCTGAAGAAAGACCAGATCATACTCATCCCGATAAAAGGAGCCGCTACAGGTAAAGAGCAGAAAGAGAGTCCTGAAGCGCCGCAGCCGACAAAAGCCGAGGCTCCGGCATCCGACACCGCAGACCTGACCTCCAGTGAGGACAACGGCTCGGATGAATATTTCACCCACAGGGTCAAATGGTTCGAAGACCTGGCATCCATCGCCAGAAAGTACTCTGTCTCCGTAGAATCCATAATGAACATCAACGGAATGACCTCGGACAAGGTCAAGCGCAAGGATGTCATAAAGATTCCGAGAGAGCCGGAAAAGTGGGAGAAAGTCAAAGCGTCCGCTGCGGAAGAGTCAGCCTCAACCGCCACAGGGACCGGAAGCACAGAGACAGGTGACGGGCAAAACGCCGGCGAAACGTCCCAGGACAATTGGTTTGACAAGATATTCAAGCCAAAGCGCGAGGTTGCGGTCTCACTTCTCCTGCCTTTCAACGCGTCCCGGAAAGCGGATCCACAGATGATGGATTTCTATAGCGGCGCGCTGCTGGCCGTAAAAGACCTTGGAGAAAACGGCGTCGATGTCAATCTGAGTGTGTACGACAACGCCGGCGGAACAATGCCGATGACCGAGGAGAGGTTCGCACAGAGTGATTTCATCATAGGGCCGGTCTCGAATGCCGACATAGCAAGGACAGTGAACGCGTGCAAAGGCAAGTCCTGGATTGTCTCGCCTCTTGACCCCAAGGCCGAAGCCCTTGCGGACACGATTCCGAACATAATCCAGGCCCCGGCGCCGTCAAGCGCGCAGATAAAGGACATGGTTAGATGGGTGCGCTCCGACATTGAGGCATCCGACAAAGTCCTGCTTATCTCCCAGAAGGGAGCCTCGACTAACGGCTACCCGACCGAAGTCATCAATGAGGTGAACAGTTCAGGAATACAGCACAGCACCTTCTCGTTCAACATTCTGGAAGGGAGGTCGATAATGGAAAGGCTTGCGGGAATGATGACCGGGAACGGCACGAACAGGGTCATCATCGCATCTGAAAGCAAGGCCTTCGTCATCGAGGTCGTAAGGCTTCTGTACCTTGTCTCCAGCCAGAAAAAGGACATTGTCCTTTACAGCACATCTAAGCTGAGGACCTACGACGAGATTGACGTCGAGCAGCTCCACAGCCTCAACCTGCACGCAAGCGTGTCCTACTTCGTTGACTACGACTCAAAGGACGTGCAGAATTTCCTGATGGCGTACAGAGCCCTCTACAACACCGAGCCAAGCCGCTCGGCATTCCAAGGCTACGACCTGATGACGTGCTTCTCGACTTTGTGTTCAGACCAGGGCTGGAAAAAGACCGGTTCCGGAAAGATTGAGGGTAAAGGACTCCAGTCGGACTTTTACCTCGTGAAGACCGCCCGCGGCGGCTATGTCAACCAAGCTGTGCGCAGGGTGGTTTATGAGCGGGACTACTCAGTAGTCAAAGTCAAATAGAAGACAACAGAGACTTGGCGTTTTCGACGGCGGCGGCAGTGATTCTGCTGCCGCTCAGCATTCTTGCGATTTCCATGACACGGTTCTGTCCTGTTACAGGCTTGACCGATGTCGTAGCCTTGCCGAGGACATCATATTCCTTCTCAACCAGATAGTGTGCGTTCCCCTTTGCGGCCACCTGAGGAAGATGCGTTATGGCGAAGACCTGCATATCCTTCCCCATGGAGCAGATCATCCGCCCCATCTTGTCGGCCACACTGCCGGAGACACCGGTGTCAATCTCATCGAATATGAGTGTAGGCATATTCACAAACTTGGCCATCATTGCCTTCAGGCAAAGCATCAAGCGGGACATCTCACCGCCGGAGGCACACTTGGAGACATCTACAGGATTTGCGCCGGAGGCAGAGAACAAGAACCTGACAGCATCAGAGCCGGACGCGGACAGCGGAGAGGGGGACAATTCCACCTTGAACACGGCATAGTCCATCTCAAGCGAGCGCACCGATTCCGTGACCGACTGCGAGAACGGGCCGGCGGCTTTGACTCTCGCCTCATGAAGGCGGCCGGATATTGATTCGATGTTTTTCATCCCCTCCGCCATCATATTCCCAAGCTCTTCCTTGCGGGCTTCAAGGGCGGTGGAATCCAAAAGGGTGTCGGACAGAGCATCCCTCTTCGCAATCAATTCAGACACTGTCGAAGCGGAGTACCCCTTCATCAGGTCGTACAGAAGAGACAATCGCCCGTCCACCGTCTCAAGCCGCTCCTGAGAAAGTTCCGTACGGGAATTAATGGCCGAGACATCCTCCAGAATGTCATCCAGTTCAGTACGAGCCGTGTCCAGACGTTCCGCCAGAGCGGTGGCCTCGGGAACGAACCGCGAGATCCTCTCCAGCATCCTCCGGGCCTCTTTCAGAGTTGAGGACAAAGGCTGAGTCTCCGAATTGGGATCGGAAGGATTGAACATCTCCTCGACTCCACCAAGAGCCTCCTTGATCTCCTCGGCGTTGGCAAGCTGTATCCGCTCGGCCTCCAATGCCTCTATTTCCCCCTCCTGAAGACGGGCGTCCTCAAGCCTTTGATAACGGGCTCTGACATATTCTCTTTCCTCGCTCAACCGGGCGAGTTTCGCGGCGACTTCAGAATATTCCCTCTCAAGAGTCCTGTATGCCCTGTAGGATTTGTCACAGTCTTCCAGAAGGGATTCGTTGCCGGCGAAATGATCAAGCATCGAGAGCTGGAAATACTTGTCGGTCAGAAGGAGTGTCTGATGCTGGGAATGGATGTCCACAAGACGTGACGAGATGCTCTGAAGGGTCTGGACGCTCACCGGGGAATCATTGATGAACGAACGCGAGCGGCCCGAACGGTTCACGACCCTGCGGACCGTCAGTTCTCCGTCCTCCGGCTCCACATCATTCTCACAGAGGACTTCCATCAGCCCCGCATCCGAAGACGGAACCCTGAAAACCGCCTCAACCACACAACTGTCTGCACCGTCACCTATCACGGAGGCGTCGGCCTTGGCTCCGAGAAGCAACGAAAGGGCTCCGAGCAGAATGGACTTGCCGGCTCCGGTCTGACCTGATATAATGACCAGACCCTCCGGAAAATCGACATCCAGAGAGTCTATCAAAACGTAATTTCTAATCTGAAGGGACCGCAGCATAGCCCCGGGAATTATTCGCCGTCAGAAATGTCATCCTTTACCGGACGGGCTGAAGACTCTTCCTCGTTACCTGTTCCGGCCATCCTGTAATAAAGCTCCCCATCCTCGAATTCAGAGATGGCGATCAGATCAGGCTTTGGAAGCTTCTCGTAATACTTTGAGATCTCTATCTGCTCCCTGTTCTCGAAAACCTCATCCATCGTGTCCCGGTCGGTGCGGAAATCCTCAAGCTTCTTAGCAAGTTCCTTCTTCTCCGCCAAAGCGATCTGATTGGCCCTCTTGTAGAGGAGAACCACAGTCTCATAGATGTTGCCTGTCGGCTCGGCGAGATACTTGATGTCCCTGGTGATTGTGTTTGTAGGGACTTTCTTCTTTATTTCCATATTCAGAAGCTGTTTAAAAACTATTCTATAAATTCTACGAGGCCGGCTGCTCCGTTTGTTTCAATAATTTCTTTCTGTCCCTCTCGAAGTCCTTTTCCTTCACTCCAAGATCGTCATCTGCCCCCGAATAGCGTCCCAATGCCTTCTGGGCACGACGGTACAGCACATCCAGTTCTTTCCTGTAAGGTGATTCCGGCAGTTCCCCGATGAAATTGTAGTAATCATCCACAAATGTAAGATAGCGCTCCTTCTGCTTGTTCTCCACACTCAGGGAGGCGTATTTATAAGAGGATTTGGCGATGTAGTAAAGAATATCCTCGCGGTAGATGTTCTCGGCGTTATCCTTCAGGATGTTCCTGAACGCCACGCGGGAAGATTTGTAATCCTCCATCTTATAATAGAGCCGGGCATTCTCATAAGCCTTTTTGTCAAGCCTGTCATTGAGTTCCTTGAGCATCTTGTGGCAAATCGCGTTGTGGGTGTTGCCCGGATTCTCGACAAGGTACTGGCTGATGACGCTTATGGCATTGTGCGTCGGCATCTGGTCCAGTTCATAGCGGAGAGTCGAACGATAAAGACAGTCAATCCGCAGGAAAGACGCCTCTTCGGCGAAAGGGCTGCGGGGGAAGTTGGTGATGAACTTCGTGAAATTCGTCTCTGCGGTGTAATAGTCCTTGAAACGGTAGTTGCTCAAGCCCCAATAGTACTGAACGGTGTCATCCCTGTCCGTTCCGCTGGTCAAGACGGCGAGGGACTCGAACAGCTGTGCGGCCTTGTTGTATTTGCCGTTATTAAAGTAGTCAAATGCGGCCGCATACTTGGCGTCGACATCATTGCCGTTCAGAAGCGCCTCATATTCAGACTTGCACGACTGAAGCGGCATAGCGGCCACAAGGGTCACGGCCAGGAATTTAAGAGTTGTCTTTATCATGTTCTTAAATAAATAATCAGTGCGACATAAGGTATTTCTCCACCTCCAAAGCGGCGCGGCACCCGGACGCGGCGGCTGTGATGGCCTGCCTGAACCGGGGATCCTGAACATCACCCGCGGCGAACACACCTTCGACATCAGTCTCGGATGTCTTGCCTTTGGTAATGATGTAGCCGTTCTCATCAGTAGCGACATACTTTTTGAATATGTCCGAGTTCGGATGATGCCCGATGGCCAGAAAAAAACCATCGACCTTGACATCAAAAACCTTACCATCCTTGTCACACAGACGAACTCCGGTCACACCTGATTCATCACCAAGCACTTCCTGCGTGTTGCAATTCCAAAGGACCTCGATGTTCGGAGTGTTCCTGACCCTCTCCCGCATCGCCACGGAAGCCCTGAACACATCCCGGCGGACAATCATATAGACCTTTCTGCAAAGATTGGCGAGATAGGTGGCCTCCTCGCAGGCCGTGTCGCCGCCGCCGACGACAGCGACATCCTTTTTTCTATAGAAGAATCCGTCACATGTCGCGCAGGCGCTCACGCCCATCCCGCGGAATTTCTGCTCGGAAGGAAGTCCGAGATACTTCGCCGTGGCGCCGGTGGCAATGATCAATGCCTCGGCCTCAACCTCGGTCTCACCGTCAACAGTGAGTCGGAAAGGACGCGCCGAGAGATCCGCGGCTGTCACCACTCCCCTTCTGATGTCCGCCCCCAGACGCAGGGCCTGGGCACGCATTCCGTCCATCAGCTGATTCGCGTCAACTCCCTCCGGGAATCCCGGAAAGTTCTCGACTACCGTGGTCGTGGTCAGCTGTCCGCCAGGTTCCATTCCTTCATAAAGGACAGGTTCAAGAGCGGCTCTGGAAGCATAGATCGCAGCCGTGTACCCGGCAGGGCCGCCTCCGATTATAAGGCATCTGATTCTTTCCATATACTTGTTTTTAACCCACAAAGATAACCATAATTCACGATTCATCAAACAGTCTTTTCAGCATCGCTTGTGCCGGTCAGCCGGTTGTTTTGAAACATGAAAAAAACAGCTTCTGAAAAAGATGATGCATTTTTGAAGGTTTCTTTATTAGAATTTTTATAAATTTGCAGTCAGAAGCTGATTAAGAAGCTATTTTGATTTGTTTGAAATGTTCTTTGAGGTGAAAAATCTTCATTTTCTTCCCGCT
>CAVERO010000047.1:0-17125 GCA_963617915.1 Candidatus Methanomethylophilaceae archaeon | reverse complement strand
TTTGTTTGTGAAGAAGGAGTGTGCCGGTGGCACATGACTGATGAACAAATAAATTTAGACCAAAAAGACGAGCAAAAGCTCCAAGTTATTTTTTAGGAATCACTTAAAGTGAAACCTGAATGCCGATGTTGACGACACGCTGGAGCGGATAACCGAGTCCGTTGCCGCCCATCTCCGTGTCCCAGACCTTGAATCTGGAGAAGTTGTACAGATTGGTTCCGTTGAGATATACCCTGAGGTTCTCAAGACCGATCCTCTGCGCGACGCGGCGAGGAAGAGTGTAGCCCAGTTCCGCTGACTTGAGCCGTAGGAAAGCCCCGTTGCGCAGCCACCAGGTGCTCGTTTGCTCATTGTTCCTGATCGAGGTGTCGGAAAGGCGTGGCCAGAATGCATAGGCGTTCTGGTTCGTCTCGCTCCAGTGATCGTCGGCCACAACCTTGAGCAGGGCGTTGGTCACGACCTTCCCGCCCATGATATTGTCCGGGTCATAGTTCGCGAACGGTGTGATCCGGCTTGCCGAGATGAAGAAGGACGAGCGGGACGAGCCCTGGAAGAAACAGCTCAGGTCGAAGGATTTCCATCCGACGGACAATCCGAATCCATAAATGATCTCCGGAGTGGTCGGGTAGCCTATCGGTACCCTGTCCTGCTCGTCGATGATTCCGTCCCTGTTGATGTCCTTGTACTTGATGTCTCCCGCCATGCAGTCGCCGAAACTCTGCTTTGGCGAGTTGGCGACATCCTCCTCGTCGATGAACAGGCGCTCGGCGATGAATCCGTATGCCTGGCTGATTTTGCTGCCGATGCGCGAACGCCACGGAGTGGCCGAGTAGTCAGGTTCCTCGAACTTCGAGTACTTGCTCGTGGCGTAGGTGAAATTGCCTCTGACAGTGGCCCAGAAGTCCTTGTTGAACGAGTGGGAGTAGTCAAGAGAGATGTCCACGCCCTCGCCTTTGGCTTCTCCAAGGTTTGCCATCGGATCGACGCGGAATCCCACCAGGGAAGGGATGTCCGCGCGGGTCTGGAGGATGTTCGTCCTCCTTTCGCGGAAATATTCAGCCTGCAGCTCCACCTTGTCGAAGAACTTCACTTCGATTCCGGTGTTCAGCTTGTGGGATATCTCCCAACCGATGCGCGGGTTCGCGTAACGGTTGACGGAAATACCCGTCATTGTGACATTGTTGTAGGAGGTGCTGAAGTCCGTCCCGAACGCGAAGCCTCTGTTGCCGTCGTTCATGTTCACCTCTGAAAGGTAGAAGAAGCGGTTGGCGGACGAGGAAATCTCATCGTTGCCCACCAGCCCGTAGGAAGCCTTCAGCTTGAGGAAATTGACTGCCTTTGAAATCTTTCCGCCCTTCCAGAATCCCTCGTTTGACACCACCCATCCAAGTCCGAATGAAGGGAAGAAGCCCCACCTGTGGCTCTTGTCAAAGCGTTCCGAGCCATTGTAGCCGAAGTTGAACTCGGTGAAATACCGGTCGGCGTACCCATAGGTGAAACGGCCGGCGAGTCCGAGGTTCCTTCTCGGGAGAGAGAGCTGCAAAGTGCTTTCGTTCGCCGACTTGCCCTCCCTTGCGGTGAAGACAAGCAAGCCGCTCACATTGTGCCTGTCTCTGAAAACCCGGTCATATGACAGGGCCGCCTCCATGTAGATGGAGCTGCTGATAGTCTTGGCTCCCTGGGTGTATCCCAGATAGTCTGTACCGCTTTCGGGATTGATGGCCGACAGGGTGTATTCATCCGTGGCCTTGTCGTAGGAGCCTATGGTGTAGTAGAAAGGCACATATGCCCTGTAAAGGTCATAGTAGGACTCTCTGGAGACGTTGCCGAGCAGACGTCCGTTCAACCCTTGGGTGATGAAGGAGAAGTCCTGCTTCAGCTCCAGCTGTGCCAGAACGACCGTGTTCTCATATTCCTTGTAGCCCCGCGCCATCTCGGCGTACGGATTCAGGTAGTTGGCGTCTCTGCCGTAGTTTCCGAAAAGGACATTCTTCGATGTCTTGTTCTGCTTGTCGGGGGCGAAGAAAGCCGGGAACCGTACGGGGCTTGCCTTGATAGCCTTGGCATACATGGACGCTCCTCCGTCAATCGGACCCTGGTAGCTGTCGAAGGTGCCGCTTACCCTGACCGCCAGTTCCGTGGTCTTCGTGAGGTTGATGTTCACATTGGACCGCACGGTGTACTTGTCGAGTTTGATGTTGTTGTCGAAGAGGTTCTTCGGCACCTGCTTGAGGATACCGTTGTCCCTTGAATATGAAAGGGCGACATAATAGCGGGCGACACGCCCTCCTCCGCTTATGTTCATGTTCCCCCTATAGTTGGACGTGTAGTCCTTGAAGAGCATCCGCTTCCAGTCCACTGTCGGATAGACATAAGGGTTGAGGCCTCGCTCCCTTGCTGCGATTTCGCTTTCCAGATAAGGCAAGGCATTGTTCGGATTGCGTGTACGCACCGCCTCGTTGTGCAGGTACATGAATGTGATCGGGTCGGCGATATCGACTTCCCTTACCGGTGCGGAGATCGAGTTCTCCGCGCGGAAAGACAGTTTCATCTTTCCTTCCGCACCCTCCTTGGTGGTGACAAGGATCACACCGTTGGCTCCGCGTGCGCCGTAGAGGGCTGTGGCGGTGGCGTCCTTGAGAATGGAGAAACTTGCGATGTCGTCCGGGTTGAGCCTGGCCAGGTCAGAAGATGTGAGCTCTACATTGTCGATAAGAATAAGCGGATTCGCCTTCCCTGTTCCGAACGTGGTGACGCCTCGGATGAAGAACTCCGCATTGTCCTGCCCCGGCTCGCCGCTTCTCTGATAGGCTACCACACCGGCAAGTTTTCCGGCGAAACCAGTGGTCAGGTTGCTGGTCGGGGTCTTCAGTTCCGCCGGCCGCACCGTGGTCACTGAACCCAGCACGGACTCCTTTTTCTGCTTGGCGAAAGCCACGACCGTGGCGTCCTCTATCGTCATCCCCGTGTCCTCCATGAGGGTGATCACGCGGAATACGTTGAGTTTGTCCGGACTGAACGGAATGACTTTCTTCTGGTAGCCTATCATATAGACTTCCACGGTCTTTGTGCCGGCCGGGACCCGGAGGGAGAAGTCACCGTTGAGATCAGTGGTGGCGCCGACGGATGTTCCGGGCACATAAACACCCGCTCCGACGATCGGTTCGTTGTTGAAGTCAAGAACAACTCCTTTGATCGTGAATGTCGCGGTTTGAGACTGAGGGCTTATGGCCTTCGGAGTCGCCGAGGCGTGAAAGGGAAACATGATCAGGGCTAAGGTCAGGGCCATAGCCTCGGTCAGTCCGATCACTGCCCACCTGTGAATTCTTGTGGTCATAGGCATGATTGAATTAAATGGGTTTGAGTTGATTGGTAATGTTTCTCAATTTAGTGATTCCTAAAAAATAACTTGGTGCTTTTGTTCGTCTTTTTGGCCTAAATTTATTTGTTCATCAGTCATGTGCCACCGGCACACTCCTTCTTCTCAAACAAATTTATCCGCAAAAATCCTTCACAAAACCTTACCAACTTATTTTTTCATCATCACTTAATATGTTCCGCGGCGTTCAAGCCGGCGGATTATGCGGTTGATGACGGCATCGATGGTCTTGTCAGGCTCGATGACGTTGTAGTCACCCCAGAAGTCGTCGTCCCGGAAGTCGCCAACCTTCTCGGAGAGGAAGTCCTTGAAACGGAGCCTCTCGTCCGCGCCTATCCGCGCGGGAGCCTCGTTGTGGGCGGTGACGGCCATCTCACCGGTGATGACGTAGTTGTTGCGGAAAAGGGACTTTCCCTTTCTGGATGAGAGGCTGATCCTCATCAGATTGTAGTCATAGTGCCATGTGTCCCCGAACCGTTTGTAGTTTACGGCATATTCAGCCTTGGTGACGTAGAACCTCGTGTCAGGAGGTCTTTTGAGAACCATTATTCCCGCCGCCTTCTCCTCACGCCCCTTGACATTCATGGAGAGTTCCACCCGGCCTATCGCAAGACTCACGCTCTCGATGTACAGCCGTCCGGAATAGAGAATCTCCTCCGAATCCTCGGTCTGGGTAAACGTGATCACGTAGAAGAACAGACCGTCCCTCAGCACAGGCTCGCCCATTGCGAACCTGTAATGCTGCTCCACCTCCCTCAACCAGACCCCAGCGAACGGATTCTTCACAATGTCCATGTCCAGAGCCCCCACCACTCCTCCGCGGAAGCGGATGAGTATGCTGTCGGCTGCTCCGTAATCAGTGCTTGCGCGCCCTTTGAATATTCTCGCCCTGTCGCTCTGAAAAGATGTGTAGGAAGCCTTGTCGATGTCGAGCACGGCCTCGCTCAAGGCCAGGGGTCTGCCGCTTTGCCGTCGGATTATCTCCCTGTAGAACGCTGTCATGCCGGTGGTGAAGGACGGGTAGTTGTCCTTGACCTTGTCATAAGCCTCTTTCAGAAGAGCCAACGGATCGATTGACCTGATGACGGCGGGGTCCAGAGTGAAAGAGACCGGGGGAATCCGGATCACGTGCGGTTTGTCAGGAGTGGTTTCCGATAAATCCTCCACGCGTAAGGTGGCTGTCACATAGCCGAGAAAACTTACCCTGATCTCGTCATCTGGCGACACTCCCGACGGAAGCTTCAACGAGAAGAACCCCTCGGAGTTGCTTACGTTGGAGACCCCGGACACGACGTGGGTGACGGAGGCGAACGCCAGGGAATGTCCGTCGGATGAGTCGATTACCTTTCCATAGACCGCCGGGCTTCGCAGACTGTCCTGCGGCGCGGACGACAAGGCCGGAGCGGGCATCGTGAAAAGGAAGGCTGTCAGGGCAGCGTAGGCCACCCGTGCAAGGATACTACGAAGATAAGGGAATACTGTGGTGCGAGCTGCGCCAACTTCTGGAGCCAGCATCAAAACTATTGAATCTGCTCATACGTTCAATGGTTTGTTATGTTAAACTTCAGTTTGTATAATAAAAGGGATGCTTATGAAAGGATTTCGCCTTTTCGAAAGAATCCTCTGTCTGTTGGTTCCGGTTGCAATGATATTAATAATAATTCTAATTTACAAATATAATGTGTAGTATTGCGAACTTTTTGATTTTCTGTATGTTGCGCAAACGTTTTTGTCGGTTGCCGCATAATCCGCCCCGACAACGCTCCGCCCGTATGCCGGACGGAGCACCACAGTCCGCCGGCAATCTTCCTCTGGCGTCCGGAGCATCTTTCCCTGTGAATTATCCCTCCCTCCCGGAGTTAGAGACCTCAATTCCTGATGGTCGCTTCTCTCTCCCGGATGTTAGGTTCGCCATTCCAATACGGTTCCCCTGACCCTTTCAGGTGTGCGAAACTCCTCACACCTGGAACCTGAAATGACTGTTGGACAATTAATTGCAGTTCTAGGTGTGATTTAACACTTTTTCAAGTGGACTCTTTATTGGAAAACAGAGTGGCGCAGCTACTTCTCCCGCGGCAGGAACGCGAAATGTCCCGGGATGTCACCGGTGGTGGCGCTCCATTTCCGCACTCCGGATTTCGAGTAGCAGTAAAGCGTGCCGCTGGAGGTGTAGTTCTTTGCGTCGGCGATGTAGATGTCTCCGTTGGTCGGATGGACCGCGATTCCGTAAGGAGACACAATCTGGCTTTCAGTGCCGTCCGTGATGACTTTGCGGGAGACTATACTGCCGCGCGAAGCGTCGATTATGGCATAAGAGATTGTGCTGCTGGAGGTGGCGTAGTTGTACTCGCTGCTGTAGATGTAGAGCGAATCGTTCGCGATGGCCATGTTGGACACGGGAACATCCATCGCCCCGGCGACTTTGTACTGCGTTCCGTCTTTTTCAAGCCGGTATAGGTTCGAGGCGACATCGAAATAGTTGCCGTTGGAGGACACCCACAGGTTGCCCTTTGAATCAGCCTTTATGTGGCATAGATTGATGGCGACATCAATCTTGTAAAGCTCTTTCATGGAATTCACATCGATGACGGAAACCGTGGAATCATAATTCGGTGCCCTGTAGCCTCCGGAGTTCGCCACGTATGCGTTGGAACCTACGATGGCAATCTCTTCGGGCTGATAGCCGACCGGTGTCTCTCCCTCGATTCTGTAGGTGCTCAGATTGACTTTGAAGACCGATCCTTTGCGGTCTGCCTGGAACTCGGCGTCGGAACCGACGTAGGCAGTGACATAGGCGTAGTTGTCCTTGAACGCGATGTACCGGCAGTTCGCAATGTCAATCTGGGTGATCCTTTCGGCTGTGTAAGCGTCCATCACCTCGACCTTGTGCGAGCCGTTGATGACTGCGAACAGCCTTCCGTCATAGATTTGGAGGTCATTGCCGGTGTCTCCCAGTCCTTTGACGACAGTAGGATTCTTCCCGGCGTAGATTCCGCTGGCGTAGGATGCCTCACGGTAATCGAGGAAGTCAATGTCAGCCTTGTTGCTGCCCATGTTGCCCTCGTTGAGGACATACATCCCTATCGGATCCGCGTCAGGGTCTGTCTGGAATCCTAATGGCCCGTACACAGGAGGTACGATGGTCTCTTCCTTGCGGCATCCACAGAGGGCCATACCGAGAAGCAGGGCGATGGCCAAGGCTTTGATGATTTTGTTTGTGTGTCTCATAACATATTGATTTAAAAACTAAAACTCATGACAAACCTACAATTTGTCTTCGGCATCGGGTAGTTCAGCACCACATCGTAGTCCTGGCCGAAAAGGTTGTTGATCTCGGCTGTGAGCTTGAGGGTGCGGGTGCGTAGTGCGAATGACTTCTGTAGGGAGAGGTCGCTGGTGTACCACGGTTGGGTGTGGTTCCGGGGAATGTTCTCCTGCTGGTTGTAGCGCTCGCCTGTGTAGATGAAACTGTAGGCCAGACCCCAGCCTTTGTAGAAGAGCGACACGATGGCCGAACCGCTGTGCCAAGGAATATACGGAATCTGGTCCCGGTAATATGTATCCGCGGGGTCCGTGACATCTATCGCTTCCTGCCAGGTGTACTGGAGTCTGGCCGTGGCCTCCACCTCGCCGAACGCCCAGGCCGTGTTCAGCGCCACGTCCACGCCCTTGATGTCCACCTCTCCGAGGTTCAGCATCGTCCAGCGGAACTGCTGGCCTTTCGGGTAGGCTATGATCTTGTCCGTGATGTGGTTGTAATAAGCGTCCACGGAAGCGTCAACCGCGCGCAGAACGGACATATTCCTGAAATCCTTCATATATTTCAGACCTGCGTTGAACTGTCCGGCATATTCGGGTTTCAGGAAGGCGTTGCCCATGTCCGTGTAGTAGAGGTCGTTGAACGTCGGCATCCGGAACATCCGTTTGTAGAACGCGCGGAGCGACAGGTCCTGTCTGCGGAACGGCTTGCAGGACAGGAAGAACGCCGGAGTTGCCACCGCCTTGTCCGGCCGCGCCTCGAACCGTTTCACCTTTTCGTGCACGAAATAGCCCAGCACGCTGGCCTGTCCTTTGAACCGACCCCACTCGAAAGCCGTGGCCAGAGCCGCCATATGCGTGTAGCGGGTAGGGTAGGGGAATGTGCCGTCGCTCTCTGTCGGCAAGTAGAATGCCGCATCCAGGGTGTTCCACTGGAAGTCGTAGGCAAGCGAGACCTCCCAGTTGTCAAGAATATTATAAAGGTTGGCGCACGAGGCGTACAACTCCTTCTGTCTGTAGGTATTCTTGGTCTGGATCAGCTTCGCGTCCTGGTTCTCGTAGTGGGTGTAGTCGGCGGCGTACTTGGCGTTGACCAGCGACCTGAACTTCCGGGTCCACCTATTGGTGAAAGTGCCTTGGATGAACGAGTTCCTGTCCCAAAGCCTTTCGCCGTTACGGAACACGTTGTTCACGATCGCTCCCGGAATGCCCCTCTCGGAGTTGTAGGAATATGCCCGCACGGTCCAGCGTCCCTCGTCCAGGACTCCGTGCAGAGCGGCCTCAAGCCTCGTGGCGTCGATGTCCCCGTTGTGACGCACGGCAGTGGTGTCGTAGGCGATTTCGCCAAGGGAATTCCTGCGGCGGTAGCGGAACTTGTACTTGCCTGTGGCGTTGACCCGCTCCCCGCTGAACGAAGCGCTCACCGCATCCGAGATCTTGTATTCGCTGCGGATGGACGGGTTGACTAGGCCGAAAGACCCCGTCTTCATCGTCGCCTTGAAATTGGCGTTCCTGCCATTCTCGAACCGAGGTCGGCGGGTGGTGATGTAGATTGTTCCCGAAGCCCCGAAATCCTTGGCTGACTGGAATATGTCGCTTTTCTGCCCGTTGTACAGAGAGATCTCCTCCACGTCGTCGAGCGAGAAACGGCCAAGGTCCACCTGCCCGTTCCGGGCGTTGCCGAGCTGGATTCCGTCATAGAACACGGCCATGTGGTTCGTGCCCATCGAGCGGATGTTCACGGTCTTGAGTCCTCCGACTCCGCCGTAGTCCTTCAGCTGGATTCCGGAGAAATAGCGTATCGCGTCCGCTACCGAGAAACTGTTCAGCCTTTGGAGTTCCTCCTCCTTGAGGGTCTGCGCCGGGATCACCTCGCGGTATTTGTATTCTGCCGGATCTCCGATGATGATCGATTCCTTGATCACCTGGACACTGTCCAAAGGCATGTCTTTCCGATGAACCGTGATGGTGTCAACGGAAGTCTGCGCAGAAGCCGCTGACCAGCATCCAAGGATGCAGGCCGAGACTATGAGACGGTATATTCGTTCCATAAAAATATGTCCGGCCGCCGCCCGTGATCCCGCAGGCAAGCGGTTGTCTGTCTTGCGAAGGCAGGTCTTCTGACTTGTTCCTGACGCAGCGCCTTCCCGGCGTGGGGATGGCTGAACACTCAGCATCCTGCCAGTGGCATAAGAAAGCCGCGTCATTCTTATGGCTGTTTTTAGGACAGCCGCTCCTGACCATAAAAACGTCAGGCGGAACTCACAGCAGCGGGCACTGTCCCGGACTCTCACCGGATTCCCTTTTGATCCTTGGCCTCAATCAGGAGGCCAAGGAACCTTCACGCGACAAAGATAGCAATCCTTGGATTCTTTGTCAAATGTGAGACTGTATTTGGGTCTTTTGTAAGCGGCAAAAAATAAGTTGCCGCAGATTTGGCAAAGATTTTTGAGGATAGATTTCTTTTTGAAGAAGGAGTGTGCCGGTGGCACATGACTGATGAGAAAAGGAATATAGCCCAAAAAGATTGCCTAAGATGATGCAAGTTATTTTTTGACGATTACTTTCTTCATTACTATACGGCAATTTTTCGTAAATTTGAGCCATGAAAAAGTTACTTCTTGCGGCAGTGCTGCCGCTGCTTTGCGCCATGATGCTTCCGGCGCAGACCAAAATTATGTCCCACAGGGGGTTTTACACCCACCCGGGTTCGTTCGAGAACACTCTGACCAGTCTGAAGGATGCCCAGAAATTGGGTGTGGAAGGAGTCGAACTGGATGTGCATCTGACCACGGACGACTCATTGGTGGTCCTGCACGGCCCCGCGGTTCCGGGGACGAAGTACAAGGACATCCAGAAACTTGACTATGCCACGGTGAGAAGCTGCATCCTTCCCAATGGCGACCATATTCCATCTTTGAGGGAATTTTTCATTCAGGCGAAGAAGACCCCGGCGATGAAGGTTTTCCTTGAGCTGAAGTCCCATCCGACCCCGGAGCGGGAGACTTTGCTTGCCGAAAAGGCCGTCGCTCTCTGCGATGAGATGAACATGTACGACCAGATGTGCTTCATCTCTTTCAGCGAGCATCTCTGCGATGAGGTTCTGCGCCTCCATCCGGGAGCCGAGGTCGTGCCGATCAGTTCCAGAAAGAAATATTCAGTCCGGGAACTGAAGAATAAAGGGTATGCTGGAGTGTCCTATCATTACAGTGTCGTGCTGGATTCTTCCTACCTGCTTGACGAAGCTCATTCCGCCGGACTTCAGACGACAATCTGGATGGTGAACGGCTACGACTTGGCTGATTTTGCGATGAGGCACGGTGTGACCTACGTCTCCACTGACCAGCCGCAGGGGATGAAGCGGCTGATGGACTCCATCCGCGAGCTGAGGTGGAAGCAGCAGAAGAAGCTGGTCTGCTTTGACTTGGACGGAACGCTCACCCAGCACAAGACCCCTTTGACTGCCGCCAACAAGGCGGTGCTCGACACTCTTGCGAAGCGCTATGAGATAATAATGGCCGGCGGCGGAGGATGCGAGAGAATCTACAGGCAGATGGGTGAATATCCTGTCACGATTCTCGGCAACTACGGGATGGAGGAGAGCCGCATGGTTGACGGCAAGTTCAAGATGATGAGGGAGGAGAAGGCCCCGGTTGACCGGAAGTTCTTCCAGAAGACTTGTGATTATTTAAGGAAGAAATATGGCTACACGGATTACAAGGGCGAGTCTCTGGAGTTCCACGAGTCCGGAATGGTGACTTTCGGTCTGCTCGGCACCAAGGCCGACAAGTCCGCGAAGCTGACTTTCGACCCGGACAAGATTCGCCGCCGCGCTATGTTCCCGGAGGTCAAGGAACTGTTCAAGGACTATTCCGTGTTCATCGGCGGCACGACCTCGTTCGACATCACTCCGAAGCAGTACAACAAGTTCGACGCTGTGATGCGCTATGCGGCGGAGAAAGGCTACTCCATTGACCAGATTCTTTTTGTCGGCGATGACTTCGCCGACGGCGGCAACGATAGTCAGATCCGTCTCGGAGGGATGGATTATATCCGGATTGATGATTACACGAGGCTGCCAGAGAAGTTGGAATTTCTCTTCTAGAAATTCCAATTTCCTTCAACCCCCGGTCCCTTACGGACAGCCCCGGTGGGGCACTGGAGACCGTATTCCCCAGACCCCTTGCGTCGCTGCGCTCCGAATAGGTATAGACCTTTTTGGGGTCTAAACCGATAAAATCAAAAAAAATCTTTGTGGTTCAGAATTGATTTCATAACTTGCGCCGTCAAAATTGAAAGAGGATGATACTTGAGGCCCACGCATACCGACAGCAGCAGTTCCAGCAGGGAGTTCAGAGCCAGCAGGCTCTGAATGCTTTCGTGTGTGCCGGTCTTCCAGTCTGACGGCATATTCATTGCGGAAAATGGTATTATGATTTAAATATTGAAGGCTGGTTCCTTGCGGATCAGCCTTCTTCCTTTTTCCGGGGTGGCTTTGAGAGTGGGAGGATAGTTTTGATTACACAATATATGGTTTAAGGAAATACACACCTTTAACAAATAGACAAATTATGAGCATTGACAGATTTGATCTGGTGAAGGAATCCTTCGAGAAGAAGGCAGTTCCGGCTGAACGCCCTGAGGGCAAGACCTCCGACTACTACGGAGAACTGGTCTTTGACCGTCCCAAGATGCACAAGTACTTGGACGCCAAGACTTTGAATGCACTTCTCGACTGTATCGACAAAGGTAAGTCCCTTGACAGGGAGACCGCCGACGGAGTCGCCAGAGGAATGAAGGAATGGGCGATGGAGCATCACGTGACCCACGTAACCCACTGGTTCCAGCCCCTGACCGAGGGCACCGCCGAGAAGCATGATTCCCTGATCGACTACGACGGCAAGGGCGGGGTCATCGAGACCTTCGACGGCAAATCCCTCGCGCAGCAGGAGCCTGACGCCTCCTCTTTCCCCAACGGAGGCATCCGCGCCACATTCGAGGCCAGAGGCTACACGGCATGGGACCCGACATCCCCTGTCTTCATCATGGATGACACCCTCTGCATCCCGACCGTCTTCATTTCCTACACCGGCGAGGCTCTTGACTACAAGACCCCGCTCAAGAAGGCCCTGAAAGCCGTCTCCGACGCGGCCACTCCGATCTGCCGTCTTTTCGACAAGTCTGTCACGAAGGTATATTCCTACCTTGGCTGGGAACAGGAATATTTCCTTGTCGATGAGTCCCTCTATGCCGCGAGACCTGACCTGATGATCACCGGCAGGACCCTGATGGGACACAACTCATCCAAGAACCAGCAGCTGGACGACCACTATTTCGGTGCCATTCCGTCCCGTGTGGCCGAGTTCATGCGCGACCTTGAGATCGCCGGACACCGTCTCGGGATTCCGCTCAAGACAAGGCACAACGAGGTCGCTCCAAACCAGTTCGAGCTCGCTCCGATCTTCGGCGAGACCAATCTCGCCAACGACCAGAATCAGATTGTGATGAATCTGATGGGCAGGATCGCTCGCAAGCACGGTTTCGTGGTCCTTCTTCATGAGAAGCCTTTCGATGGAGTGAACGGTTCGGGCAAGCACAACAACTGGTCCCTGGGGACCGACACCGGAACGATGCTTCTTGCTCCCGGCAAGGACGCCAAGGGCAACCTCCAGTTCGTGACGTTCTTCGTGAACGTGCTGGCCGCCGTCCAGAAGCACAACGCCCTGCTTAAGGCCTCCATCGCCACGGCCACCAACGCCCACCGTCTTGGCGCCAACGAGGCTCCGCCGGCAATCGTGTCCGCATTTCTTGGCAGGACGATGACCGGGGTGCTTCACAAGCTGCTTGAGGTTCCGTCCGACACTCCTATCGAGATCGCCGGAAAGAAGGGGAAAAGCGTCGGTCTGGTGGAGATTCCGGAAATATTCGTGGACAACACCGACCGCAACAGAACCTCTCCTTTCGCCTTCACGGGCAACCGTTTCGAGTTTCGCGCCGTGGGCTCCCAGGCCAACTGCGCCGGTGCCATGACCACTCTGAACGCCGCTGTGGCTGAACAGCTTGTCTCTTTCAAGAAGAGTCTTGACAAGGAACTTGCCGCCGGAAAGGCCCTGAACGTGGCCATCCTTGACACTCTCAAACCAATCATCGCTTCCATCATCGATGTGGTCTGCTTCGACGGCAACGGTTACACCGACGAGTGGAAGGCGGAGGCCAAGAGGCGCGGCCTTGATGTCGAGACCAGTGTCCCTGAGATGATCAAGGAGTTCACGGCTCCCGCGTCAGTGAATATGTTCAAGGAGACGGGGGTATATTCAGAGAAGGAACTTCAGGCGCGCAATGAGGTGAAGTGGGAGACCTACAGCAAGATGATACAGATCGAGTCGCGCGTGATGGCGAGGATGGCGATCAACCACATCATCCCCGCCGCTCTTGATTATAAGTCCAAGCTGCTGAAAGAGGTGTCGTTGAGCAAGGATGTCTTCGGCGGCACTGACGAGTGCAAGGAGGAGATCTACCTCATCAAGAGCATTTCCAAATATGTTGACCAGATCCGCGAGAAGGCGACCGCGATGGTCGAGGCGCGCAAGAAGGCGAATGTCCTTGAGGATGAATATGCCAAGGCCGTGGCCTACCACGAGATAGCCGAGAGTTTCTCCGCCCTCCGCCGTCCGATCGACAAGCTTGAGGAGATCGTAGACAACCGCACCTGGCCTCTCCCTAAGTACCGCGAGCTGCTGTTCATCAGTTAGTTCTCTGGACAGACCCATCCGATGCGGCACTTGTATGACCACAGATAGGGGCATCCGTCCCTTCCGGCCACTGAGCTTGTCGAAGTGTAGAGCTTGCCGAAGCGTGCCAATGAACAATGCTGCCTTCCGGTCGCTGAGCTTGCCGAAGCGCCGAAACATTGAAGCGCCGAAGTGCGAATTATCCGCTTAGGATGCCAAACAAAGTCTCCACCCAAAATTTTGCACGTTACCAAAATTTTGGATGGAGACTTTGCTTTGGCTATGTGAGGCTTCGCTGGAATCCTCTGGCGTTGATTTTATGTCCATCCTGAATACTCTCAATTCCCATCTATGGAAAAGGCGTTTCTGATGTGGACAGGGTGACCGTGTAATATTAACGTCTGATAATGAATGTCTTAAAATATTGTCTTTGGCTAGATTCATCTGAAGACCGAATCCTATTCCATTGAAAATCATCACCTTGGTCGGCACTCGTTGATTTTGAGCCAGTGGCGGATAAGCATCTGATCATCAGTATAATAAACAATGTCCTGATGCCGAATACCGCACCAGGACATTGTTTAGTGTGCTTATAATTAACTATTTATGTGCCACGGGTTTCCGCTGTATCTTATTTCACATTCGCCTTTATGTCTTTCTTCGCGGCGGCGACATTCTGGTCCTTGTCAAACATTGGGCTGTATTTCCCTCTTGGAATGTCATTGAATATGTATGCATTTGCTTTTCTGGCCGCAACAATATGATTTGTGGCCGCTGTGACAATAGCGGATGCCGCAAGATCTATCAATGCACCAAAAACTCCACCGCCGCTGGTGTTCTGCGACAAATCCAGATGAAGGTCGCACGTCCTGTCAAAGATGATTTCATTTGTCTTTGCGGATTTGATGAAATACCGGATTTTTGTGTCAATTCCGAAGCCACTCTTTGTCCATTTATCTATCTGAGAGAACACCACCGCATCGGCACCGAAAAACTGTGCGAATTTGTCAAGCGGGGCATCGACGAACATCTCGGCTTCGTAGGCGCTTTCGGATTTGAGAATATCCATCGCAAGATGGGGCGAAATCACATAATACCCAGCTTCCGCCAGTGGTTTGCTTATAGAAGTATACAGCAGGTCCTTGGCCTCGACATTGGCGGTGTTGTTGATAGGTGGCATTACAAGAATGGTGACCGGCTTGCTCTCGTACATCTTGGGGTACTGGGCCAGCCTTGTCGTTGTGGAGCAAGAAGTCGCTGCAATGATTAGCAGAATTGTATAGAGAAATTTTTTCATTGCTTATCTTGAACTTAACTTTTTAACCAATGGTCCGATAAATGTTGCGGATTCCGGATAGTACTCGATTTCCTTCTCAAACATTTCCTTGCCGTGTTCTATAAAATATGAGTTCAGATCCTTGTCTTTGAATATTCTCATTTGTGCCTTGGTCGCGTGTTCTGTGAATGTCTGAAGAACTTCAGGCTGCATTAGAAGGTAGCCATATTCGGCACATATTCCAGGGGCTGGAACTTTGCGGGTACCTCCGGGGTTGGCGGTCATGTCTTCATACAGGACAATCAGTTTGCAAAGAGTTTCGGGTGATTGCTTGTCATAATTCTGATAAGTCAGATTCTCGTATGGAGTGACTCCGCCACTAGGATTACCACCCCAATTGTACATAAGCGTCGGCGCACATGATGACAACAGGATGATTGTGGCAACGAACAGTGCTGTCCTTCTCATAGTTTGATTACTTTATTCTCACCAGTAGAGACGAATATCCGCTTTTTGAACAGTTCGTCATTGCCTGCTCTCACAATCACGCTATGCTGTCCGGGTTCAATCCTGATTGTGTTGATAGCAGCGTTCTTTATGTTCATTCCGGGCTTATAATCTTTTACCTTGACTGTTTGCGTGTTGTAGTCTTTACCGTCAATTGTGACGGTGATGTCGCGCCTGATATTGTCTGTGAAAACCAAACCTGCGGCATCCTCTCTTCCGGATGCGATTGAATGAGAGCCGACTCCGCAGCCAGACAAAAACAGCAGTGCGGTTAGAATCATCGTAAGGGTTAGAATCCTTCTTTTCATTTTTTATCCTCCATAATATAATAGTTTTCGGAAATATTGGCCACGTCGAGATCCTCTCCGGTATAACTACAGAATGAAATCTCGGTTTCCGGAGTGTCTCCCATAGATGAGATGACAGTGACTTCCCCTACTTTGGTCCCAGGAAGTTCTATCATCATTCCTGTCTGAGGATTCTTTACTGATTTTCCTTTTTTGTAAACGTAGAACCTGTCATTGGCCGCAATTCCTTGGGATGCACCACCGGAAATGATGTAAGTGCCGTCCTCGACAGACAGAATATACGAGCGCCAAGGCTTGTCCATACATTTGTTAATGATATTTTCAACCAGCTGGGAAATCGCGGCGGAGATTGCCTTGTCACTGAGTGTCGCGTCATAACCAGCCTTGCCGCCAACTCCAAGCGTTTCCTTGGTCGTTGTCTCGGCATACCCTTTTGCTTCATCCGAATATATGATCAGACCTGTCGCTGATTCTACAAGACGGATGCTTACACCGGCCTCTACGGTTTGAGTCTTGGTTGAAGAAAACACCTTCTGCTGTCCCTCGTTCTTGCGTCCGAACTCTGTTATTGAACCGAGGATGATGTAATCGGCACCGATTTTTTTCATGTCGGCTCCGGCTTCCGCTACAAGGAGGTCAAGGTCTTCCCGTTCCAAAAGGATGAACTTGCCGCTTGAAGCCAGCTTCGATGAAAGAATATCAAGGGCTTGTTTCCGCATCGGATCATTTTCCTTGTCATAGAAGAGTCCTTTCGCATACTGGGTCTCATTTGAGAATCTGCCGATGGCGACTTTCCTTTTAATTGTGCGCTGCTCGTCCTGTGCACTCAGCGGCAGTGCAACACAAATTGATAAAAGAAAGATTAATAAATGCTTAACTTTCATTATTGTGAATATTTTTAAGTTAGTTATGATGTAATTTGTCAGGCGTAGTTTATTCGTGAATCTTATTTTGACAATTTTACGGAAATATTTGCAGATATGCTACACATCTGTGAATATGAAATATAATGACTATTAGGGATGCGGTATATATGTCTGGTTTCAGTGGGCGGAAGTTTCCTGGATGATCTCATCAACCAGAAAGGCGTCACTCATATTTTGCAATCCATTTCTTAGGTCAGTGAGGTTGCTGTAGGTCTTTGAGTTATAAAAAAAAGACATCGCATTCTCATCGGAAATATTCAGCCTTTTGGCTAATAGAGAAATGACTCTGGCATATTTCATTTGAAGCAGGGTCTCATTTATCAAAGTATTTCCAGTCATAGTTTTACGTTGAGGTTATGGCGGGCGATATAGGTCTGGATCTCATCAAGAATGTAATCCTTGCTTTGGGTATGCAGGGATTCGTAACTTGGATAAAGGAACCCGGAGATCGCTCCTATGCTGTTCAATTTGTTGAATATTGTAGAACCGGACACGCCTAAACGATCCGCAAGATTCTCTATGCAGAACACCACAAATTCCGTCGCCCGTTCTTTTTGGCTCATAATCTTTCAATTTCCGCAAACTTAATCATTATTATGGAAATTAGCAATATGATTCATTTCGCTGTTCCTAACAGTTATTTTTCCTTGTGCCGTGGCAACTATTATCTTCGGCGGCTATCTAAAAAGCTGTTTTGATTTGTTTGAAATGTTCTTTGAGGTGAAAAAACTTCATCTTCT
>CAVERO010000046.1:0-17376 GCA_963617915.1 Candidatus Methanomethylophilaceae archaeon | reverse complement strand
CCGAAACGGCGGGGACGGCTGAGGAAGTAGTAGCCACCGTTCATGGCTATCTTGAACACGAGGTCAGTCTTATCCACATAGACATATCCGTCCCTGCGGATTTTTTCGAAGTCCTGTATGCCTATCGGATAAAGCATCTTACTTTCTTTTTTACATACCACGCGAAGTTAAATCTTTTTTCTGACAGTCCCATATCCGTATGGCAAATTATCTGATGCGCCTTCACCGATGTGCCGGACAGCCTTCCACGCTCCGGCGGTATTCCTTCGGGGACATTCCCATTGTCTTGGAGAAGAGACGGGAGAAATAATATGGGTCGGCGATTCCTACTTTGAGGCATACCTGGTTGATTTTCATAGACGTCACATCCATCAGGTGGGCGGCTGTCTGGATGCGCAGGGTCTGCAGGTACTGGACGGGGGACATTCCGGTGAACCGGCGGAACATCTCGCTGCAGTATGACTGGGATCGGCCGATGTAGGCACAGATGTCTGCGAGGGAAATCTGCTTCTCGATGTTTTCGAGCATATAATGGCGGCATCGGTCTATTATGTCAAGGCTTCCCTCCTCCATCTTTCCGGTGGCGCGGAAGGCGTCGATATACTTGAAAGAGCCCATAAGGTGTCCCAGAACCGAGCAGGAATAGTTCAATTGCGCCTCACTGTAGCCGGATTCAAGGGATTTGTAGAGTTCTTCAAAAAGTTCCAGTCGGTTCGATATCCTGGAATCCTCCGCAGGGCTGATTTCGCAGACATGGTCGAATCCGCCTCCGAAAGAGTCCGCCATCGTGCCGGTGAAATGAATCCAGTAGATGGACCACGGGTCGTTTTCATCGGCGCCGTAGGTGTGTTCTCGGTATCTCGGTATTATGAAGAAATTGCCGCTCTGCAGAATGTGCCTCGCCCCACCGCACTCTATCCATCCCTTGCCGCCGGTGCAATAAATAAGGATGTATTCCGCCGCACCTCCCTCCCGACATCTGTAATGATATTGAGCTTTCGGATAGTGTCCTATGTCCGTGACATAAAGCAGGGAGGTATATGCGCCCAGACGCAGTTCTTCCTTCACGGCGGCGGGAAGCACGATACTTCTGCTGCCTTTAAATCCATCTTTTAACTTTACTGCCATTGTCGCAAACTCGTTATATCGCAAAGATATAAAATTTACACCGCAATGGATAAAAATAATTTTGTCCATCAAATTAAATAATTAATTCATTTTTTTGTTGAATTTATATCCCCACTTTTGCATCGTAACACTAAGGCGACCGGCTATGTACAAATTCAACAAGCCATTCATCTATTTCATCTGCATAGTTTCGGCTATGGGCGGCCTCCTCTTCGGCTACGACTGGGTAGTAATCGGAGGTGCAAAGATTTTCTACGAAGACTTCTTCGGAATCGGCGGCGACAACCTGCTCATAGGCCTCGCCACCAGCATCGCCCTTGCGGGCTGTATGGTCGGCGCCCTTTCCGTGGGCGCGCTTGCCGACAGATTCGGCCGCAAGCCGCTGCTCATCCTCGCCGCATTCATATTCGTGGTTTCGTCAATCGGCACCGGCGCTTTCAACACCTTCGGCTGGTTTCTTGCCGCGCGCTTCATAGGAGGCATAGCTATCGGCACGGCCAGCGGCCTGAGTCCCATGTACATCGCCGAAGTTGCGCCCACATCGATCAGGGGCAAACTTGTCACATTGAATCAGCTTACTATAGTAATAGGCATTCTCGCCGCGCAGATCGTGAACTGGCGCATTGCCGGCACCCACTCCCCCGACTGGAATGTGGCAAGCGGCTGGAGATGGATGTTCTGGGCCACGGCATTCCCCGCTGCGGCGTTCCTGATTCTCGCCTTCTTCATCCCCGAAAGCCCCCGCTGGCTCAGTCTTGCGGGCAGGGGCGGGACGGCTGCGGCCACTCTTGCCAAAATCGGCGGCTGCGCGTATGCCGATGATGAGCTGGCTCAGTTCGAACAGAGCAGGACGGATGCCGCAAAAGAGGAGAAAGGCGGTCTGAAGCTCCTTTTCAGCAAGCCTTTCCACAAGGTGCTTCTGCTTGGCTGCGTGGTGGCCTTCTTCCAGCAGTGGTGCGGCACAAACGTGATTTTCAACTATGCCCAGGAAATCTTCCAAAGCGCGGGCTATGACGTGGACAACACCTTTATAAATATAGTGATAACGGGTATCGCGAACCTCGTGTTCACTTTCGTAGCCCTCTTCACGGTAGAGAGACTCGGCCGCAGGGCCCTGATGCTTATGGGCGCCGGAGGTCTGGCCGGAATATATCTTATTCTCGGGGCCTGCTATTTCTTCCATGCGCAGGGCATCTTTATGGTCATCCTCTGCGTAATGGCAATCGCCTGCTACGCGATGACCCTCGGCCCCATCACCTGGGTACTCATTTCTGAGATCTTCCCCGGCCGCGTACGGGCGATAGCGGTCGCAACAGCCACTTCCGTACTGTGGATAGGCAGTTTTACCCTTACGCTGTCGTTCCCGCTGCTAAATGCGGTGCTCGGCACCAGCGGCACGTTCTGGATTTACACGGCAATCTGCGTGGCGGCTCTGCTGTATTTTGTAAAGGCTCTGCCCGAGACCAAGGGCAAGTCCCTCGAACAACTTGAAAAAGAACTGATAAACTAAAATACTATGGTTAAAGCGTGGAAAGAGAAGGTGGTGATTCCCACCTATGAGGTCGGAGCGCCGGAGAAGAACCCTATCTTCCTTGAGAAGAGAGTCTATCAAGGCAGCAGCGGCGTCGTGTATCCGTATCCCGTAATCGAGTCTATAGCCGACACCAAGTCCGATCACGAGTACGGTGCAGTCTGGCTTGAGAATGAATACCTCAAGATAATGATTCTCCCGGAACTCGGCGGACGCGTCCAGAGGGCCTACGACAAGGTGGCGGGACGCGATTTCATATATTACAATCGGGTAATCAAGCCTGCGCTCGTGGGGCTTGCCGGCCCTTGGATCAGCGGCGGCATAGAGTTCAACTGGCCGCAGCACCACCGCCCCAGCACCTTTATGCCCGTGGATTGCACGATAGAGGAGAACGAAGACGGCAGCGTGACGGTATGGTGTTCCGAACGGGAGCAGATGTTCCACCAGAAGGGCATGGCGGGATTCACCCTGCATCCCGGCTGCGCGTATCTGGAGATAAAGGGCGTGCTGTACAATCCCACTGAAACTCCCCAGACCTTCCTGTGGTGGGCGAACCCCGCAGTCAAGGTGAACGACGAGTACCAGAGCGTGTTCCCGCCCGATGTCAACGCCGTCTTCGACCACGGCAAGAGGGCTGTAAGCACATTCCCCATTGCCACCGGAGTCTATTACAAGATGGACTACAGCGCGGGTGTGGACATATCCAACTACAAGAACATTTATGTACCCACCTCCTATATGGTGGCGAAGTCCGTTTTTGATTTCGAAGGAGGTTATGAAAACGACACGAAAACTGGAATGCTCCATGTGGCCGACCATCATTTCAGCCCCGGCAAGAAACAGTGGACCTGGGGCAACGGCGATTTCGGCCGCGCCTGGGACCGCAACCTCACCGACGAGGACGGCCCGTATATCGAACTGATGGCCGGCGTCTATACTGAAAATCAGCCCGACTTCACCTGGCTGATGCCGTACGAGGAGAAGTCTTTCGTGCAGTATTTCTTCCCGTACCGCGAACTTGGCGTGGTGAAACAGGCGAACAAGGATATGGTGCTGAATATCGTACCTGCGGAGGGCGGCGTCCGCATTATGGCATATGCCACCTCGAAGCAGGAGTGCAGCATCATACTGCGCACCGCCCGGGGGAAACGGATATTTGAAGAAGAAAGGATTCTCTCTCCGGAGGAGGTATACGACAGAATCGTACCCGTCGGCGACGTCCCGTTTGAAAGTCTCGAATTAGTGGTTAACAGCTTGGTGTGCAAAGCTTCGCAGGGGCCTGATGCGGAAATTCCAGCCCCCGCGGAGGCCGCGCTCACCCCTTCGGAAATCAAGACGTGCGAGCAGCTGTACCTCACAGGACTCCATCTCGAACAGTACCGCCACGCCACCTGGTCCGCTCTGGACTATTACGAAGAAGCGCTGAGGCGCGATCCTATGGATGTACGCTGCAACAACGCCGTAGGCCTGTGGTACATCCGCCGCGGGAGGTTTGCCAAGGCGGAATCTTATCTGCGCACTGCGGTGAAGGTGCTCCAGAAACGCAATCTCAACCCGTACGACGGCGAGCCTCTGTACAACCTCGCCCTCTGTCTGAAGTACGAAGGCAAGTACGATGAGGCTTACGACTGGTTTTACAAGTCCACATGGAATGCCGCCTGGCAGGATGCCGGATATTTGGCCTGCGCCCAGATAAGCGCCGCGAAGGGAGAGTGGGACAAGGCTCTTTGGGAAGTTGAGCATTCGCTCTGCCGCAACTATCACAACCACAAGGCACGTGCGCTCAAGGCTGCCGTTTTGAGACATCTCGGGCGGACACGGGAGGCTCTGGAACTTTGTGCCGAATCCCTGAAAATCGACCGCTTCAACTACGGCTGCCGCTTCGAGGAGATTCTGTGCGGGGCGGGGAACGAGGCGGAACTCACGGAACTTATGCGCGGCTGTTGCCACAATTACGACGAGCTGGCCCTTGATTACAAGGCCGCGGGACTCTGCGATGAGGCTTCCAAGGTCTGGAGCCTTGCGGAAAAGGCGAGAGCCGTGAGCATAATGACATACTATTATTGGGGACGGTACGACAAGGCGGCCTCCTTCGATCCCGCTTTCTGCTTCCCAAACCGTCTTGAAGCGATTGCCGCACTCGAAGCGGCCCCGGAGGGAGATTCCAAGGCCCCGTATCTTCTCGGAAACCTCTATTATGACAAGCGCCAGTACGACCTGGCGACGGCCGCCTGGGAGAAATCTGCGGCGCTGAATCCGTCTTTCCCTACAGTATGGCGCAATCTCGCCCTTTCATACTACAACAAGCAGCACGATGCGGCAAAGGCCGTGGCGGCAATCGAAAAGGCATTCAGCCTTGACGAGACCGACAGCCGTATCCTTATGGAGCTTGACCAGCTATACAAGAAACTCGGCTATCCGTATCAGCAGCGTCTTGACAATCTGCAGAAATATCCTTCGCTCATCGCGAGCCGCGACGACCTTGTGCTCGAGGAAATAACCCTTCTGAACCGGCTCGGGCGTTGCGGGGAGGCCAAGGACAAACTTGACGCCCATATCTTCCATCCTTGGGAGGGAGGAGAAGGAAAAGTGCCGGCTCAGTACCAGTATGCCCGCGTGGAACTCGCGAAGAAGGCGATGGCAGAGGACAGGCCCATGGAGGCGGTGAAGCTCCTTGAAGAATGCCTGGAGTATCCGCATCATCTGGGCGAGGGCAAATTGTACGGCGCACAGGAGCAGGACTTCTATTATTTCCTTGGACTTGCCTGGGAACAGGCCGGAAACGTCGCGAGGTCCCGCGAGTGCCTCGGAAAGGCGGCGGAAGGTCAGCTCAAGCCTGCGGCAGCCCTCTACTACAACGATGCAAATCCCGAAAAGATTTATTATCAAGGACTTGCTCTGAAGAAACTCGGTCGGTACGAAGAAGCTGCCGAGCGCTTCAATTCCCTTATCGACTTCGGCCGCGAGCATCTGGAAGACCATATTGTTATGGATTATTTCGCGGTGTCCCTGCCCGATCTCGCAATCTGGGATGAGGACCTCGACAAGAGAAACCGCGGAAACTGCCTGCATCTTATTGAACTTGGAAATAAAGGACTGGAACAATGAAAAGAACTATTATTATAATTGCCTTGTGCGCGGTCTGCTGCTGCAAAAATGAGAATCAAAGCAGGAATGAACCGGACCCGCAGCCGATTCAGACAGAGTTCCTCAAGGGCGGTGACATCTCTATGCTCACTCTGGTCGAGGACAACGGCGGGAAGTATCGCTGGGACGGAGTCGAGACCGACTGCGTGAAGGGCCTTGCCGCAAACGGCTTCGACATCGTCCGCCTCAGGCTGTACAACGATCCCGGGAACGCTGCCTTCACGCCTTCCAACCGCCTCCCGAAGGGGTATCAGAACGAAGAGGACATCCTCGGGCTCGCAAAGCGCGCGAAGGACGCAGGGATGCAGATAGAACTCACCTTTCATTACAGCGACTACTGGACCAACGGCGAAATGCAGACAAAGCCGCATTCCTGGGAGAGCCTCACTTTCGACCAGTTGAAGAAGGCTGTCTATACCTACACCCGCGATTATCTTAAGCGGATGGCTGCGCAGGGCACTCTTCCCGAATATGTGTCTCTCGGCAACGAAAGCCAGGCAGGAATGCTTTATCCCGACGGCTCCACGGCAAATATGTCGAATCTCTGCGCCCTGTACAACTCCGGCGCAAGGGCTGTAAGGGAAATCGCTCCCGATGCGAAAATCATCATCCACAGCGACGATGCCGGCAACTATGACAAATACGACTGGCTCCACAGCGAACTCGCTGCGGGGAAAGTCGATTACGACATCATCGGCGGCTCATACTATCCGTACTGGACCGGACTTTACCCCTCGGCAATCATAGACTGGGCAAAGAAGATATATGCAAAGTTCGGCAAAGACATCTTCATTATGGAGATCGGCTATGCCTGGAGCAAGAACAAGCACGACGGCTGGCCCGGGCAGCTCAAGCACAATCATCCGTATCCCGATGAGCTTATGACGCAGGAAGGCCAGAAGGCGTTTATGGACGAGATGTTCTCGGCCATAAAAAACAATCCGGATGCGCATATCACCGGCCTTCTCTACTGGGACCCGATTTTCATTCCTGCCGGAGATGCGGGTTGGGAAAAAGGGGGAGCAAATGTCGTGAGCAACTCGACGCTGTTTGACTTTGAGGGCAATGCCCTTCCGGTATTCGAATCATTCAAAAAACAATAACACCAATATTTAACATTATGAAAAGAACACTGAAACCGTTCGTCCTGCTCTTCCTTGCAGCAGCTGCCATCGCCGCCTGCCGGAAGAACTACGACGGAGTCGTTCCGGGCAATTACATCGCCCGGAGCGAAATCGGCACGTTCGCCGGGGATACCGTTCTTCTTTCGGGCCAGGTTTCAACACCCGCAGGCATCGAGACCGTCAGCCTCGAGTGCGAGGGAGTCGGCTTGAAGAAAACCTATGATCTTTCGAGCGAAAAGCCGTCTGTCTATAACTACGAGTACAGCGTGCCGGTACCGAAGACGGCAAGCCTGCCGCAGGAAATCAAAGTGACGGTCTGCGCTGCAAACGGGGAAACGAACGTGGGCGGCGTGACTCTCAAGTTCACTCCCGATGTGACGAAACCCGTAATCACCACTTCCCTGCCCGCGCAGGTGGGCGTGGAACTCGACCCTTCCGCAGGTGTAGGCGTATGGAATTGTTCCATCGCCGCGAAGGACGAAAGGGAACTTGCTTCCATCACCGTGGAAATCCCCGGGATATCCTATTCCAAAACTGTCAGCCAGAACGGCCGCAGCGGCATTTTCGAGGATAAGATAAGCTTCACCGAGGTCGCCAGCTATCCTGCCGCCATCATCGCGACAGACGCCGCCGGCAACAGGGGCGTTCTCGAGATAGAACTCGTGGTCACGCCGGTCGAGGAGCAGGATCCGATAAGCGACTATGCGCAGATGTACATATTCGATGCCGAGGAGAATCCGGCCGACTACATCGACGGCCTCTTCCACTATATGTACCGTCAGGATGCAGGCTATGAGTACAAGGCGAACATCCGCACTTACAAGGCGAACACCAAGCTCTACATCTCGCCTGTGAAGAACGCGGACGAAGACATCTTCGGCGTGAGTCCTTATGTGAGCAGCAAGATTCTCAACAAGAGAGGTTATGCCGTTCCCGTCGTCATTCCTGAGGCAGGATGCTACGAGTTCACTGTAAACATTCTCAGCCAGAGCTACAGCGTGACCCCGATCGAGCGTACTCCAATCACCGGCCCGTTCTATGTTTCCGGAGTGGGATTCACCACATTTGCCGACTGGGGCACCACGGACGCGCTGACCGATCTGGGCAATGACGTTTACAGCGCCGTTGTCGGAATCGACGGATCCGCCGCGACGCATCAATACTACTTCTATACCGACGGCTGGGCCACTGTCTACCGCTGCGACGAGGAAGGCAACGAATGGTGTATAGCGGCTGACGGACCGTGTATCAAATATTCAACCGAATATACCGGGAATGCTACATTCTATCTGGATACCGCTCTTCCTTGGGCTTGGATAAAATATTAATGAAGCTTATGAAAAAGATTATCGTATCAATATTCGCGGTGCTGCTTCTTGGAGTGGCGGCATATGCACAGAATATAACTGTCACCGGAAAGGTTCTCGACAATTCGGGGCAGCCCGTAACAGGCGCCGGTGTGGTGGTAGCGGGCACTTCAAACGGCACCGTCGTCGACCTGGACGGCAACTTCACCATTTCTTCTGTCGCAGAGGGCGCCACTCTTACGGCATCCTGCATAGGCTATGCGGATGTTTCGATGCCGGCGGCATCGAAGATGACCTTCGTTCTGAACGAAGATGCCCAGTTCCTCGATGAGGTTGTGGTTGTAGGTTACGGCTCCATCAAGAAGGGTAACCTGTCCGGAGCGGTGGCTTCCGTCAAGACGGATGAACTGCCAGTGGCAGGTGATGCCTCGGTGGGCTCAATGCTTCGCGGCCGCGCCGCAGGTATGAACATCACCAACAGCAACGCGGCTCCGGGTGCGGCGCTTAACATCAGCATCCGCGGCGGTCTTTCCGGCCAGAGTCCTCTTATCATCATCGACGGCGTGCCTCAGGTGGCCGCCAGTTCAGTATCTTCCGGCACCGCCTACAGCGGCGCCTCGCACGATACCGGTCTTATCAACCTCAACCCCAATGATATCGAAAGCATCAATATCCTCAAGGACGCATCTGCTGCAGCCATCTATGGCTCAGACGCTTCCGGCGGCGTAATCCTCGTGACGACCAAGAGGGGAAAGGAAGGCAGGCCTCAGATATCTTATTCCGGCAGTGTTTCTGCCACATGGATGAAGGACGCGCCCCGGTTTCTTAATGCGAAGGACTATATGACCGAGCAGAACAAGATTTTTGCCGAACTCGGAAGGACCTCGGAGCAGAATTATACACAGGAGCAGATAGACGAGTTCGTGGGCGACGGCACAAACTGGCTTAAAGAAGTGACCCGCACGGGCATAGTGCACGAACACAATCTTTCCGTCAATACCGGAAGCGCAGATACGCAGGTCCTTGGCTCCATGAGCTACTACAACCATCAGGGCGTTGCCAGGAACAACGATATGGAGCGCATTACCGGACGCCTGAACATCGATCAGAAATTCGGGAGAATCGTGACGGCCGGCGTCAATGCCACGTTTGCGCAGATAAAATATAATGACGTGCCTCTCGGAGAGGCTCGCCACGACAATTCTCCTCTTATCTATTCGGCGATGACGTTCACTCCCCTTGTGCCTGTCCATCTTGAGGACGGGTCCTATTCCGTGAACCCCATACGTGACATCTATCCGAACCCTGTGTCATTGCTCGACATTATAGACCAGACCAAGTCGCTGGACTTAAATGTGAGCGGATATGTGGAGGTCAAGCCTTTCGAAGGTCTCAGCGTAAAGGCTACGGCCGGCGTCGATATGCGGGATGAGCAGCACGACCAGTACATCCCTACCACCACCAAGAAGGGCGCCGCCCAGGATGGTCAGGCCAGCAAGCAGAACGGCAAGAGCCAGATTGGTCTTGTCAATGTTGTGGCCCAGTACTCCAAGGTCTTCGCCGGCAAGCACGATTTCAGCGCCCTCGCGGGTTGGGAGTTCAAGAAAAGTCAGTGGGAAGGAATGGGAATAGTGGCAAACCGCTTCCCGTTCGACAACGCCACTTTCAACAACCTCGCAACCAGCGCACAGGAGAAACCTTCAATCAGCTCTTACAAGAGCTCCAACGAGATGGCTTCGTTCTTCGGACGTATCAACTATGCGTTTGACGAAAGGTACATCCTTACTGCAAACGTGCGTGTGGACGGTTCTTCTAACTTCTCGCCAAAGCACCAGTGGGGCGTGTTCCCCGGCGTGTCTGCGGCTTGGAGAATCAACAGGGAAGACTGGATGCAGGAAGCCGCCGGGTGGCTGAGCAATCTTAAACTCCGCGCCGGCATCGGCCAGACCGGCAATGCCGGCTACCTCACCGGAATAAATTCCTACTATGCAGTTTCTGGCAATGTGTTCGCCCCCGGCGGGACTCTCGTAAACGGAGTGTCTCTGTCCAATATCGGGAACTCCAACCTCAAATGGGAAACTCTCACAGACATCAACATAGGTCTTGATTTCGGTTTCTTCAAGGACAGAATCAGCGCCACGGTGGATTTGTACCAACGTACGCGCTCCGACGTCATCCTTTCCAAAAGCCTGATGTCTTATCAGGAAATCCGGACAATAGACTACAATTCCGGCGATGTTTATCGCACCCGCGGAATCGACCTCGGAATCCATTCCGTCAACATCGACAACGGCCGCTTCTTCTGGTCCACGGATCTGAATTTCTCCTTCTATCGCAACCATACGGTCAAGCGCGACGCGGATTTCATTCCTGAAATCTATCAGCCGACGGTTGAGGACTGGGGCAGTGTCTATGGTTACAAGACCGATGGCCTCATCGCCCAGGGAGATACTTATGCGCATCTTCCCAATTCTCAGGCAGGCTGCATCCTTTATCGGGATCTGAACGGTCACGCCACCGACGATGCCGGCAACTGGGTGAAGGACCGCGAGGGCAGATATATCTATTCTGACGCTGCGGACGGCACTCTGGATGATGCCGATGTGGTTCTTCTTTTCAATTCGACCCCTATACCGGTGTCTCTGAACAACACTTTCCGCTGGGGCAATTGGGATGCCAATGTCTACATCTACGGATCTTTGAACGGCTACAAGATTAACGAAGTGCTTTACCAGTCGGTTTATGGCGTTCAGGATATGACTTATGGCCTGAATGCCCTCTCCGAGATAAAGAACCGCTGGAGTCCCGACAACACTTCCGGCACTCTCCCCGGAGTGTATGAGGCCAACTCCGGAATCGATCCGGCAAAAAGCGATTTCTTCTACGAGAAATCCTGGTATCTGCGTCTGGACAACGTTTCTCTCGGCTATACTTTCGCGGCAAAGAATCCTGCGTCAAAATTCAGAAGCCTGCGTCTTTACCTCTCCGGCCGCAACCTGTTTGTCCTCACTCCGTTCACGGGGATGGACCCGGAAACGGGCAACGGACACGGAGCATATCCCAACTATAGCAGCGTGTCTTTCGGCATTGATTTCAAATTCTAAAATGACTGCAGTATGAAAAAATATATTTCAATCGCTTTGAGCGTTCTTCTTTGCGGAGCCTGCACCCTCGAAAGGGAAAATTTCAACGAGATTACCCCGGACTCCTTCTTCCGGACCGAGACCGACCTTGAACTTGCGGTCAATGCCCTCTACTACGACTTTCAGCCGGGACTCTGGGCAAGCGGCAGTTCCCTCGGAGGTATGTACGAGGCCGATGACAAGGGATATCAGATATATTCCGATATGACCACCGACTGCCTCTGGTGCAACTGGGGCTGGGGCTGGGATACTATGTACTATCATCAGTGGACGAACAATGACGGCAGTCTCGACTCCCAGAACTGGTTTTTCTTCTCGCGATACAGATATCTGTCAAAGGCTCGTAACGTTATTCGCAGAATCGAGGCTTCTCCCGTTGCAGAGAGCGTGAAATCAGCTTATATCGGTGAAGCCGAAGCTCTGAGAGGCTGGATGGCTCTCGGTCTGTATGACCTCTTCGGGCCTGTTCCCGTTGCATCCGACGATGTCCTGGACGACCCCGAGACCTTTGCCTATCTGCCCCGTCTGACCGATGAAGAATATGACAGGATGATGGAGGGAGACCTGCTTGACGCTATCGGGCGTCTGCCCGAGATGCCCGCCCAGCGCGGCCGTATGGCGAAGGGTGCCGCCCGTATGGTGCTGCTGAAGTACTATATGATCCGCGGCCAGTTCACAAAGGCAGAGGAGATTGCACGCGACCTTTATGCGATGAATTACTCTCTGCAGAGCGACTACGCCTATGTGTTCTCAAAAGAGGGCATAGGCAATTCCGAAATCATCCATTGCCTGCCCTGCAATTCGGGTTCCGAGTCTGCGACCAACTATCTTGTGGCCGCATATCTTCCCGGAGATTATCCCTGGGCGGATAAAGCGACCGGCTGGGGCGGTTACATTATGCCGTGGGATTTTTATGATACCTACGAAGCGGGTGACGCCCGTTTGAACACTCTGAAGGACTCTTATGTCAACAAGCGCGGAAAGCAGATCAATCGCAGCGATATGAACGGCGCCGTGATTCTCAAGTACGGTCTGGACCCGGATATGATGGACGGAAGGTGCTTTATCGATGTGGTCGTTTACCGCTATGCTGATGTCCTTCTGAGTCTTGCCGAGTGCATCTGCCGCAACAGCGGCGGCCCTACTCCCGAGGCCGTGGAGCTTGTCAACCGGGTACGGACCCGTGCCAAGCTGCCTGAACTCAGCGGGGCGGCAGTTTCATCCAAGGACGGATTCCTCGAGGCGATTCTCTCAGAGCGCGGCCACGAATTCTATATGGAAGGATTCCGCCGCCAGGACCTCATCCGCTTCGGCAAATATGTCGAGTATGCCAATGCGCGCATCGCCAAGGCGAACGAGGCCGGTAAGGGCTACTTCACCGTCGACGACAGTCACGACAGGATGTACATCCCAAATTCCTTCATCAAGGAATCAAAGGACCAGATCAGGCAGAACCCCGGTTATTAACAGTTGATTACATATGAAAAAGATATCTTGTTTCTTTGCAACATCGCTTCTTCTCACACTGGCATCCTGCCAGAAGGAGAAACTTGAAGGAGCTGCTCCCCTCGTCTCTTTCGACCAGGAATCGGTCGAAGCGATTATTGATGCCGACCTCCGGATTACCGGAACCATAACGGCCGAAAACGGCATCGCCGAATTTTCCATCGTGAACGAGGCCTACGGCATTGACAGGCACGAGTCCTTCTCCGAGGGTTATCAGCCCGCAGAATTTGCATTCCGGACTGAATTCAGCGTTCCTGCGGGCCTTAAGACCGACCAGCAGATTACGGTTACCGTAAAGGACGCCGCCGGACTCAGCTGCACCGCCTCCATCAATGTGAAGTTCCTCGCGGATTCCACAAATCCTTCGGTTGAAATGGCCTCCTCGGCCCTGATTTTCCCGGACGCGACATCAGGCAAGGCGGATTACAGCCTTGCGGCGGCCATCTCCGACAATCAGGAACTTGATTACATCACAATTGAGTGTTCCGCTTTGAGCCTGAATCATCGCGAGACCCTCTACGGTTCCTCGGCAGACTACGCCTATACAATCGAGGGCATATCCGACGGCGAGTACAGCATTGACGTGAAAGTTTACGACAAGACCGGCAACCACACGGACAAGACCGTGGCCCTGAAGGCGGTTTTGGATACAGAAGACCCTGTGCTTTCTCTTTCAAGTGAAAATCCCGTGGCCCAGACCCTTGGAGACGGCGAGACCTACACCTATAAATTCCAGGCTGTCGTTTCAGACAATTTCCAACTCGGTGCTCTCAAGCTTATGCTCATCACTCCCGACTGGACGACTACCTATGAGACCTATGAGGTGGACCTTTCGGGAAAATCGAGCGAGACCGTCGAACACGATTTCGTAATTTCGTCCCGAGGCAGTTACCGGATTTATTATTATCTGAACGACATTTCAAGCTCCGTTCAGAGCTGGGGCAATGACATTGAAGGTTATATAGACATAAGCCTTTCGGGTTCCGACTCCGATGCACCGTTCGCCGAGTGCCTCAGTCCTCTTTGCGTCGCCTTTGGCAGCACCTATACCCTGGAACTGAAATTCACTGACGAGTCCGGCATAGACGAAAGCGTCTGGCCAAAGATTACCGTTTACAATGAAAACGGCACGCAGCCTACGGAAATCGCGGACAACTGGGGCGGCTGGTGGCCTTCGCTCTCAGGTACGGAGTGCACAGTGTCGCAGTCTCTTACCTTCACCGAAGCAGGAACTTACAAAGTATGGATAGACACCCTGAAGGACACTCTCGGCAACGAGACTCCGGGAGCGGAATGGTTCACAATCACCGTTAATTGATTAGTTTTACGCAATGAAAAAATTCTTTGTTCCCTTTATACTCTGCGCCGCCGCGCTCTCTACAGCGGCGCAGGATGTCTACACCATCGAAGCTCCTGCGGAGGCAATGGAAGTGAAAACAGGTCATCTTGAACTCGGCGGACAGTCCCCTGACGGCGGAAGCATCGAGGTAAACAGCTTCTATCTGCTGCGCAACGGCCGGCCATATGTTCCGGTTCTGGGAGAATTCCACTACAGCCGCTATCCGCGCGAACAGTGGGAGGAGCAGCTCCTCAAGATGAAGGCTGGCGGAGTGAACACCGTACCCTGCTATATTTTCTGGAATGTTCACGAACCGTACGAAGGGCAGTTCGACTGGAGCGGGAACAGGGATCTCCGCGCGTTCGTGGAACTCTGCGGGGCGGTCGGGATGGACGTCATCGTCCGCCTCGGCCCCTTCGACCACGGCGAGATGCGCAACGGCGGCCTTCCCGACTGGCTTTTCACCAAGCCTCTGGAGGTGCGCTCGAATGACGTGAACTACCTGCATTATGCCGGACTTCTTTACGATCAGATAGCCGCACAGATAAAGGGCCTTTACTATAAGGACGGCGGCCCCATAATCGGCCTGCAGGTCGAAAACGAGCATCAGCATTCTGCGGCATCCTGGGCCATCAGCTATCCCGGAGAGGCCGGCGATTACACCGCCGCCACTTACGATGCATCGATTACGATGGCCGGAGTCAGTGTGCAGGACAAGGAGATCACCACGGCCGACCTGGGAGATATCCATATGCAGACCCTCCTCTCTATGGCGAAGGAACGCGGCATAGATGCACCACTCTGCACCGCAACCGGCTGGGGGAATGCGGCCGTTCTGGGCAATCGCGGCATTCCTGTCACAGCCGGATACCCTTATCCCGTGTGGGGAGATGTGAATGCAAAAAGCGAATTCTGCACTTTCCGCGACCTCCACAAGACTCCGGATTATGCCCCCGTACGCTACAATCCGGAGGATTACCCTTCCTTCAGCGTGGAGATGGGTGCCGGAATCCAGATAATCTATGACAAGCGGCCCGTCATCGATCCGCGCGGAGCGGAGGCTATGATAGTGCGCTGCATAGGCGGCGGAGCAAACGCCATCGGTTACTATATGTATCAGGGCGGATCGTCGCCTCTCGGCCCCGACGGAGAGAAGTTTCTGAGTGATGCCAACCCCAAGATTTCTTACGATTTCCAGGCTCCGCTCGGCGAGTACGGTCTGGAGAAGCCGGTGTACAGATATCTGAAGTCCCTGCATTCGTTCATCGCGCAGTGGGGTTCCGAACTCGCGCCGATGGAGACCGTGCTTCCGTCAGAGATTCCTTCCGTGGATGACCGCGACCATCTGCGTTATTGCATCCGCACAAAAGACGGTTCAGGCTTCCTTTTCCTCATCAATTTCCAGGACCACGATTTTGAAAGGCACGATATGGATACGGCGGTGGACGTGAAGCTCTCCAATGAAACCATCCGCATCCCGGTGCGCCTTGCCAAAGACGAGAGCGCCATCCTGCCGTTCAATCTCCCTCTCGGCAAAGCGCTTCTGAAGTACGCCACAGCGCAGCCTCTGATGAAGGCCGGCGGCGCATGGTTCTTCTTTGCCCCCGACGGGATGCCGACAGAATATGTATTCAAGGGCGGGAAGAAGGTGAAAGTGGAACCCGGATTTGACAGTGCGTTCACTTACAAGGGAGAAAAAATCATAACTCTTACGGAATCTCAAGCCCGCGACGCCTTCCGCATCGGAGACCGTGTCCTGTTGACTTCGGCAACTGTCGTTGGAAACGGAGATGCCGTCAGGCTCTTAAGCCTCGGCAATCCCGACTTTGAATACACCTGGTTCTCTGGCGGCAAATTCAAGACTTATAAAAGGTCCGTGGAGGCGGCAGCTCCAGCCCTTGATTGCCGCAAGGCCGGCGGACGCCGCCTGGCGGTGGATTTCGAGAGGCAGAAGCCCGCTCAGGTACACGAGTACTTCCTGTCGGTGGACTATGTCGCCGATGTTGCAATGATGTTTCAGGACAACCGTATGACCGGTGACAACCTCTGGCAGGGGAACGGCCCATGGACAATCGGGCTGAACCGTTTCAGCGGCGGCGGCCCCCTGACCTTTTATTTCAGGCCACTGACTCCCGACGCCCCGTTCCTCGGCACTGTCCCGCAGGAGAACATACCTTCCTTTGAAAACGGCCCTGTGCTGGATATCAAAGGCGTGGATATAATCCCCGAATATTGCATCGATATAAATTGACGGTCATGAAAAAACACCTTCTGTTTTTAGTTCTCTGCGCTCTGCCCGCAGCCGCGCAGTTCCTGCCCGCGGAGCCGAACCCTTATGGCGAGAGATCCGCCATAATGCCCGTGCCGGATGAAGCCTGCGGAAATCCGGCGGATATCATCACGCTGGATTCGTGGTACTACAAACACGACGCAGGCGAGGCCGGATATACCGGGAACGTCACCCTGTGGCCCTATGCCTGCTCCGAGGCAAAGACGGTTGAAAGCGTTTCCATTCTGGGGGATTCGTATTCCACATTCGAGGGGTATGTCCCTGACGGCAATGCAATATGGTATTACACTCCGGCTGATACATCACGGACCGATGTTTCACGCGTGGAGCAGACCTGGTGGTGGCAGCTTACCCATAGCGAGGGGTACAGGCTCTGTGTAAATGATTCCTATTCCGGGGCGACAGTGTCATATACGGGATATTACGGTGCAGATTATGCGGACAGGTCATTCATAACCCGAATGCCCCGGCTTGGCAACCCTGACATTATTCTGATTTTCGGAGCCATCAACGACAGTTGGACCGGAGTCGGAATGGGTGAATACAAATATGATGATATCTCCCGCGAAGACTTGTACCTCTTCCGCCCCGCTTTCGCGAAAATGCTGTCCGACTGCCGCAGACTCTATCCGGACGCTCATGCGTATTTTATCTTGAGTGATGACCTGAGAACGGAAATCAACGAGTCCACACAGGAGATATGCGCCCATTATGGAGTACCGCTCATCAGATTGATGGACATCGAGAAAAAAAGCGGCCATCCTACGATTCGCGGAATGGAGCAGATAAAGAATCAGATACTTGAAAATATACGGCAATAATAAAAAGAGAGAGCGGATGCCGCACTCTGATGACGGCATA
>CAVERO010000045.1:0-17390 GCA_963617915.1 Candidatus Methanomethylophilaceae archaeon | reverse complement strand
AGGACGGCTCCTTCAGGCAACTTTCTTTATGGTAAAATTTCTCCGGACAGCAATGAATCAACAGTTGAACTTTTGCTCATTAATCCAACACGTGGAGAAATACTTCCCCTCTCGAGACGTTCAGTTTTTATGCTACTCATCACTTGATAAAAATATTCAAATGAATTGAAAGAAAGTCTATCAATTTGTGTTGTTTTTTCTTCTTTCTGCTCAAAGATACTCTGTCCATTATCATCAATACAAGATATTGCCAATAAAATGACTGTCAACAACATAATGGCGGTCTTATTCATAATGGTAATATTTAAATAAACTACTTTGTATATATGCCTATGATTTATACAGTCGGTCTATTACTGCATTAATGAAAGATATTGTCTTTCTATCATTAAACGGGATTATTTACAGTCCATCGGTATTATATGAATTGCATTGTCATTATTTGAGTACTACAAACGCAAATATATAAAAACGTTTTTATTTTTACAACTATAACAAACTTGTATTTTCCGCGGCAGTATTTGCAGAAAGAAAAGGGCAATCATTATAGCCCTCAAGAAAAAAGGATGGGTAAATACCCATCCTTAACATTCTCTGCTGCCTCTTTTCAAGGCTGATCTGTCCGTTAAAAGAACCGAGCTCTGTGATCCTTTACGTCAGCCTCAGTCATCATGACAGGGAGAATCATCTGCGTAGTGTAGTTGTTCAACTGGGCGACTGCATTCTTCGCATCGTCTTCCGTGTAGAAAGACCCTGTGTCACGTGAGTTGACCTTGAATATGTAAGTGCCGATTGTTCCGGCGACAGGACCGCAGATCTTTCCTTCCGGAGCCACTGAAGCGGCGCCGATGAATTTAGGGTCAAGTCCTTGACCCGCCAGAGAGGCGAATCTGACATCCACTCCCGCGCTTACGGATGAGTGCAGGGTGTCAGCGATGACCTGAAGGTCTGTAAGACCCTGAATCTTCTGTGCGATGTCAGCGGCGGCCTTCTCGCCGGCCTTCTCGGCATAGAGTTGCTGACGGATGATGTTCTTAACCTCGTTGATCTTGGCCACACCTTCCTTATGGATTCCTGTGACAGTGGCGATGAAGAGATAGTTGTTATTGACGGTGATTATCTCGGACACCTTGCCGACCTTGTTGTCGAACACCCACCTTGTGACTTCCTTGGCCTGGCTGATTGAACCATACGAAGAAGTGCTTTCAAGAACATTGCTCATTGGGTGTGAATACAATCCCATTGAATCAACAGCGGCCTTGTAGTTATTGTATTTGCCGTCCGCGATCTTGGAGAACTTGCTTGCCTGGGCGTAATAGCTGTTGAATGTCTCTCCGCTTGCGAACGCGGTCTTCTCAAGGATGGCAACCTGCTTCTTGGCGACAGGAGCGGTCTTCTTCGTTACCTCAACGATATGCGTACCATATTGAGTCTTGACAATGTAAGGCTTTCCGATCTGGGCTGTGAGGACGGACTCGAATCCCGGAATCATATAAGTCTGGGTCATCCAGCCGAGATTACCCTGCTCTCCGTCAGCCGCTGATCTTGTGTCAGCTGAATATGAAGCTGCGATGTTTGAGAAGCTCTCGCCCTTTGAAAGGACATTGAGAAGGCTGTCAGCCTTGCTCTCGGAACCGGCCTGAAGCAGAATGTGCTTCACATAGACAGAATCAGGAATCTGGGCTGTGGCGAGAATCCTTGCGGCATAAAAAGCATTATTGCCGCCGGAGACAACAGGCGAGGTTCCGCCGGCATTGCTGTCAACAAAATCGCTGATGCTCTTGTTGACGGTTGAAAGCTCGCCGGCCTTGTACCAGTACTCGCTGTAGTTTCTTTCTGAATTCTTGGCAAGGAATGACTTCACGTTCTCTGTGGTGGTGAACTCGTCATACACCTTAGACATGGCCTCGTTGGTGGCGTTGATGTCCGCCTCGGAAGGCTTTACCTCGAAAACGACATATTCAATGTCCCTTGAAGCGTTCTGTCTGAACATCTTCTTATGCCCTTCATAGTACTTTCTTATCTCTTCATCAGAAACCTTTACGGTGGTGTCCTGACCATAGAAAGGAACCATGACGAAGTCCACATTGGTGGTGTTATTGTTCTCGGAGATGGCCCTCCTGAGCATCAAAGGATTCTGAACATTACCCTGGGTGAACATCGATCCGTACTTGGCGTAGTACTGCTGGGTATAGACTGTGTTCTGGATGTAGTTCCAATATTCCTTAAGCCTTCCGGTCTGATCCTGTGAAATTCCGTTGATGAGGTTCTGCAAAGCCTCTTTGGAGAAATTTCCGTCCTCATCCATAAAAGCCGGATTCTGGGAAATGACAGGGGAAACCATGTCACCGGCAAGGAGCTCTTTCATTTCTTCCTCACCTACCCTGATTCCGGCGGCCTTGGCGTTCTTTATAAACAGATACTTGTCAAGAAGACTCTGCCAAGCGGCGTTGCGTACCTGCTCCTGCTGCTGCTCACTCTGAGCGGAGGAACCTGTAACCATCTCGTTGATGGTCGTGAATTTCTCTACATCCTGCTGGAAATCAAGATAAGAGATTGTCTTTCCATTGATAGTTCCGACATCGTTTCTGGAGGACATCGCATTGAAAGCCGTCTCAAGGGTCTGAGGGTCAATGATGAATGACAAAAGGGCCAAGGCAATGATGATTGACACTGCCATGCCGGCCTTTTCGCGAGTTTTTTGAAGAATCGCCATTGTGTATTACGTTTTTATAATTTCCAAAAAATAGGTATTGGGGTGCGAAGATAGTGATTTTAATTCAATTAACCATTATTTTTTAAGCAAAGGACCAATAAAGTTTACCGAATCGATGATAATCTTTGTCGAATCCTGAACTACAACCACATCGCTGTTGAAGGCTTTGAATATCCTGACGTTTCTGGCCATCTCATCAGACCTCATGCCGAATCCTTGCAGAAATCCGTCATTGGAAAACATCCTGACATAACAGTCAGTGTATATTTCCTTGTTCGCCTGGTCCCAGTAAAGAGTGTCCGTCTCCAAAGTCTGCTGGTTTATCACATTCTGGACCACGACATTGCCGAAAGCCGACCAGTATTCTTCATCCTTCTTCTTGCTTTTGAAGTGCTTCGCGTTGTTTGAGTGCAGCACCGTCTCAAGCACATCATCATCAGTGTAGGCGAAGGCGTGCAGACCTTTTGGAAAGAGTTCGTAAGTGCTTGTGTCATTCTCGAATCTTTCCATCACATCCGCCTCCACCCTCATCTGTATCCCCCCGTTACGCGTCTGAACAACAAACATGCTGTCCACTGTCTGGACAGGAGTCTCGGCAAGGTCAAGACGCTCCGCCACGGACAGTTTTCCCTTGCAGGAAAATACGATGAAAGCAACCGCCGAAGCAGTTGCAATCATCATAAGCATATGTATGTTCAGTTTCAACTCAAGCCTACTTCTGTGTTCTTACCGTAGTGGTCGCGCGCATTCCTCCACAATTGACAGTGTAGGACTGTCCATCGACAACATCGTACATGAAAGCCTCGGCCTTCTGAGGATAGTAAACGCTATAGGCGGAGATGAGTTTGTTGCAGTCGTCAGTGAGGGAAGAGTCAGCGGACTTCGCCTTCTGGAGATAGTCCACAGCCACCCAGTACTTAGCCCTGCTTTCAATCTCGTTGCCACCACAGCGGGCTGCGCCCCAGATGGTTGCGATCAGGTAGTAAGCCTTGCCCTGATGGTCAGGGTTGAGATCCGCGGCCTTTCTGGCATAGTCGAAAGCCTTGCCGGTGATGTTGTTTTTGAGGCAGTATGTGGCAAGCTCGATCATATAGTCAGACTTGACCGGATCGTCGTCAGGACAAAGTGACACAGCCTCCTCGAAGTACTTGATTGCGGTGTCAGGCTCGTCCTTGGCGGAGTGAAGCTTGTAAAGGTAGTAAGCCGAAGAGGCCGACGGCTCGTTTTTGTGCATTTTGGTCACAGCCTTGAGGAACAGGTCGTTGTTCTGGCATCCTTCGGTAGAGCCAAGCATCTTGACAATGTTTGTCACTAGTTCCATATTGTCAGGATCGGCCTCGTAGCGAGGTGTGAACAAGGCGATGAGGTTGTCACAGCTGGCTACCTGACTTGTGATGAAAAGTCCCTCGATGTCCGACTTGATTTTGGCGTTCTCTTCGTCATTGCCCGCCTTGTCAAGCAGGGCGATGGCGTTCTGATACGTGTTGATCACTTCCTCGGCTCCCAACGCTGATTTCTTGTAAAGCTCAATGGCTGAATTGAGGTCAAGGAGAAGAAGGCTTGGCTTGGTGTTTTCCTGATTGACTTCGATGATCTTGTTCAGCTGCTCATAGACAATTTGAGGATCCTTGAAGTACTGCGTGATGTACTGCCCCTTTGAGTTATAGGCGGCCACAGCGTACTTCGGATAGTACTGCGCCCTGAGGTCATTGAGGGTAAGGACGGTGTCAATCATAGCCGCGCGCATCTGGGCGTCCTTAGACTTGACAATTTCCTTGCCCATCAGGGTCATACCGTTAAGAAGCATATTCTGGCTCGCTGTAGGAGGACAGAGTTTGAAAGCCTTTCTCCAGTTAGGAAGAGCCTCGGAGTAGTTCTTCTGCTTGTAATACTCCTGATAATAAGACAGATACTTAATGCATTCAGCGCTGTCTGCGCCATACTTTCCCTGAGCGGAAACTTTCGTTCCGAAAGCCGCAGCCGCAAGAGTTAACAGAACCAGTGTAATCCTTTTCATCGTTGTGTATTGTTTTATTCTTTTTTAATCATACCTTGGTTTCAGGAACCAAATGTCAAACACGTTGATACCAATATTGAAATTCACATATCTTTCCCTGACCATATTTCCCGTCAACGACCCTCGTTGTCCAAAATCCACGCCAACAGTCAGGCCGTTGCTCCATCTGAACACAGGAAGAGTGGCTCCGAGAGTGACACCTACAGCGTTTATCGTGTTTCCATCCAACTTGCAGCAGGCCTGGTCCCAATATGCTCCGGCCCGATAAGTCACCCTTTTACGGTAGTAACGGATATCATTCCTGTTCGGCACAATCGAGAATCCCGCCCTTACGGACTGTGAGGCTGAAGCGCTGAACACCGCGTTGCCCACACTTGCGAATCCGGGAACCTTGTTCATTCCGCTGGAACTCCAGTCCGAACGGATGTAGTCGATTTCCGCCGTCCACTTGTCCCCTCCCTTAAGGGCTATTCCCACACCGATTTCACTGGCAAGCTTTACATTTCCCCTGCCAAGGGTGTCAATGTATGTCCTTGGAGAAGGCGTGGAATCATTTATGGATGAAATGGTCTGTATCTCATATCTTTCAACCTCTCCCCTCAAACTTGTTCCAAGCCTGTAGGTGGCGCCGACAACAGCGGAAACATTTCCGGCAAGACTGGTCTCGTACTGCACGCCGAACTTGGCCGTGAAGGCATGGAGATTCATATTGAAACCGCTGGAAATATTCCTGTACGTGCTGTTGGACATCGTAAAGGTGTTGTTTTTATGCAAGTTGCCAAAATAGTACTGCCCTTCGACACCTATTGACAATCCTTTGACCACGTTGAAGCCGGCCCCAAGGAATATATCCGTCATTCCGCCATATCCCTGAACATTGTTTGTGATGACACCTGTCTGACTGATGATGGACGGCTCGGTGACCTTGGAGGTCATATCGTAGCCGATATCGCTGAAAGGAGTCACCCCGGCATACATGGCCAAAGACTTATAGACAGGGAATGATATCACGAAGTCATAGATGTTGAATGTGTTATTGGATGACTTGATATCGTGCTGGGCGTAGTACCTGTTGCCCTGCGCCATTCCGAAATCCGCCATGAAAGATTTCTCTTCCCTGGCGGTGACGGCCGCAGGATTGAGAATGTTTATGTTTCTCCTGTCCCTTGTGGCGATTCCAACCCCTCCCATGCTTTTGTTGTAGGCGGTTCCCTGCTTTGATATATCACCTATTCCGAACATCGAATATGGCGAATAGGCATTATAAGCCTCGTTCTGAGCCCCCACCGGAAGCGCACAGAACGACAAAGCCGTCAAAAGGAATATATTACCAACCGTTTTTCTCAACATACCTGTCAGCTATTAAGGCCAACCCCATCAGTACAAGATTGCAGACTGCAAAGATGGAGTTTTTCATTCTTTTTGCAAAATATAAAGCGTCTCCGCCGGTAAAAACCACCACTTTTCCGGGAAATAAAGACAAGTATCCCTCTATTTCAAACATTATGCCTGACACTACCCCCGACTCAATCGAAGACTTGAGTGAATCGCCTGTACGCCTGAAAGTACCGGGGGTGTCCACAAGGGGAAGTGTTCTTGAATATCTTGCAAGAGACTTGAATCTTGTCCTGAAGCCGGGGGATATGTTGCCTCCCGAATATTCACCGTCAGGCTCTATGACATCTATTGTCAAAGTGGTGCCGAAATCAAATACCAGACTTCCCTTATCCTTGAAAAGATACCTTGCGGCAATCACTGAAGCGACCCTGTCCGAGGAAAGATAAGAGGGGAGTGAATATTCATCCGAAACGTCAGTGTGTTTACTGTCAAGTACAATCAGCCTGCCACATTCGGAACGCAGCCTGTCCTCTGTTCCGCCATCCAGTTCAATGGAGGATGAAACGACCATCACCGCCGGCTTCTCCTTCTCCACAAGCGAGTCGATGTACTCGAACATCTTCTCGCCCTGATAACGGAAAGTCTTTCCGAGGGTCATTCCCTCGGCCCACGCGGCCTTCAACGCCGTATTTCCTATTTCCACCAAAAGATTCGACATTGTCTGTTCAAAAGGGCAAACTTCCAAAGATAATGATTTTATCGCAATTTATTAAGAGTATGGAGCGCTTTCGTCAAAGAATCTATTCCCCGGCTCACAATCTTGAGCTTACCTTCCGACTGTTTGAGGTTGAAAAGTTTGTCGTTGGAATTGATGTTCTGTAATATTCCGGAAAAGACCTTGGATTTGTAATAAGGTGACATCTGATTGGAAATGAAGAACATAATCATCATTCCGTTCTTGATGATGATTTTCTCGAATCCAAGCTTTCCTCCAAGATTCCTGATTTTCACCACATCAAAGAGATTGTCAACATCAGAAGGCATCTCACCGAAACGGTCCACAAGCTGAGCCTTGATCCTGTCAATCTCCTTGTCGCTGGACATACTGTCGAGCTGCTTGTATATTCTTATCTTCTCGGCTGTTATGTCGATGTATGAGTCCGGAATCATCGCCGGCTGGTCGGTCTCGATGGTGCAGTCCTCGATGAACGACTCATCTGTGTGGACTGTGGATATTCCTGTCTCGACCCCAAGTTCCTCCATAGCCTCGGCAAGGATTTTCTGGTAAGTCTCATAACCCATGTCAGTGATGAAACCGCTTTGCTCGGCTCCAAGTAGATTTCCGGCCCCGCGGATGTCCAGATCCTGCATCGCGATGTTGAAACCGCTTCCAAGATCGGAGAACTCCTCTATGGCCTTCAACCTTCTCCGAGCATCGTCAGTGATGGTGACAAGAGGAGGGACTATCAGGTAGCAGAAAGCCTTCCTGTCAGACCTTCCTACACGTCCCCGAAGCTGATGCAGGTCGCTCAGGCCGATGTTCTGCGCCTGGTTGATGATGATCGTGTTGGCGTTCGGAATGTCAAGACCGTTCTCGATGATCGTGGTGCAGAGAAGCATGTCGTAGTCTCCACGGATAAATTCCAACATCCTGTTCTCCAGCTCATTGGATTCCATCTGACCGTGAGCCACGCATATCTTCATGTCAGGAACGAGCCTGTGCAGAATCTCATGGACCGAAGGAAGTTCCTCCACTTTGTTGTGTATGAAGAACAGCTGACCTCCACGGTTCAGCTCATAGTTTATGATGCTCCGTATCTCATCTTTGTCAAAAAGGATTATTTCAGTCTGGGTGGGAATCCTGTTGGGCGGGGGAGTGTTGATGATGGACAGATCCCTCGCCCCGAGCAACGAGAACTGCAAAGTACGGGGAATAGGTGTGGCGGTCAGAGTCAGCGTGTCCACCGAACTCTTCATCTGACGAAGCTTCTCTTTGGTGGACACTCCGAACTTCTGCTCCTCATCGATGATCAGTAAACCTAAGTCCTTGAAATCAAATCCTTTACCCAACAGCTTATGAGTACCTATCACAATGTCAAGCTGACCGTTCCGCAACCTGTCCTTTATCCCGCTGATTTCCTTGGCTGTACGCAGTCTGCTCACATAGTCCACAGTGCATGGAAAATCCTTCAGACGGGAAGAGAATGTCGTGTAGTGCTGAAGGGAAAGGATTGTGGTGGGCACTAGCACCACTACCTGTTTTCCGTCTGTCACAGCCTTGAAGGCCGCCCTGATGGCTATCTCCGTCTTGCCGAATCCTACATCACCGCAGACAAGCCTGTCCATCGGGCTGTTGTCCTCCATGTCCCTCTTCACGGCCTTGTTGGCGGACTCCTGGTCAGGAGTGTCCTCGTACATGAAAGAAGACTCCAGCTCTTCCTGAAGATAACTGTCGGGGGAGTAGGCGAATCCTTTCGTGGTCTTGCGCTTGGCATAAAGCTGGATCAAATCCTTGGCGATGTCCTTTATCTTGGACTTCGCGCTGAGTTTGAGATTCTGCCAAGTCTTTGAGCCAAGCTTGTTGACCTTCGGAGGAATTCCATCCTTTGAGCGGAACCTTGAAATCTTGTTCAGCGAATGCACGGACACGAACACGACATCCCCGTCCTTGTACATAAGCTTCACCACCTCATGCATCCTGCCTTTGTCATCCCTTATCCTGACAAGCCCGCCGAACACCCCGACACCGTGGTCGATGTGCACAACATAATCTCCTATATTAAACGCTGTCAAGTCATTAAGAGTCAACTGCTCACTCTTTTCAACCGTCCTTCTGACACTAACTCTGTGGAAGCGGTCGAAAATCTCATGGTCTGAATAGCAGCAGATTCTGTCCTCCCGGTCAATGAATCCTGAATGAATATTCTTTCCCTCCACAAACTCAGGCAAAAGGCCGCTGTTCTCGACCAGAATCGACTTCAACCGCTCAACCTGAGATTTTTTATCACTGAATATAAACACCTTGTACCCGCGTTCCATATTCTGCCTGATGTCGGCGGTAAGAAGCTCAAAATTCTTGTTGAAGACCGGCTGGGGAGTGATGTTGAACTCTACGGCATCTTCAGGATCGGCACCGAGAGGAGTCTCAAGAAACACCCTTCTGAACCTGTCCAGATCATGAAAGAAACCTCTATCCTTATACATGTCAGAAGAGTCAAGCCAGAGAACAGTGCCTTCCGGGAACAGGCTCGCCGGACTCACCCCCTCCACTTCGGAAGTCCCGGCGGCAAGATCAGGGAATATCTCAACCTCTTTCCGCTCCTCTACCGAAAGCTGGGTGTTGCAGTCGAACACATGAATCTTCTCTACCTCATCACCGAAGAACGACACCCTGAAAGGATAGTTGAATGAATATGAGAATATGTCTATGATCGCCCCTCTTATTGAATATTGCCCGGGAGCCGAGACGAAATCAACCCTTTCGAACCCTTGACCGGCAAGTATGTCACGGATAGTGTCATGCGAAATCTCCTGACCTTCTGATATTTTTAGAATAGATGAACTGATTCTGTCAGGAGCTGGAACAGATTCCTCAAGGGCCTCCGGATAGGTAACGATGAACAATCTGGAGGAATTGTCAAGGTTTGACAGTATCTTTCCTATGGCAGAGGTTCTCTGTACCCCGAGCGAGGACTTGTAATTGCTCCTCTCAACACCCTTTCCGCTGCACGGAAGGTAGAAGACGATGTCCCCGTCAGTCAAAGAATAAAGGTCTGAACTGCAATATTCAGCGCTCTCACGGTCAGGAAGCACTATCACATTCGTGCCGCCTGACGCGACCTGTGAGACCACGAACCATCTGGCGGACAGGAAAAGCCCCTTGCAATGGATTACCTTCTCCGAGACGAGTTTCCCGGAGAGTTTTTTCGAGGATGCAGAACTTATCAACATAGGTGTCCGAATCGTGTTAAAAAGCTGTTGAAAACCCGGTGGAAAACGCGTTTCTGAAAGTTCATTACCTGAAGCGACTCACTTTTCAACAATTCTTCAAAAGCTTTTCAATAGCTTAACCAACAATCTTGGCAACTTACAATCACTTGATATTCAATAACCAAAATAAGTTATCAACATATTAACAGCCTAATAAGAATCAAAAAGTCTAAATATATCCATTCTTTAATATTCATTGACTTTTGTTTTTGCGCCACGTCGCTGCAAGAAGTTGCTTTCTTCCGGCGGTTTTCACTATCTTTGTACTGATAAAACACTTTCTGATGACAGAATTTGATCCGCACAGCACAAACGCAGGCAAAGATAAGGATTTGGACGGAATAATCCGCCCGCAAGGGCTGGAAGATTTCACCGGACAGAAGGAGATAGTCTCAAATCTGAACATCTACATAAAGGCGGCAAAGATGAGGGGCGAAGCCCTTGACCATGTGCTCTTTCACGGGCCTCCCGGTCTTGGAAAGACCACCCTTGCGCACATCATAGCCAACGAGATGGGGGTTAACATGAAGGTGACGTCAGGTCCGGTGCTTGACAAGCCCGGAGACCTTGCCGGTCTTCTGACATCGCTGGAGACAGGTGACGTGCTCTTCATCGACGAGATTCACCGGCTGTCTCCCGAGGTAGAGGAATATCTCTACTCGGCGATGGAGGACTATGTGATAGACATAATGATAGACAAAGGTCCCGGTGCGAGGTCGGTCAGGATTTCCCTCAACCCGTTCACCCTTGTCGGAGCCACGACACGGAGCGGACTGCTTACCGCTCCTCTCCGCGAAAGGTTCGGAATAAACTGTGCCCTTGAATATTACGACACTTCTGACCTGATCCGAATCGTGCGCAGGAGCGCACGCATCCTGAACGTCACCATCGATGACGAGGCTTCCAAGGAAGTCGCTTTGAGAAGCCGCGGGACGCCTCGTATAGCCAACGCGCTCCTGAAGCGTGTCCGCGACTTCGCGCAGGTGATGGGTGACGGCCACATCGACCTGAACATTTCCCGTTACGCCCTTGACAAACTGAAGATTGACAAGAGGGGGCTGGACTCAATCGACAACAAAATCCTCAAGACCATAATCACGACGTTCAAGGGAGGTCCTGTCGGAGCCAACACCATAGCCACGGCGATCAGCGAGGATCAGGGCACATTCGAGGAGGTGTATGAGCCTTTCCTTATAAAGGAAGGATTCATCGTGCGCACCCAAAGAGGAAGGATTGCTACCGAGATGGCCTACCATCATCTCGGACTGGATAATGAACTAGAATCAAGAAAAGATGACAATGGTACGCTTTTTTAGAACATCAATCGTAGCTTCTGCGCTGATATTCATTTCATTCAAGGCGCTTTGCTGCACGTCTGTCATTGTTTCCGGGGGAGTGAGGGCCGATGGCCGCCCCGTGATGTACAAGCACCGCGACACCGGAGAGCTGAACAACAGGATGGAGTGGTTCAGAGGGCCTGAATATTCATTCATCGGTCTTGTGAACTCGCCGTCGGAGGGTGGGGAAGTGTGGTCAGGAGTCAACTCCGCCGGCTTCTGCATCATGAACACCGCAACCTATGACCTAAAGGATGACGATGTCCCTTCATCCGAGATGGACAGGGAAGGGGAGGTGATGTACAAGGCTTTGGGAATATGCTCAAGCCTTCAGGATTTTGAGAATATGCTTGATTCTCTTCCTAAACCTTGGGGAGTGGAGGCGAATTTCGGGATAATCGACGCTCTCGGAGAGGCCGCCTATTATGAGGTGAACAACCATTCCTGGGTAAAGTACATTGTGGCCGACCAGCCTGGCGGGTATATGGTGGTGACGAACTTCACGCGCCGCGGCCGCAAGGAAGACCGCAAAGGGGTTGACAGATTTGAAAAGGCTTCATGCATAATGGCTTCCGCTGACATTTTGACTGTTGATCACAAGTTCCTTTTCAATGGGATTTCACGCACAGGGAAGCCTGTCATGCGCGACATCACTTCCGCCGCCGTAGTCTTTGAGGGTGTGGTTCCGGGGGAGAATCCTGACGGGACTGTTATGTGGACGCTTCTTGGCAATCCGACGACATCCGTCTATGTGCCTCTGAAGGTATTCGGGAGCGATCATATTCCTAACTATATGAAAAAGTCTGGCGAAAGCGTGAACGCCGCCATCTGTGACGCCGCGCTCGCCTTGAAGGAATCATTCGGTTTTGAGCATGGCTGCGAGGAGAACTGCCGTGAGGTTGAGAAATTCGTTGACAGTCATTTTTCAAATGAAATGCCGCTCCGGAGTTATGACCGCTTCACGAAGAGGATTTACCGCCGTTATCAGAAAATTTGTGTGGGTAAACAGCTGAAAATGGCTCATAGAATTGCTGATTACGAGAAAAATGACTAAAATTGCAGACTTATTGCGATTTCATTTGGAATTTTATAAATAACATATTCAGAATATGGCCGATAAATTAATCTCAAAGATTCCTGACGGTCCTTTGGCCGAGAAATGGACCAGACGTAAGTCGGAACTCCGACTCGTCAATCCGAACAACAGAAGAAAGCTTGAAATCATCGTTGTCGGTACCGGACTTGGCGGCGCTTCCGCAGCCGCTACTCTCGGTGAGCTTGGCTACAATGTCAAGGTTTTCTGCATCAGTGACTCACCTCGCCGCGCGCACTCTATCGCCGCACAGGGTGGCATCAATGCAGCCAAGAACTATCAGAATGACAACGACGCCGTCTATCGTCTCTTCTACGACACAATCAAGGGAGGCGACTACCGCAGCCGTGAGGCGAATGTCTATCGTCTCGCCGAGGTCAGCGCGGCCATTATCGACCAGTGCGTTGCTCAGGGTGTTCCTTTCGCCCGTGAGTACGGCGGCTACCTCGCCAACCGTTCTTTCGGAGGCGTTCAGGTAAGCCGTACGTTCTATGCCAGGGGACAAACCGGTCAGCAGCTTCTTCTTGGAGCCTACGCTGCCCTGAACCGCCAGATTGCGGCCGGCACAGTGACAAGCTATCCTCGCCACGAGATGCTTGACCTCGTCATCATCGACGGTCAGGCCAAGGGTATCATCGCCCGCAACCTCGTCACCGGCAAGCTTGAGAGATTCGGCGCCCACGCCGTGGTTATCGCCACCGGCGGCTACGGCAACACCTACTTCCTCTCCACCAACGCCATGAACAGCAACGGTTCGGCCGCTTGGCAGTGCTACAAGAAGGGAGCGTATTTCGCAAATCCTTGCTTCGCGCAGATCCACCCTACCTGCATTCCGGTACACGGAGACCAGCAGTGCAAGCTGACCCTTATGTCAGAGTCCCTGCGTAACGACGGACGTATCTGGGTTCCTAAGAAGATGGAGGATGTGATGAAGCTCCGCAAGCACGAGATCAAGCCTTCTCAGATTCCTGAGGAAGACCGTGACTACTACCTTGAGCGCCGTTATCCTGCGTTCGGTAACCTCGTGCCTCGTGACGTGGCCTCAAGGGCTGCCAAGGAGAGATGTGACGCCGGTTACGGAGTCAACGAGACAGGTCTCGCCGTGTTCCTTGACTTCTCGGAGGCAATCAAGCGTCTGGGACACCAGAGGGTTCAGGAGCGTTACGGCAACCTCTTCGACATGTATTTCAAAATCAATAATGTAAGCCCGTGGGAAGAGCCGATGATGATTTACCCTGCGATCCACTACACAATGGGTGGAATCTGGGTTGACTATGATCTTCAGACAACCATCCCTGGACTTTACGCCATCGGTGAGGCCAACTTCTCCGACCACGGCGGAAACCGTCTTGGAGCGTCAGCCCTTATGCAGGGTCTGGCCGACGGTTACTTCGTGCTGCCTGTCACCATCGCCGACTATCTTTCGCACAAGTTCGCCGAGCCTAAGACCGACATCAACAACCCTGCCTTCGACAAGGCCGAGAAGGATGTGCAGTCCAGAATCGACAAACTCTTCTCCATCAAGGGAAAGCAGACAGTCGATTCCATCCACAAGAAGCTTGGAAACATCATGTGGGAGTATGTTGGTATGGCCCGCGACGAGGAGGGTCTGAAGAAGGCCATCAAGGAAATCAACGACCTCAAGGCTGTCTTCTACAAGGATGTCTGCGTTCCAGGAGAGCAGTATCAGTTCAACCAGGAGCTTGAGAAAGCCCTAAGGCTTGAGGACTTCTTTGAGATTGGCGAACTTATGGCCCGCGACGCCTTGAACAGGAAAGAGTCCTGCGGAGGTCACTTCCGTGTGGAGAGCCAGACAGAGGAAGGAGAGGCCAAGAGGGACGACGCCAACTACATGTATGTCGCCGCTTGGGAGTACAAGGGAGAAGGCCAGGAGCCGGAGCTTCACAAGGAGCCTCTCAAGTACGAGTTCATCGAAGTTAAAACAAGAAATTATAAAGACTAGAAACGGCTATGGATTTCAATCTTAAGATATGGCGTCAGAAGAACGCCAAGGAACAAGGTCATTTTGAGACTTATCATATTTCCGGAATAGAGGAGGATGCCTCTTTCCTCGAAATGCTTGACATCCTCAATGAGCAGCTTATCCGTGAGGGTAACGATCCTGTGGCCGTTGAAAGAGGCTGCAAGAGCAGCGGTCCTGTTTCCTTTGACCACGATTGCCGCGAGGGCATCTGCGGAGCGTGCTCGCTTTTCATTGACGGTCGGGCCCACGGTCCGGACGACCACGTCACCACCTGCCAGCTTTTCATGCGTCACTTCAAGGATGGAGCTACCATCACGGTTGAGCCTTTCAGGAGTGCCGGTTTCCCTATCATAAAGGATTTGGTTGTTGACCGCAGCGCTTTTGACAAGATTCTTCAGGCCGGCGGATTCATCTCTGTCAGAACAGGTTCCGCTCAGGATGCCAACAATATTCTCATTTCTCACGAGAATGCGGAGAAGAGTATGGACGCTGCCGCCTGTGTCGGTTGCGGCGCTTGTGTGGCCACCTGCAAGAACGGCTCTGCGATGCTGTTTGTGGCCGCAAGGGTAAGTTCCCTCGCTCTGCTTCCTCAGGGTCGTCCGGAGGCTGCCAGAAGGGCAAGGAATATGGTTGCGAAGATGGAGGAGCTTGGCTTCGGCAGCTGCACCAACACCCGCGCCTGCGAGATGGAGTGCCCGAAGGGAATCTCCATCGACCACATCGCCCGTCTCAACCGCGAGTTCCTCAAGGCGAAGTTCTCAGAGTAAAATATTATTACTGAATATCTTGTCCGGTCACTGAGCGTGTCGAAGTGACCGGTTTTTTTGTAAAACAAATCAAACAGCTTCTAATATATGATTCAATTAGTAAATTCTATTATATTCCTGATAGGTGCTGTCTGGGTTATTATTGATCGATTTAAGTTCAAGAAATCGAAAGAGGATGGCGATAAAATGTATATAGCTTTATATAGGGAGCATAATACATTGCTGATAGTTATGTTTTTTGCTTTATGTATATATTCTTTTTGTAATTATATAGGTATATGATAATTTATTGATAGCTGCTAATCTTTCAAAGCCAATAAAAGTCTCTCACGAAATTTTTCACTTTACAAAAATTTCGAGTAGAGACTTTTTTTGGCTATTTATGCTATTCTGAATCCTTTCGTGATAAATTACCAGAGGAAGTTGTTGAACGGATAGCGGCCGGCGTGGATTTCGGCAACCATCTTGTAGATGTCGGCTCGGAGCTTCTCGATGTTGGTCTTGTTGATGGCGGAGATGAAGATGCACGGAGTCTTTTCCTGCGCTATCCAGCTGTTTTTCAACTCGTCCAGCGAACGGTTCTCCTTTCCTTTGGGAGTGAGTGAGAATTCATCGTACTCCTCGTAGGTGTAGGCATCTATCTTGTTGAATATCACATAGACAGGCTTGTTGCTCGCACCGATTTCCTGTAGTGTTCTCTCCACAACCTCCATCTGCTCCTCGAAGCCCGGATGAGAGATGTCCACGACATGCAGAAGTATGTCCGCCTCGCGCACCTCATCCAATGTGCTTTTAAAGGCCTCCACAAGCTGTGTCGGAAGCTTTCTGATGAATCCTACCGTGTCACTTAGGAGGAACGGAACATTCTCAATAACGACCTTTCTGACAGTTGTGTCAAGGGTAGCAAATAACTTGTTTTCGGCAAAAACGTCAGATTTGGCCAGTAAGTTCATTATTGTGCTCTTACCAACGTTTGTATAGCCTACAAGGGAAAGTCGCACCATAGAGCCTCTGTTGCCCCTTTGCGTGGCCATCTGCTTATCGACTTTCTTCAGCTGTTCCTTGAGCCTTGCTATTCGTTCCTTTACGATACGGCGGTCTATCTCTATCTGGGTCTCGCCCATACCGCCTCTGGTGCCCATTCCTCCTCTCTGCCTCTCAAGGTGAGTCCACATTCCGGCCAGTCTCGGAAGCATGTAGTTGTAGCGGGCCAGTTCCACCTGCATCTTGGCATAGGATGTCTTTGCGCGCTGAGCGAATATCTCAAGAATAAGACTTGTCCTGTCAATGACTGAACTGCAGCTGATTACCTTCTCGATGTTCCTTTGCTGCATTCCTGTCAACTCATCGTCGAAGATCACGTACTTTATCTCGTTTTCCTCGCAGTAGTCAGCAATCTCCTGAAGTTTTCCGCTTCGTATGTAGGTGGCCTTTTCAGGCTTGTCAAGCCTCTGAATGAACTTCTTGTCGCCTTTCGCCCCCGCCGTTTCAGCCAGAAACTCCAATTCGTCAAGATATTCCATCACCTTTCTGTCGTCATCGTTCTGCCTGATGATGCCGACAAAAACGGCTTTTTCCATCAATTCTTCCATAATATTCTAACACTCTGTGGTCACTGAGCTTGCCGAAGTGACTGTCGCTTCGACAGGCTCAGCGACCTTTTGGTTCAAAAAAAGGCCATCCGGTTGGGGACGGCCTTGAATTTCATTGAGTTTCTTTATTATCTCAACTGGAAGATAACCGGGAAGGTGTATGTTACCTTGACAGCACGGTCACGCTGCTTTCCAGGCTTCCACTTCGGAGACATCGAAACGACTCTGACGGCCTCCTTGTCAAGTGAGGAATCAACTCCGCGAAGAACCTTCACATTGCTTACCGATCCGTCAGGGTTGACGGTGAACTGAAGTGTGACACGCCCCTGCACACCGTTCTCCTTGGCGATTTCAGGATACTGAAGCTTGGAATTGACCCACTTTGAGAATTCGTTGGCGTCTCCACCGTTGAATGAAGGTTTCTCTTCCACAAGCTGGAAAGGAATTGCTTCTTCCTCAACGACTTCCTCCTTTACTTCCTCTACATAGTCCATAATCTCCACTCCGAGGTTGGCGTCATCCTCAAGGCTCATGAAGTTGTCCTCAACCTTGATGT
>CAVERO010000044.1:0-17588 GCA_963617915.1 Candidatus Methanomethylophilaceae archaeon | reverse complement strand
CCAAAAGGGAACTCCGTCATCTGCGTCAGGCCGTCAAGGAGAAAGGCCTCACAATCGTCGCCACCAAACTGTTCATCAACGACAATGGTCTCGCGAAACTTGTCATTGCCCTCGCCAAAGGCAAGAAGATCTATGACAAACGCGCCACCATCAAAGAGAAAGACCTCCGCCGCGAGCTCGACCGCGGTGAATGATTCCCGGTCACCGAGCCTGCGCCTTCCGGTCACTGATCCTTCACCTTTCGGTCACTGAGCCTTCACCTTTCGGTCACTGAGCCTGTCGAAGTGCCGAAGTGACCTTGTGCCGAGGCGGCCAAAGAAAAGTCATTCCCGAATTTTGCACGTTACCAAAATTCGGGAATGACTTTTTCTTATGACCTGTGGACTATAGTCCGAAGGCTTTCTTGATGGCATCGACGGCATCGAGTTTCTCCCAGGCGAAGAACTGGACGAGCTTGTCGGTTTGCTGGCCCGGTTTGCCGACCTTCACGGCCTTGGTGTAAGGCTTGCGGCCGAAATGGCCGTAGGCGGCTGTCGGCTCGTAGATTGGATTCTTGAGCTCGAACTTGCGGATTATGGCGGCAGGGCGGAGGTCGAAGAGTTCCTCGATCTTGCGGGCAATCTGCGCATCAGGCACGACACCCGTGCCACAGGTGTCCACGAAGACACTCACAGGCCTTGCCACTCCGATGGCGTAGGCGACCTGGACCAGCATTTCGTCAGCGACGCCCGCGGCGACCATATTCTTCGCTATGTGCCTTGCCGCATAGGCTGCGGAGCGGTCAACCTTGCTCGGGTCTTTGCCTGAGAAGGCTCCGCCGCCGTGCGCGCCCTTGCCGCCGTAGGTGTCCACGATGATCTTCCTGCCCGTGAGGCCGGTGTCACCCGCCGGGCCGCCGATCACGAACTTGCCGGTCGGATTGACGTGCAGGATGAAGTCATCCTTGAAAAGGGCTGCTGTCTGCGGGTTGAGGGCCGCCTTGAGCTTCGGCAGAAGGATGTTCCTGACATCGGCCTCGATCCTGTCGTGCATCGCCTCGTCAACCCTGTCCTGACCGAACCGGCTGACGGCCTCGGAGTAAGGAATATTCCCGAGTTCCTCCGCCACGAAGTCGTCGTGCTGGGTGGAGATGACGATCGTGTGGACGCGCACCGGGTGGTGAGAGCCGTCATATTCAATGGTGAACTGGGACTTTGAGTCAGGCCTCAGGTAAGGCATCAGCTCAGGGGTGTTGTGGCGGATGTCCGCGAGCGCCTGAAGGGCGGTCTGGGAGAGGTAGAGGGGCAGCGGCATGAAGTCTTCCGTGTCCCGGCAGGCGTAGCCGAACATCATCCCCTGGTCGCCGGCCCCCTGGTCATCAGGGTTCTCGCGCACCACGCCGCGGTTTATGTCCTGGCTCTGCTCGTGGATTTCGGAAAGGACTCCGCAGGAGTTGCCGTCGAACATGTAGTCGGCCTTGTTGTAGCCGATGCGGTTGATCACGCCGCGGGCGACTTTCTGAACGTCAACGTAGGCCTCGTCGGAGCGCACCTCGCCTCCGATCACCACCAGCCCGGTGGAGCAGAATGTCTCGCAGGCCACCTTTGACTCCGGATCCTGACGAAGGAACTCGTCAAGGATTGCGTCTGAAATCTGGTCGGCCACCTTGTCCGGATGGCCTTCGGAAACCGACTCGCTTGTAAATAGGTAGTTCATAATGTGTTATGTTGTTTGATTCATTTTGTCCGGCCTTGCTCGGAAGGCCACAATAAAAAACTCCAGCGTATTGCGGAATACGTGGAGCGACACCAAAAACACAATGTGAAATTTTTAGCATTTTTTAGTGTGGTTGCAAGCAGGCAAATCTCTCCACATTCCGGATGCAAAGGTACAGCTTTTCCGGGAATAATCAAAACTCAAGTTTCGCAAGTGGTCATATACCTGTGAAAATATGCCTTATCTCACGTTCGGAGAGCATCGCGCGTGAAAAAACAGTTCACGTTACCCCCTCCCTAAATCCCTCCCCTCGGGGGAGGGGATGCGCTTTGCGCACCCCTCAGGGCCTTTCACGTTACCCCCTCCCTAAATCCCTCCCCTCGGGGGAGGGACTTGCTCCGTCACTGCCGTGGCGGGAAATAAGGTGTTTCGCACATGCGAAACTTAAGTTCACATGAGTGGCAGAAAATTGTTTTTAGTTATGTGAATGATTACAGTCTTCAATCGTAACCGCATTGTAACTAAATTAAATTTTCTGAACCGAAGAAAAAGTGTTAATTTCGCAAGTTGAATGATTGGAGCGGAAAAACATTTAATTCAATACTTTATTATTAACAAATCTATGGTTCTATCACTCAAAAAGGGATTTGCCGCTTTAGTCGCAGTCCTTGTCGGAATCACGGCGTTCGCACAGGTGACCACGTCCTCATTGAACGGTAAGGTCACTGACGCCAACGGAGCCGCTGTTCCAGGTGCCGCTGTGGTAGCGGTTCACACCCCATCAGGTACGCAGTACTATGCTGTTGCCAACGCTGAAGGCCGTTACACCATCAACGGTATGCGTTCCGGCGGCCCTTACTCGGTTGAGGTAAGCTGCCTTGGCTATCAGACCGTGACCTACACGGATGTAACTCTCCAACTTGCGGAGGCCTACAGCCTCAACGCCTCGCTGAAGGACGACACCCAGATGCTTTCGGAGGCGGTCGTGATCTCCACCGCCAACTCCAAGTTCGCTGTCGAGAAGACCGGCGCGGCCACCAACATCAACAACGCCCAGATCTCCACTCTGCCGACTGTCAGCAGAAGCATCTCCGACGTGACCAGACTTTCCCCTTACGGAGGAAACGGAATGACCTTCGCCGGAGCTGACGGACGTACCGCCAACTTCACCGTGGACGGAGCGAACTTCAACAACAACTTCGGCTTGAGCACCAGCCTTCCGGGCGGCGGCAGCCCTATCTCCATAGATGCCATCGAGGAGCTTCAGGTTGTGATTTCTCCTTACGACGTGCGTCAGACCAACTTCATCGGTGGCGGCGTGAACGCCATCACGAAGTCCGGTACCAACACCTTCAAGGGTTCGGCTTACGTCTATCACAAGAACGAGAACATGCGCGGTGACACCGTCGATGGCGAGACCATCTCCGGAGGCCGCGACAAAGACCGCAACACCATCTATGGTATGACCTTCGGCGGCCCGATCATCAAGAACAAGCTCTTCTTCTTCGTGAACTATGAATATTCCAAGACTCCTACCGTGGCCAATTACTGGAGGGGTTCCGAGGACGGAATCGGAGATTCCAACTCATACCTTTCACGTACCACTCTTGCCGACCTTCAGAAAGTCTCCGATTTCGTGAAGGACAAGTACGGCTACGACACGGGCTCCTACACAAGCTTCCCTGCGGACAAGAGCAACAGGAAGATCCTTGCCCGCATCGACTGGAACATCAACGACAGGCATCACCTCGCCCTGCGTTACAACCACACCCTGAACAAGACGTGGACCGCTCCCAATGCATCCTCGATGGACGGCGGCTCCCGTTCGGCTTATGGTCGTACATCCCTTTACTCGATGTCCTTTGCCAACTCGATGTACTCGCAGGACAATCTGGTGAACACCTGGTCTCTCGACCTCAACAGCCGCCTGAGCGACAAGCTTTCCAACCAGTTCCTCGCCACATACTCCCAGCTTGACGATGTCCGCGGGACAAACTCTTCCGACTTCCCGTTCATCGACATCATGGACGGCGGCAAGATGAGCCCTGACGGCAAGACCGCCGCCGACGGGTCCACCACCTACATGGCACTCGGTTACGAGCTCTTCACCTGGAACAACGGTGTGCACAACAACGTCATCACCGCAAAGGATGACCTTACCTACTACAACGGCAACCACAAGGCGATGTTCGGCCTGAGCTATGAGTACCAGATGGCCGACAACTCCTACATGAGGAACGGAACCGGTTACTATCGCTACAACAGTCTTGACGACTTCATCAACCAGGCCGCACCTTCCATCGTCTGCCTCACCTACGGCTATGACGGAGAGGCCAACCCTGCCGCCCGCGTGCGTTTCAACAAACTCGGGGTTTACGCCCAGGACGAATGGTCTGTCGCCGACAACTTCAAGCTCACCTACGGCGTGCGTTTCGACGGTCTGTTCTTCAGCAACCAGGATCTTATGAGAAATCAGGCGATTTACGAGCTTGACTACGACGGCAGGAACATCGACACCGGCAAGTGGCCGAACAGCAGCCTCACCGTTTCTCCGCGTGTAGGCTTCACCTGGGATGTGTTCGGCAACAAGAGTTTCAAGGTGCGCGGAGGTACAGGTCTGTTCTCCGGACGTATTCCTCTCGTGTTCTTCACCAACATGCCTACCAACTCCGGTATGGTCCAGTATCAGGCCAAGCTCAACGGCACCGGCAAGAACGGAGGCACCCTTACGGACATGTCGCAGTTCGCCGGCAAGATTCTGACCCGTCAGGAACTTCACGACAAACTCATCTCGATGGGTTATCCTGACACCATCAAGCCTGAGGACGGAACCGCTCCTTCAGAGATTTCAGCCGTCGATCCTAAGTTCAAGATGCCTCAGGTTTGGAAGACATCCCTTGCGATTGACTATCAGCTTCCTACCTCATTCCCGTTCACTGTCACCGCTGAAGGAATCTTCAACAAGACCATCAACGCTGTCTGCCTGAGGGACTGGAGCATCAAGGACACCGATGGATTCGCAAGATTCAACGGCGCCGACAACCGTGCCATCTATCAGGACTACAAGCTCACTTATGTGAAGGACGGCAAAACAACGAACATGCCGAACGCCTACGTTCTGGAGAACACCAGCAAGGGTTATGGCTACTCCGCCAACCTGACGATCAACACGACCCCTGTCAAGGGGCTTAACATCATGGCGGCCTACACCCACACCGTTTCCAAGGAGCTGACCAGCATGCCTGGCTCGAACGCGTCTTCGGTTCTCAACTACATGTCAACCGTCAACGGCCCTAACGACCCGGGTCTCCACAATTCAGAGAATGTCACCCCTGACCGCGTTGTCGCTTCCCTTACCCACAGCGACAGGTCCGGCAACCACTACAGCTTCATTTATGAGGCCTGGAGAGGCGGCTACAACTACTCCTACATGACTGTCAACGACATCAACGGTGACGGCTACAATTACGACGCAGCCTACATCCCTACAGACGCCGAGGTTGCCAACAGGGAGTTCCGCTTCGTCTCCGACGGCGACCGCGACCGCTTCATGGACTACGTGCACAAGGACAAGTACCTGAGCAAGAACCAGGGCAAGTATGCGGAGGCCTACAGCGTTTACTCTCCTTGGGTCCACAGGATCGACTTCAGCTACAAGCATGACTTCAAGGTCAACATCGGCAAGAGCGTCAACACTCTCCAGCTCAGCCTTGATGTCAAGAACGTCCTCAACCTCTTCAACTCCAAGTGGGGAGTCAGCAAGTACATGAACCCTGCCCTCGGAGAGGGACGTATCCTCAAGTACGAAGGCGTTGACAATGAGGGCTACGCCACATTCTCTACTCCTGCGGCTTACAACGCCAACACCGAGACTTTCGTTCCTTACCACGCAATCGGCCAGTGCTGGTACGCTTCCGTCGGTATCAAGTACATGTTCAACTAATTTAACGTCAAGACGATATGAAACTTAAATACATTTTCACCGCCCTTGTGGCCGCTTTGACTCTCGCTGTCGGCTGCGAGGAAGACATCGAAAGGCATCTCGATGAGGTACGGGTGTCGTCATCCTATGTGGCCATCCCTGCCGCCGGCGGATCGCAGACCATCACGGTCGACGCGAAGTCCGACTGGACTTTCGGGGAGATTCCGGCCTGGCTTACCGTGTCACCTACCTCAGGTGCGGCCGGTGAGACCACCGTCAGCTTCAAGGCCGACGCCGCCACCTCGACAAACGAGGCTATGCTTTACCTGACCTGTGACGGCAAGTCCCAGATCATCAATGTGCTGCAGATGACCGAAAAGGTCGATCTCCCTATCACTTCCTGCAAGGAGTTCAATGAGAAGGGCGAGGACGGCAAATCCTACCGCATCAAGGGTACAGTCACCAAAATCGTGAACACCACTTATGGCAACATGTACCTCAATGACGGTACGGGTGAGGCTTATGTCTATGGAACACTTGACGCCAGCGGCGCCGAGAAGAATTTCCTCAGCCTTGGAATCGAGGCCGGCGACATCCTCACCGTCGAGGGCCCGAGAAAGACCTACAGCGGCACTGTCGAACTTGTCAACGTGACTGTCATCAGCATAGAGAAGTCTCTCATCAAGGTTGACTCCGTTTCCGTTAAGGAAGCTCTTCCTGTCGAGGGCGGTGAGTTCAAGGCTTACCTCACCTGCAAGGGCGACGGCGTGTCCGTTGTCGTTCCTGACGACGCGAAGTCCTGGCTTTCAGTCACGTCCATCGAGACCTCCGGCACCAACGCCACAGTCACCTTCAACGCTGCTGCCAACGAAGGCGGAGACCGTTCGACCACTCTCGGGTTCAACACCACATCCGGCGGCAAGGAATATTCCGCCCAGACCGAGCTTGAGCAGAAGGGTGCCATCATCGAGACAACCGTTGACAAGCTTCTTGCAGCCGAGGATGGAGCCACCCAGTACAGGGTTACGGGTTACATCTCCAAGATGGTGAACACTACTTATGGCAACTACAACATCAAGGACGCCACCGGTGAGATTCTTGTCTATGGAACCCTCAACAACGGCGAATCCAAGAAGTTCGAGGCTTTGGGAATCAACGAAGGCGACATTGTCACAGTAGTCGGGCCGAAGGCTTCATACAACGGAGCCGCCCAGCTTAAGAACGTGACTGTTGAGGTTCACAAGGCTGTCAAGGACATCACCGCAGCCGAGTTCGTGGCCAAGGATGACGACAAGACCGTTTACTACAGACTTACAGGTACCGTTTCCGGAATCAAGGACAGCGATGCTTACGGCAACTTCGACCTTACCGACGAGTCCGGCAAGGTCTATGTCTATGGACTTCTTCAGGGATGGGGTGGCGCAAGCAAGCAGTTCCAGTCCCTTGGAATCAAGAATGGTGACACTGTCACTCTCGTGGGCTGCGTAGGTTCATACAAGGGCAGCAAGCAGGTTGTCAGTGCCTTCTATGTCTCACACAAATCCGGAGGTGATGAAACGCCGGACACCGATGCTCCGACATATACCCTGACTGTTGAAGGACTGCCTACGGCATATCCGGAGGGTGAGGCCACCGTGACTTTGGGCGGAATTGAAAACTATATCTTCAATGTCGCCAACTATGGCTCCGGAATCCAGATGAAGAAAGGCGGCTCCTACATCGCGAACAAGACCGCACTCAAAAAGATCACCAAGATCAAGGTGACTGTGGCTGATGGCAAAACCTACTACCCTGATAATGTCAGTCTGTATGCAGGAACTTCCGCAAAGCCGGAAGGCACGGCGGTCACCGGCTCCAGCGATGATGTCAGTACGACGTTTGATCTTTCAGGCGGCAACTATACGTTCTTCACTGTCAAGAATGCATCCGGCTATGCCGTCTATTTCTCGAAGATTGAAATAACCTGCGAGAAGTAACGGGGGCTTTCAATCAAAAGCAGAAAAGGGGGGCGGCTGCAATCTGTAGCCGCCCCCTTCAGGTTATAGGTGATTCCTAAATCTTTGCACCATCACCGGAAGGATTGTGACACAAAAAAACCGGAAGGCTCTGCAAGAAGCCTTCCGGTTTTCGTTCTCTTTGTCAGAAATCACTTACACTCTCTGGCCGTAGGAGCGGTCGGTGGTGTTGACGGTGATTCTGTCGCCCTGATTGATGAAGAGAGGAACCATGATCTTGGCTCCGGTCTCAAGGGTGCACTCCTTGAGGGCGCTTGTGGAGGCGGTGTTGCCCTTCACGGCCGGCTCTGTGTAGGTCACCTCAAGGGTAACGTAGGTAGGGAGCTCGCAGGTCAGGCACTTCTCTTCAGGCTCGACGACGAACATCATCTCGACGTGCTGGCCTTCCTTCATAAGGTCGGAGTTGTCAACGACATCATGAGGCAGATGAATCTGCTCGAAGGTCTCCTCGTGCATGAAGTTGAATCCGTCCTCGTCAGAGTAAAGGAACTGGTAAGGACGCCTCTCGACGTTGATGACATCGATCTTCATGCCTGCCGTGAAGGTGTTCTCAAGAATCCTTCCGTTTTCAAGGTTGCGAAGCTTTGTCTTTACGAATGCGGGGCCCTTTCCAGGCTTGACGTGCTGGAAATAGACTACCTGGCAAGGCTTGCCGTTGTAGCTGATATAAAGGCCGTTCTTAAAATCTGCTGTTGTTGCCATAAAAATATGTAATGAATTTAGAAGCTGTTTTTGAAATGATTCCTCTCTTTTATTACACGGCCTTTCCGGCCATTTTCATCTTCGTCATCAGTCACGTAGCCACTGCTACGCTCCCTCTTCCGAAGCCGAAACTGTCTCGAAAATTCCGCATGATAAAATTCGGGAACCATTTCAAAACAGCTTCTTAGATTTCAAAAGATTGATGCGCAATCATTTCGACCGCAAATTTAACTATTTGTGCATATTCCTGCAAAAAATTCTTTCCGCCACTTGCTCCAGCAGCCATCGGGGCGTGGAGGTCGCGCCGCAGACACCGGCCTTGTCTCCGTCCGAGAACCAGTCAGAAGACAGCTCTGATGGGTTGGAGATATGATAAGTACGTGGATTCCTGGACTTGCAGAGGTCGAAAAGTACCTTCCCGTTGGAGCTGGAAGCCCCTGACACAAAGACAATCACATCGTGCTCCGATGCAAATTCCGCCAATTCCCTATGCCGGGAAGCCACCTGTGAGCAGATGGTGTTGTGTATTATGAGCCTGGGGCCGGACTTCGACTTCAGATATTCACAGATTCCGGAATATTCCACCGGACTTTTGGTGGTCTGCGAGAAAATCTCAAGCGGCCTGTCTGTCTTGATGAGACCATCCTCAAGCGCTGAAAGCAGCATCTGGATATTCTCGATTACCACAGCGTCTCCTCCCACCTGTCCAAGCAGTCCAAGCACTTCGGCATGGCCGATCTTTCCGAATATCATGATCTGCCCTCCGGCCGGCTTGACCCTCTCGTAGGCCTCCCTGATGCTCTTCTGAAGCCTCAACACCACCGGGCAGGTGCAGTCGATGACAGTGATTCCCAGTCTGTCGGCCAATGAATATGTCTGCGGCGGCTCACCGTGCGCCCTGATGAGAAGTGTCTCGGATGCGGGAGACGGGATATTCATAAGCCCTTCTTTGTCGATTGTGACCAGGCCTTTTTCTCCGAGCCTCCGGAGTTCGGCCTCGTTGTGGACGATGTCGCCGAGCGAGTAGAGTCTGCGTCCGGGAAACTCCTCCAGGAACTTCTCGGCCCGGCCGATCGCCCGGATGACGCCTCCGCAGAATCCGGAGTGCCTCTCTATCTCAACCTGAATGCCCATCGCTCTATTCCAGAATACCGAACCGGCCTTGCGCAAGTCCTTGGAACCAGACCAGTTCTTCGTGCAGGTTCATGTCAGAGTTGTCAAGCACGAAAGCGTCAGCGGCCCTGGAGAGAGGAGAGACCTCCCTGTGTGAATCAATGTAGTCCCTTTCCCGGAGGTTCTTCATCACTTCCTCCATTCCCGGGTTCTGCCCTTTGGCCTTCATCTCGTCGAAGCGCCTCTGCGCTCTGACCTCGTCGCTTGCGGTCATGAAGATTTTCACTTCCGCATCCGGAAACACCGTGGTCCCGATGTCCCTGCCGTCCATCACGACCCTTTTCCTGCGGCCGAAAGCGTGCAGACGCTCATCGACATATTCCCTGACAAACGGAATCGCCGAGACCGGGCTGACGTGGCCGGACACCTCCAGCGTGCGGATTTCCTTTTCTATGCACCGGTCGCCGATGAATGTTCCGTCTGTCTTGAAACCGAGGTCCAGTTCCGCAAGGGCGGCCTTTAGGCCGGTCTCGTCAATGGCTCCGTCCTTTCCGATGAAACCTTTCTCAAGTGCGAACAGGGTGACGCCGCGGTAGAGGGCGCCTGAATCGAGGTAAAGGAATCCGTAACGCTCCGCTATCAGTCTGGCAAGCGTGCTCTTGCCGGTTGAGGAATAGCCGTCGATGGCTATGATGATGTCAGGTAGTTTCATACGGCAAAATTATCAAATTTTATGAAAAGAAGCACAAAACCTGATGCATGTTATCCTTTTCATTTCCCAAAGAAAGTTTTTTGTCCGATATTTGTATCAGCATTCAACTTATGCGTACGATTCCTTGGATTTGACCGGGGAATCGAGATGAATAAAGACGGATTTCTATGAAGATATTGATTGTTGATGACGAGAGAGCCATCAGGAACTCCCTGAAGGAGATTCTCGGGGATGAAGGCTATGATGTGGATGTGGCCGAGGATGGAGCCGCAGCCCTTGCGATGGTGGACAAGGAAAGGTACAACGTGATTTTCTGTGACATCAAGATGCCGGGAATGGACGGAACGGAGGTCTTGGACAGGATGGTCGCCGAAGGCATTGACTCAGCCATCGTGATGATTTCCGGCCATGGGGACATCGAGACGGCCGTGGAGTGCATCAAGAAAGGCGCTTTCGACTTCATTCAGAAGCCGTTGGATCTGAACAGAATCCTTATCACCATCAAGAATGCGTCCGAGAAGGCCACGATAATCTCCGAGAACAAGTCGCTGAAGAAAAAGGTCTATGGCCAGCGGATGATAGGGGAGTCCGAGCCGATCCGGCATGTGCGCGACATCATCGCCAAGGTTGCCCCGACGGACGCCCGAGTGCTGATTGTGGGTCCTAACGGCTCCGGAAAGGAGCTTGTGGCCAGAAGCCTTCACGAGCAAAGCGCGCGCAGCGCGATGCCTTACATCGAGGTCAATTGTGCCGCCATTCCTTCCGAACTCATTGAAAGTGAATTGTTCGGCCATGAGAAAGGCGCTTTCACCTCGGCCATCAAGCAGCACAAGGGAAAGTTCGAGCAGGCTGACGGCGGTACCTTGTTCCTGGACGAGATCGGAGACATGAGCCTTGCCGCGCAGGCGAAGGTCCTGCGAGTCCTTCAGGAGAGGAAACTCTCAAGGGTCGGCAGCGACAAGGACATAACGGTGGACGTGAGGGTCGTGGCCGCCACGAACAAGAATCTTCAGGACGAGATAGCAAAAGGCACTTTCAGGGAGGACCTCTACCACCGCCTGAGCGTCATCGTGGTGAAAGTCCCGTCATTGGACGAGAGGAAGTCCGACATTCCAATGCTTGTTGAATATTTTGTCAATCAAATCAGTACAGAGGCCGGAATGCCTGTGAGGACATTTTCTCCCGAAGCGGTCAAGCTGCTTCAGGAGAAATCCTGGACAGGGAACATCAGGGAACTGCGGAATGTCGTGGAGCGTCTGATGATTCTGGGCGGCAATCCTGTCAGCGGGCAGGATGTAAAAGATTACGTGAGTCCGATTCAATAGCTTTCCTCAGCACGGGGTCCACGTTGAGGTACATCTTGTAGAAGGCGTTCTCACCGAGTTTGGAATACCGTCCTACGAGGGCGCGGAGTTGCGGGAGGAGATATCCGGATGTCTCTTCCCATTCTTTTTGCGTGCAGGTGATGCCGTCCTTCGAGGATGCATATTCGCGGAAAGCGGACGGAATATTCATTTTGTCCAGAAATCCGCCGAGTTCGGCGTCGCTGTCAATTTCGGAGAGCCGGCTCTTGTATTTGTCGAACATCGCCGAGGCGAACCTCATCTGCGTCGCTTTCTTGTTGCAGGCGATGAAGAACTTTGTGGCCCGGGTGGTGTCAACCGGCACGAACACGTCCGGGATGATTCCTCCTCCGCCATAGACCGTCCTGCCGGCCACCGTCCTGTAGGCCGCTGTGGAGTCCACCTTGATGCTGTCGGCGTCGTACATCTCACCGTCCGCATAACGCTTGTAGATGTCGTACTGGTAGTCTTCTGAATATGGCTTCTGGATGCATCGTCCGGAAGGCGTGTAGAACCTCGCCACCGTAAGACGCACTCCGGAACCGTCGCTGAAATAGACAGGCTCCTGCACGAGACCCTTGCCGAATGAGCGGCGTCCGATGATGAGTCCCCTGTCGTTGTCCTGGATGGCTCCCGCGAATATCTCGCTGGACGACGCCGTGGACTCGTTGATGAGCACCGTCAGGTCAATGTCCTGAAGAATGCCCTTGCCGTCGGCCTTGTAGTCGTCCTTCTTGCGGTGAAGCCCCTTCATATAGACTATCTCGTCCCCTTTCCTGAGGAACATGTCGCTGAGCAGCAGCGCCTGGTCGAAATAGCCTCCGGTGTTGTCGCGCAAGTCAAAGATCAGCTTCCTCATTCCTTTCCCGAGCAGATCGGCGCTGGCCTGTGAGAACTCCGAATATGTCGTTCTGGAGAATTTGGAGAGCTTGATGTAGCCGGTAGTGTCATCAATCATGAACGCGGCGTCCACACAATGTACAGGAATCTTTCCTCTGGTGATTTCGAACGGGATGCTCTCGTTCCCTCTTCCGACGGTGACTGTGACCTTGGTCCCGGCGGGGCCCTTCATCCTGCGGACCATGCTGTCCTGAGGAAACCTGACCCCGGCGATGTCCTTGTCCCCGACCTTGAGAATCCTGTCGCCTTTCTGAAGCCCGACCTTCTCGGAAGGGCCTCCGGGGATGACCTCCAGCACTATGGCCGTGTCGTTCGGAACGTTGAACTGGATGCCGATTCCGTCGAAATTGCCGGCCAGATCGGTTTCCGCCTCCGTCAGTTCAACAGGAGGCATATAGACCGAATGCGGGTCAAGCTCGGCCAGAGCCGCAGTGATCGCGGCGTCCGTGACTTTCCCGACATCGATCGTGTCAACATAGTTCCTGTCAATCTGGTCGAGAATCAGATTCAGCTTGCGCCAGTCTCCGTACTGCACGTGGAGAATATTCTTTTTCTGGGTGTAGGCATTGTAGGCCAGCACGCTCAGCGCGCCCACGGCTATTCCCAGAACAGCGATCCAGATGGAAGATATCCGTTTCATCCTAATCTATCTTTTCAACTTTGATTCCTGCCTTGCGGAGCAGGTCCACTCCGTCCGTCAGGCGGTACTCATCCTTATAGACGACCCTTTTTATGCCGGCCTGAATGATCAGTTTCGAGCATTCGATGCAAGGTGAGGCCGTCACATAGAGGGTCGCCCCGAGGCTGCTGTTCCCGGATCGGGCGACTTTGGTGATGGCGTTGGCCTCGGCGTGCAGGACGTAAGGCTTTGTGGCTCCGTTCTCGTCCTCACAGACGTTCTCGAATCCGGACGGCGTTCCGTTGTAGCCATCTGAGATGATCATCCTGTCCTTGACCAGAATCGCTCCGACCTGCCTTCTCTTGCAGTAGGAGTTCCTGGCCCAGATCTCAGCCATCTCAAGGTATCTCTGGTCGAACTTTTCCATTATTTGTTTCTCTGGTAGAGGTATCTCTTGATGCTGCGCTTCGGAGTCCTTTCGAAATCCTCGGGCATGAACTCGATTTTCTTGATCTGGGAATAGTTAGGAATCTCCCTGTTGATTTCAGGAAGCTGGGCCTTCAAGGTCTTCTCCAGATCCTCGCGGTTCATTCCGTCCAGCTCTCCCTGATGGTAGTCCGGGTAAACCAAGGCGGTCAGACCTCCGTTGTCCTCGATGACGAGGGAGTCCACAACATAGGCGAATGAGTTGATTACGGACTCCAACTCCTCAGGGTAGATGTTCTGGCCGTTCGGGCCCAGTACCATGCATTTCGAGCGGCCTCGGATGTAGAGGTAGCCGTCCTTGTCGATGACCCCCATGTCTCCGGTCCTGAGCCATCCGTCCTCGGTGAAGAGATTCTTGGTCGCCTCCTCGTTCTTGTAATAGCCCAGGGCGATGTTCGGGCCGTAAGCCTGAATCTCACCCTCGATGTTCTCCGGGTCAGGGGAGTCGATGCGGATGGACATGTTCAAGGCCGCCTTTCCGCAGGAGTAGAGCTTTTTCTCATCGTAGTGGGCATAGGCGATGATCGGAGCGCATTCGGTCATTCCGTAGCCGACAGTGTAAGGGAAGGCGATGTCCCAGAAGAACTTCTCGATCTCCTTGTTGAAGGCCGCGCCTCCCATGATGACTTCCACGAAGTTGCCTCCGAAGGCGCTCACCAGCTCTCCGCAGATTCTCTTCTGAATCATCTTGTCGATCACCGGAACCCTCAGCAGGGTCTTCACACCGCCTTTCTCCACGATTTTCTGGATCTTGGACTTATAGACTTTTTCGATGATGAGCGGCACGGCGATGATGATGTTCGGCCTGACCTCGGTCAGGGCCTGCATGATGATCTTCGGGCTTGGCACCCTCGTCAGGAAATGGACGTGGGCTCCGATTGTCATCTCGAAGAGGAACTCGAACATCATTCCGTACATGTGGGCGGAAGGGAGCATGGCCACCACGTTAGTCTGGTTGTTCAGCTCCGGAAGCACGTGCTTGGCGAACTGGATGTTGGAGCACAGAGCCCTGTAAGGAATCATCACACCCTTGGAGAATCCGGAGGTCCCGGAGGTGTAGTTGATCATCGCCAGCTCGTTAGGGGAGTCCTTGTAGTAGCAGAGGTCCTCGGGTTCGAAGCTGTTCGGGTGGCGTTTGCCGAAATATTCATTCATGTGCTCCCGCGCCTCGGTGATGCGGGGCACCTTTGAATATAGAAGCTGGAACGTGTTGATTCTCACGACGGCGAACAGCCCCGGCATCTCGTCCGCGCTGAGCCCTTCCCAGACCACATCGTCCACAAAGAGAACCTTCGCCTCGGAATGATTCACGAGGTAATGGATGTTCCCCGGCTTGAACTCGTGGAGAATCGGCACCGGCACGGCTCCGTAGGTCATCGCCGCCAGATAGCTCACGGCCCAGTTGACCTGGTTGCGGGCGCAGATCGCCACCTTGTCGCCTTTGTGCAGGAAGCACTTCTCGAATGCTATGTGCAGTTTCTCGATGCGTCTTGCCACATCCCTGTAGCAGAGGCTTACCCCTTGATAGTTGGAAAGGGCGAGCCTGTCCCAATTTTTTCTGAAGCTTTCCTCCAGAAGTTTGTTCACTGATTCAAATTTGAATTCGCTCATGATGTCCGTTTTTATTTGACGGCCTTGAAGGTTCTTTCCTTTCCGTCGTAGCAAACCGCACTGAACCCTTTGTCCGTTATCTCAATCTTACTGTCCGGCCTGATCATCCTGTTGCCGTCTCCCTTGACCAATGGATCTCCGCCGTTGAACGGGAAGACAAGCGTCTGGGCCGATGTCCTGACAACCCAGTATCTGTCGCCGTTCCCTTCCAGAAGTTCCGGAAGGCTTTTTATGGTCTCTTCGGCGGTTATCCCCTTCCAGGAAGAAACCGGCTTCCCGTGCAGGTCATAACAGCCTACCGTGTTGTCTGTGTGCAGGAGCATGGCGGTGTAGCCTTTGGCTCCCGTGAAATCGTACACCGCAGGCCCTGCCGCAATTTTCTTGCCTGTCTCGGAAGGGAATCCGGAGACGAACCGTCCGAGCCTGTCAATCAGGTACATCTGCGAGCCGGCTGCGAACAGGTACTGAATCTTCCCGTTGTTGTAGTAATCGACTTCCCGGACGTAGCCCCGGATCTTCGACTTGAACGGCACTCCCCAGACGTCTTTCCCGTTCTCGTCCCGCAGACATATTGACAGGTGGCTGTTCTGGTAGAGTGTGTTGGTCTTCCCCGTCGCGCAGTTCAGTACCTTGAAAGGACCTTCCGGCACGTTCACAGTTGTGTCTCTGACTGACGCCGAAGTCGGGACGCTGCCTTTGCTGACCTTTATCCTGTCCAGATTGAGCTCCAGGGCGACCTTGCCCCCTTCCGTCATCGCGGAAACAGTCACCGGGACGTATGCCGCCCCTTTCAGGATATTCCTGCATCCTTTGGCCATCATCGGACTGAATGTCGCGTCAAGCAGGTTCGGGTCCTCGCTTAAGGAATGGTACACCCACGCGCCGCAGTTCTTTTGAGGGGTTCTGGCGAGACCTTCTGTACCCAGCCGCGCCGCCAAAGTCTCCTTGATGAAGTCAGGCCTTGAATATTCCTTGATGCAATCCGCCGCTCCGACGGCAATCCAGTCTCCGACCAGGGCGCAGACGCTTCCTTCTTCCTCTTTGAATATATTCCCGAACATTGTGGAGGCGAATCCGGCGCAACTCATCCCGTTGACGTTCTCCGCCTTTTGCCTGTTGCCGGGGCGCAGCATCAGCATTTGGCGAAGTTTCTCGCCGAAATGCAGGTTTATGACAGACACTTCCTTGATGTCCAACGCCTTCGCCCATTCCTCGGCGTTCCGGCCGGATTCTTTCTTTTGTGTCGCCAGTGCGGAGTTGAACTTGTCCAGCCGGCTTCTGGAGTCAAGATAGTTTCTGTAGGCCTTGGTGTATGAGGCTATGTCCCCTATCGGAAGGTCGAGGATGAAATCCACATTTGACGGAACCGCTTCGGCAATCTTCACTTCGGAGGCGCCGGTGTGGGTGAGCACGTTCAGGTAGTATGACGGCTCGCTTGTGTAGAGCATTGTGCCATGCATGGCGACTCCGGAATCCGAATGTTTAGTGACGCTGAAAGCCGTCCATTCCGACAGTTCTTTGAAAAAAGATCCGGACTTGCGATGCTTTTTCGCGAAATACGCCCCGATGATGTTGTCAGTGTAGGTGTTCGAGAGAAAGATGACATCATCCCCGCTTACGGTCGAAGCTATCTCCGTGAACCCTTTAGCCTCAAGGATGCTGTGTCCTTCCTCCAGATGCCTGACAGACGAGTTTATGATGGTCTCCGAGGAAGACAACAGGATAAGGTCCCCGTAGGTGCGCGCGATGAGTCCGGAGGAGTCTGTGTCCGCCATAAGCCGGCGGAAATCCCCGGTCGTGTCGGCGATGGCTTTTCCCGCGTCGATGATCATAAGCGGTGGAAGATCCTTGCTGTAGTGTACGGAGACGATGGCCTGGGCCTTCTTGAGACTGTTGTACCCGCGAGCGGCAATCCGGTCGAATTTTCCGGAAGTCAACTCGCTGAAAACGGACACCGAGTCGCCGAGATATTCGCAAAGCCTTCCGAAATTTCTGACGCAGAACACCATTGCGGCGTCGGACGGCACGGCCTTGACGAGTTTGTGCGTCTCCAAAAAGCGGGAGTCGCCGGTTCTGGCGCTTTCAGGGGCGCCGGAATACAATTTCACAACTGCGAAGGCGATTCCTCCGATCAGAACCACCACCGTCGCGATAAGTATGGTCAGTGTCTTCCTGTTCATCAGCAGATGTATTGGCAAATATACTATTGGGCAACGAACAAATACACGATATTCCCTGTCTGCCTGGCCGGTGCGTTTCCCGAGGCCGAGAACCGCGAAAGCCTTGCGGCTCTTATCGCAAAATCCCTCAAGCACTTGTCATCGGACGAAACCTCATCCTGAACCTTTGCGTTCAGCACTTTCCCTGACGGGTCCACGGTGATGATGACTGTGACATGACCTGCACCAAGACATCTGTAGGCCGGGATGGAAAGCTTGCTTGCCTTTCTGCCGTCAAGCTGATAGGAGAC
>CAVERO010000043.1:0-17597 GCA_963617915.1 Candidatus Methanomethylophilaceae archaeon | reverse complement strand
AAGGGTCGGTGGGCTGGCTGTTGTGGAGTGAAACGGAACAACTGACTGCCGTCCGACACCGCTTCGTATGTATGAACGGAGCGAGTTGGAGAGGGTGGCGTTCCGCCAATGATGAATTGGTGTACTTGCTACATTTCTTGGTCGTTAGTGGCAGCGAATTTATCGAGGTTTGTGGCACTGTGAGCAGCAGGAGTAAGATGTGCGAAGATTTATCCGGAGCGGATTTAAAGATATCTCGCATACAATCCTTTGCTGTTGGGCCACTTGTGAAGGCTTTTTTCGATTATTTTGTCTCCCATTAAACCGGATTAGACTAAAATTTACTACATTTGTAACACTGCTCTTTTGGGCGGTATACATATCGGAAAGCGTTTAGCTTATTCCTGTGCTATGAATCTGGACAATTTATGGTGAAATGGGAAGAAGTGATAACGCTCGCCTTGGCTATAACTATGGGCTACGCCCACGCTATAGCAGAAAGTGTGAGCATATCCCATTCTTATTCATTTCACGGCAGTCCAGAGCCCATAGTACGAGTAAGACTAAGTTGGCTCGCACTTTCTTTGTGTGTGTGATTTAAACTTCACTTTCGGGCCGGGTGAAATGGATGGATACCCGAAATGTATCACAGACTGATAACCATTATTCTATTCGTCGCCGCTTTTTTAAGTGCGCCGGGCTTTTCGCCTGTGACCTATGCCCAGACTCACTACAAGTATGAGGATTCCTACAATATGAATCGGGCTATGGAAGCGTTGGAAGATAATAACCAGACGGAGGCTATCAGTTATCTCAACCAGGAAATCTCTCAACATAAGGACAATGCTTATGCCTATCTGCTCCTACAGTACATATACAACGACCGGGAACAGTATGGGGAGGCATTGACGGCTGCCGCCAATGCACTGAAATATATGCCAAGGAAAAACAAGAAGCACATTTCCGATATCTATTCCAAGCGTGCCGAAACCTATTATGCTTTGAAGCAGGAGGATAAGGCATTGGCTGACTACAATGCCGCAGTCAAGGTCTGGCCGAACGAGGTCGAGCCGTTACAGAATCGCGGCAATTTCTACTTTGTTTTGGAGCGTTATCAGGAATCCGATGCGGATTTCCTGAAGGTGCTGAAACTTGATTCAGAGAATGCTTATGCCAGAATGTCGTTGGGCAGGAACTGCCTTGCGCGGGAGGAGTACCAGAAGGCCATAGATTATTTCGATTATGTGATTGCGCTGTACCCTGATTATTCTTCCGGGTATTCATTCAGGGCCGAGGCTTACTGCAAGTCGGGCGATTATTCGGGAGCGGCGTTGGATATTGTGAGGGCTCTGGAGATTGACGGGAACAACAAGGCTTTCTATATGATGACGAAGGATACGGAGAATCTGTACAAGCCTTTGTCAGTTAGGTTGAAGGCAAAAGCACTCGCCGAGAAGAATAACGGGTATTGGCCTTATTGTCTGGGAATTCTGAACGAGTCGGAGGAAAAATATGGACTCGCCATCGATGCATATAAAAAGGCGATGGCACTGGATCCGGATGACATTACGGCGTATCGCATTATGAGCTGTTATGAGGAGTTGGGGAACTGGAAGGCGGCTCTCGAATATGTCGATAAGGCCATAGAAATGGATCCGGAGGACATCAACTACAAGAATGCAAAGGCGAATCTGTATTGGTATTCAGATAATCTGGATTCTGCCATTGTCGAAATTACCAAGTGCGTTGAAGCAGAGCCGGAAAACTATTTCTATTATCATCGCCGCGGCTGGTTCAGGGAGCATAACAATGATGAGGACGGGGCATTGGAGGATTACAGCAATTCGATTATCCTGAACCCGTCGCACGCATATTCATATATGACTCGCGGAAGGCTGCACCTCAACCGTGGAGAAAAGGAACTGGCCGAGGCCGATTTCATCAAGTGTACCCAGCTGGATACCATACCGGATGGGAACAGCTGCGCGGAGTTCGCGTGGTTCTACCTTGGCAGGAACGACAAGGCCATTGATTATATGGACAAGCTTCTGGCTGCCGACTCCACGGGAAACTACTATGATGCGGCTTGCCTGTATTCCATTATGGGCGAGAAAGAAAAGGCGTTGGACTATCTGGAGCAGGCGTTCGCCACAGGGTTCAAGAATTTCCATCACCTTGACAAGGACTATGATATGGACAATATCCGAGGCACTGAGCGCTATAAGGCATTGCTCGCGCAATACAACAGGCAGGAGCCGGATGCGAAAGCCTCAACGGATGCGGAGCAGTGGGTGGAGAAAGTCGTTGAAGTCCCGTTCGTGAAGTCGGGCGGTGTCACAAAGGTAAAGTGTGAGATAAACGGTCTGCCGCTCTCGTTCATATTTGACACGGGAGCGTCCATAGTCAGCATCTCATCTCTTGAAGCGACCTTTATGTACAAGAACGACTATCTGACAGCGAAGGATGTTGTCGGGAAGTCGGCTTTCGTGGATGCCAACGGCGACATAAGCGTCGGCACGATAATCAACCTCAACAAGGTGACGTTCGGAGGTCTCGAACTGGAAAACGTGAGAGCTTCAGTGGTGTCGAATGACAAGGCACCGCTGCTGCTCGGCCAGAGTGTTTTAAATAGGTTGGGACGTGTTGAGATTGATTACGGTAACAGCGTTTTAAGAATCACCACCAAGAAAGAGAAAGAATAATAACATATGAATATTAGTACCGCATCAGTTTTATTGCTTAGCGCAACCGTTCTTTTAGTTTCCTCTTGCGGCGGACGCCCGCAGCCTCCAAAACCGGAAATGTCCTCCGAAGTCAACTTGACGACTACGGCTGTCGATGGTACTCCTGCGTTGGCTTTACCCAAGTGTAATGTTAATGTTTACATCGAGAATTCCGCCAGTATGGATGGCTATGTCAAAGGCGTTACTGAATTTGAACAATCAATTTACAGCTACATCAGTGATATTAAACTCGCGGACTTTTGTTCGAGCCTTAATCTGAACTATATAAATAGCCGGATTCTCCGCCAGCCGGATGACGTGAGGGATTTCATCGAGAGACTTGAACCAACCACTTTCAGGATCAAGGGAGGAGACCGTAGTACAACAGATATTTCCGATCTGTTCCAAAGAATCATGCTTGAGCAGGGTAAGGAAGATATTGCAATTCTCATTTCTGATTTCGTATTCTCACCTGGTAGAACAGATGCGAGTGAATACCTCACTAATCAACAAGTAGGGATAAAGGCTCAATTTGCCACACGACTCAAGGATGACCCCGATTATGCCGCTGTCTTATATCGCCTTGTTTCCCATTTTGACGGGAAGTATTATAACAAGTTTGATCGTCCAACCCAAATACAAGCAGAACGCCCGTTCTTTATTTGGTTACTTGGCAACAAGAATCAGCTCCAACGCCTCACTTCAGAGATTAAGAAGGAGAATATGAAAGGACATGGCGTAGACCATACATTCTGTATCTCAAAAATGACTGCCGTAACACCGTATGGCATCCTTCCTATGCCAAGGATTGGAACATTCAAAATTGATCCATCAAATGTAAAAACCAGTATTCTGAATGCAAGGGTTGACAGGAAAGCAGTTGGGCCAAAGTTTGTCGTGTCCTTTGGTGTCGACTACAGTGGATTCCTCTTGGAAGACAGCTATCTCTCTGATCCTGCAAATTATGAGGTTAATAACAAGGCATATACAGTAGAAATTAATCGCACCCCGAGTTCTTCATCCTCTTATACTCATATAGTCAAGCTTAAGTTGGATCCTTCACAGCCGGTCATTAGACGCGGTAACATAAAGGTATCACTTCTCAAGAAATCTGCGCCATGGGCAGAAGAATTTACAGATAATAATGGCGAGGATATTAATGCAGACGGTGCTATGGAGAAGACATTTGGACTCAAGACTCTTGTTGATGGTGTCTATGATGCCTATAAAGCTGACAAGACTTACGCAACATTCACAATTAACATCAATTAGTATGGCTGACTTCTTAGGGCAAATTTATGGTTGGTTCCAGTCCTTGTTTGGGCAGGACCTGAGTTATTATCTTTGGGGGTATGACCCGGCCACAGAAGGTTATACCAATCCCAACATATACAATCACGTTGGACTTATTGCGATTATTGTCGCTTTGGTTCTTGTGCTTGTTTATTACTACATCATTAACCATCCTCGGTTCTGCAAATGGTGGAGCTGGCTTTTGACCCTGATTCTAAATGGCCTTATTGGCCTTTTTGTCGGTTATGGTATCGTTGCCTCAAAGTATGTTAACGGCTTTATTCCACAGCAGTTGATGTACCAGTTCGATGCGGACGGCAATGTCGTTGCTTATCTGATTGGTTACCAGCATTGCTGGGGCTTTGGTATTGCGAATATGATTGTAAGTGCCATTTTTTTCATCCTCTTCACATTTATGTTCAAGTGGTGGAGTTCCAATGCCAAGCATGTTCCATTCCTTTAGTTGCATAATAAACACTCACGAGATATGAACGGAAAAATATTCTTGTTTGGAATTGGAGGCACCGGTTCTCGAGTGATTAAGTCGCTCGTTATGCTGGCAGCCTCTGGCGTTGACATTCAAGCCGGCGCAATAGTCCCCATCATCATAGACCCGGATTTTGCCAATGCTGACCTTACCCGGGCTATCGAGCAAATCAAGACATATTCTGCGGTTAGAAAGTCTCTGGATTTCACGGCCTCCTCAAAAAATAAATTCTTTAACCCCAGTTTTGAGGATGTTGTCGATGGTTATAGACTTCGCCTAAAAGACACTAAGAACAAAAAGTTCAAAGAATTCATCCAGTATGATACCCTCGGGAAGGAGAACCGCGCTCTCGCTTCCATTCTTTTTTCTGAGAGCAACCTTGAAGCAGATATGGAAGTTGGATTCAAGGGTAATCCTAATATTGGCAGCATCGTTCTCAACCAATTTACAGATTCCGAGGACTTTCTTGCTTTTGCGGCAGCGTTTAAACCAGGAGACAGAGTGTTTATTGTGAGCTCCATATTTGGAGGAACAGGAGCCAGCGGTTTCCCTCTGATTCTAAAGAATATCCGGAGCATCATCAGTACAATGCCTAATTGTGATGCTATTCAGAATGCTCCTGTAGGCGCTATTACCGTGCTTCCTTATTTTGCCGTAAAGCCCGAAGAAAACAGCCAAATCAATTCTTCAACGTTTATAGGCAAGACTAAAGCTGCCCTGCATTACTATGAGAACAATGTCACTGGTAGCAATTCTTCCGTTAATGTTCTCTACTATATCGGAGATGAGCGCAACAAGCAGTATGATAATAAAGAAGGTGGGCAACTCCAGAAGAATAACGCACACATTATTGAACTTGCTTCTGCTCTTTCTATCGTAGACTTTGCTTTCATTCCTGATAATGATGCCGCAATGATTTGTGAAAAAGATGGGAATGGAAAGGTATATGCTCCTAGTCCGAGGTTTAAGGAGTTTGGTATAGACAACGATACTGAGAGGGTCATTTTCACTGATCTTACAAGAAAAACCAGGGACATTATATGCGTTCCTATGACCCAGTTCGTTCTATTGGCCAAGTATCTCAAAGAGCATATTAAGAGCGCTTTGCCTCTTCCTTGGGCCAAGGATAATGATTTCAATGAAACATTCCTGAAGTCCTCGTTCATGTCCGATCTTGAAAAGATAACAGCTTCCTATGTGGAATGGCTGCGTGAGATGGATGATAACGACCGTGGTTTCAAGCCATTCAAAGTCGACATCTCAAAGAGTCAGGTCTTCTGTATCGTAGAGAACGTAAAGCCTGCAAGAGTGAAAGGCATCAAAGGCTTCCTTAAGAGCGGGTATGATCTTTTCGATGCTTTCTTGGACTCAAAACACACTTCTCTTCCGCAAAGCACCAAAGAGCAGAAGTTTATGGAACTTTTCTATGAAGTTACCGAAGAACTGGTTAACGCAAAATATAAATTCTAGGAACGATGGCAAAAGTTTTCAGATTACATACAGGCGCAGCCGATACCCTCAGCAACTGGGATGATTCCGTAAAAATCGGCAGTACTGCCATAGATAAGATTCCCGATCCTGTAGGAGCGACTGATGCTCATGAGATTACCTCTATCCCATCTCCCTTCGCCAGGATGGATCTTGTGAAGAATGCGTTTAAGATTGTCGCTGACGGAGACCTTGAAGGCGATACTATCTATCATAAATTGGTTTCTGATGCTCTTGATGTCGGCCAGATTTTTTTCAATATCGAGAAGTACCGTAAGCTCATTGAAATTATCGTTTGGGATAAGAATAACGCACTAAAGGAACTTGACGATTCATATTTTGAAGAGCACAAACGTCTTGGAAGAACATACGGCACTTACCTCCAGCAAGACCAGGATGTTTATCACTTCGATAAAATGGATTGCATATATCTTCTCAACTATCGGGCACCATCTGCGCCTAATGAGATGAACATAATTGGGGCAACGTCTCCCGCCACTTTATTCTTCACTTCTGCGAATAACCTTAGTTATGTCGGGAAAGGTGAGGATGCAATCACCTTTGGTAATGACAGGCCATTTGATGGCGCCTATGCGCCTCTTTATAAGAGAGATGAGGCCTACATCAAATACTGGTGGAGTCTGAAGAAGAGTCGTTATGATTTTGCCGTTCTTTTTCCCGAGGTAAACGCATATCTGGAAAGGAGTTTTAATTATTTCCCGACATCTCTTAAGAGAGAATTGCAAAACATAGCCGATGATTCGTATCAGCAGGACTATGATGACATTTCGGTCAACCCAGTTGCTCAGAATTATGTAACCATTCTCGGGCAGAGGATTAAGGGTAAGAAGATGGTTGATGATGTCAAGAGCGACTTCGAGATGCTCGTATCTCTCAAGCCGAAAAAAGCTGGGGAAAAGATCCCTCTTGCTCTTCCCGTCGAGACATTCACCGAACCACTGAAATATGTTATAGACGTATGGAACAAGAATACTCCAGTCCCTTATGTCGACAGCAAGGCTATTGCAGACCGGGTTCTTCCTGAAGATGGCACTGCATATCCTTATGTTACTGTAAGTGATTTTCTTGAAGACTCAATTATCAAGATACCATACAAGTTTAACAAATTGGCCTTCTTTAATGGTAACGATGAAAAACCGGATGAACGTGACAGTTATCTGCTTCCTCTTAAAAAGACCTTCTTCAATTATTTTCAGGTCAGTGATTTGAAAGGGAAGATTGACAATCGGGATATGATTGAGATTAAACGACTCGCAGGTGACACTGGAGTTAAGGTTATCCTTCGCATTCCTGTAAAAGGCGGGCATATCAAATATGAACGTATCTATTACAAAGCGGATAAGGCAGATGTCGTAAACAATAAGGGAGTTATCATTGAACGAGATTTTACGCTGGGCCAGTTCCCGACAATCAAATACGCCGATGATGTAAAACCGTATTATCGTGTTACAGTTCTCGACCGTGATACTGTTTCCAACGGTGCGGACAACCGATATAAGCTTACTTTCTTCGATTCGGCTAACGAGCATGTTGAATCTGATGAAGTAATCCAACGGAATAAGACGGCTGACGGAGGACGATTTGATGGAGACAAGGTGGACTCAGCAACTTATGCTCTCTCGAAGGCTTTCCAGTACATACAGGTATCTGATAATTCTCTTGGAAACCTTAATGCCATTGTTATACCGAACTTCGTTGTCAAAACAGGAAATCATAAGTTCCGGTTTGCAATTGACTTTGGTACAACCAACACCCACATTGAGTACAGTGTTGACGGAGAGAGCCCCAGAGCGTTCAACATTACAGATGCCGATATGCAGATTCAGAAGCTTCATATCATCGATGACTTTGAGCTTAATGATGTCCTGCGTTCTGATTTCGTCGCTGCCACAATAGGGGGAGACAGCATCTACTCCTACCCAATGAGAACTGTCCTGTCGGAAACCAATAATACGAATTGGTCAAGACCGGTATTCTCAATGGCGCACGCAAACATCCCGTACACATACGAAAAGAGCCTTCCTCTCTCGTATAATGTTTTACACACAGACCTTAAGTGGTCTACCAACCATGATGACAAGCGGAGAGCGGCCATGTATATTGAGTGTCTCCTCGTGATGCTGAGGAATAAAGTACTTCTCAATAATGGTGATCTTTCCAAAGCCGAGGTTGTATGGTTCTATCCCGCCAGCATGACGCAGAGTCGATTCAACAAGTTTAAGGACGAATGGGATAACACTTTCCGCAGATATTTTAATGCACCTTCAACCAATATAGTCGCTCTGTCTGAATCTATCGCGCCATATTATTTCCATAAGGCTAAGAAAGGAGCTACTTCTACCGTGGTCTCCATCGATATTGGCGGTGGCACGACTGATGTCCTCATTGTTGATAAGGGAGAGCCTAAACTCCTCACTTCATTCCGCTTTGCAGCAAACGCAGTCTTTGGTGATGGGTACTCTTATGATTCTGACAGTAATGGGTTCGTAAAAGAGTATTCAAAAGACATCATGCACCTTCTTGATGAGAATAATCTTACCGGACTTAAGGGTGTATTGAAGTCCCTTGAGGAGAAGAAAGTATCAACAGATATTATTGCCTTCTTCTTCTCTCTCGCCTCAAACAAAGAGACGCATAATGTCGCTGACTTCGGAAAGATGCTTGCCGATGACAAGAGAGGAAAATATGCTGTCATTCTTTTCTATGTGGCTATCATTTATCATATAGCAAACATAATGAAAGCCAAGAACTATCCTATGCCGCGCCATATTACATTCAGTGGCAACGGTTCAAAGCTCTTGAGCATCCTGAGCACGAATGACTCTACTCTTGAACGTTTCACAAAACTGATTTTCGAGAAAATCTACGGAGAACACTACTCGGCGGATGGTTTGACGATCATTCGTCCCAACAATTCGAAGGAGTCGACGTGTAAGGGTGGTGTTATTCTCGAGCCTTTCCGCTCACAGGATTACTCCCAGATTAAGGATATGAAGACAATCCTGTTGGGCTGTGATTCAAGTACCTTTGCAGAAAACATGATTTCCTATGATGATATCGTCGCCGACGCTACATTCATTAATAATGTAGTAAAAACCACCGAGGAGTTCATTGAATTCGCGTTTGGTCTTGACAAGGACTTCTCTTTCTTCCAGGAATTTGATGTTGACCGTTCGATTCTTGAAGCTGTTAAAGCCCTCTGTTCACGCGATGTTAAAACCTATCTTGAGAACGGCATTTCAATCAAGAAACAGATGTTGGATGCCGACGGGGCTGACAACACAATTGAGGAGACCCTGTTCTTCTATCCCATAGTTGGTATTATCAACGCTATAGTAAGAGAAATCTATACATTGTAGTGGATATGAAACGATTTTTTATAGTTCTGTTTGCAGCCACCCTGGCCATATCTTCTTGCAGTTTATTCAAGGAAAAGGACTATACTGAGGAAGAAAAGAAGATAGAGGCGGCAAAAAATGATGCTTTAGCGGCAATCGAAACTTCAAAAAAGGCAGCGATTCAGGATGCACAAAAGACCATTTCTTCTGCAACAACGAAAGTTGTTGCGGAAGCCAGCGCAGATATTTCCGCTGCAATTAATGAGGCAAAAAAGGATATTCAAGCATCAGTGGAAACAAGTGTCAATGAAACGGTTGACGCTAAGTTAAAAGGGTTTTATGACAACTTGGCCGCTGCTATGTCAATCGCACAAATTGCCGTTATTATCGGACTCGTTGCCGTGGTCTTTGCTATCGTTTTATTCTTACTCTTGATGCGACGCACGAGCAGAGACAGCATTATAGAAACCGTGAGGGAATCTGAAAGAATAAAGGGAATGGTTAACGAAGCCATTACTAATTATTTTGACAAAGATGTAAAGCCATATATCAAACAAGGAAGCAATAAGGTTAATGTCGAGGCCGAAGTAGAGAAGTTCTTGAGAAATCCCCGGACACTTCATAATCTGGTTGGCTTGATTTCCGAGCAGAAAAGAATCCCCCCGGATGCGACTGCTTCTTGTCAGGCAACCGGCGAAAGGCAAGAACCAGAGCCGAAGCCACTTCCTAGAATTGAACTCTATGCTAAAGATTCTTCCAGTACCACCTTGGTGGGTGTCACCTCCTCATATACCCAAGGGAAGTCTATTTATAAATTAATGCTGAATTCGCAAGAAGCCTCTATCGCGGAGATTACAATCTGTGTAGATAGAGAAGAGGTAAAACGGCGTGTTCTGAAATCCAGCAATGATTTGCTGGAGCCCGTTTGCATCGTTGACAGGAAGCGCAACAATCCTGAGGATCTGTCAAAAATAAACATCAAGGCAGGTAAAGCAGAGAAAGTGTCTTCTGATTCATGGAATGTAACCGAACCAATAATTGTAGAACTTAGTTGATATGCATTACGCTATAGTCATTCTCATAATCCTCATCATCATTTGCTTCCAACTTTACAGCTATGGTGATACGGTAAAAAAGATAAAACGATATCGAAATATTTTTCCGAAATCTATTTCGTCATACTCTCTTAAGGAGGTAACTATCAGAGAGGAAAAGGATGAAATAGAGAATCCAGATGATGATTTGTCATGTCTTTCCGATGAAGAGTCGGAATCCGAAAAAGGAGTTGTTGTGTCTCAGGTACATATAGATGCAGCGAGCCCGACCTTGTTGGAGGTTGAACACTCGATTAATATGTATCTTCAAAAGAACAAAGGTGCAGCTAGCGATTTCCACATCATGAAAGATGTTGTGGAACGGTATTGTGATGCGGACGAGGAAGGAATCACTACCCAACAACCCATACCTCTCTACCTCGGTCTTATGGGAACAATGGTGGGTATAATAGTTAGTGTAATTTATATTGCAGCGACAAATGGTTTTTCAGGAGAGTGTATCACCAAGAGTGTCACTGAGTTGATGACTTGTGTGGCAATTGCCATGAGCGCCAGTCTTATCGGAGTTTACTGCACGACCAGAATCTCATGGAAGTCTAAGGATGCATTCTCAAAGGTGGAATCTGCCAAGAATAAGTTTTATTCCTGGCTCCAAACAGAGTTGCTTCCTACTCTTTCGGGCAATACAGTTAACGCCTTATACCTCCTTCAGCAAAATCTCACAAAGTTCAATACAACTTTCCAGAGCAATATTACAGGGCTAAATAAAGCCCTCGGACAAATCAAGGAAACTTCTTCCGAACAGATTGAACTGATTAATTTACTCCAGGATATTGATATCCGGCGTGTCGCACAAGCCAATGTCACGGTCCTTCGCGAACTCAAAGACTGCACCGGAGAGTTGTCTCGCTTCAATCAGTATATACATAGCGTGTCTGATTACCTTAATGCGGTTAACTCTCTGAATACTAATATTAATGAGCACCTGAACAGAACGGCGGCTATTGAAAAAATGGGAACCTTCTTTGAGCAGGAAATCAATCAGGTTACTGCAAGAGAGAAGTATATAAACGAAGTAGTCGCTAATGTCGATAATACGCTAAAAGACACATTTAATGCCCTTTCTGACAGCACAAAATCCGGGGTCGCCGAATTGCGCAATAACTCGGCGGCGGAGTTTGAAAAGGTATCTCAAACACTGACTGCCCAGCAGCAAGAGTTCAAGACCGCACTTGACACTCAGAGAGAAGAATTCGCTCAGGCACTATGTGCAGAACGTGAAGCCTTTGTCGAATACATGAGAGGCCAAAAAGATAATCTCTCCGCAAAATCAGAAGAGATCACCCAAATAGTTGACCGCATCCGTGATTTTGCTGAAACGAAGACAGCTATGAATAGTCTGTTATCTGCATCGCGAGAACAAACAGGTAAACTTGATGAGCTAATCAACATCATGAGCTGTAGCAACCGTGATGGCGGAGGATCCTCCGGGACAGCTGCCTTTGTTCAGTCCAAGTTGGCGATTCCTACCTTTTATAAGATAGCTATTGGCGCTATTGCAGGACTTATGCTGTTGAGCGTTGGTATTAGCACAGCATCACTTATTTTGAGTACCTCTTCTAATAAGAGCTCTGCTATCGAGGTCTCTCCGGTTTCGCCCCTGAATATTCAGCCAACTGAAGACGTGCCAGATTCTCTTCGGACTTCTACAGTGGTGAATAGCTTAGTGGAAACACAAAGCACAATACTGACTGACAACAAGATCAACTAACAGATGTCGAAGCCGAAAAAATCATTATTTTGGGCAAGTTATGCTGATTTAATGACCAGTATGTTCTTCATTATGCTCACACTTTTTGTCGCCTCCTCTATTTTGTTGAGCGAGGAAAGGCAAAAGTGGCGGGATAAGTATTTTCAGAGTGAGGATCAGAAACAGCAATTACAGAGGATCAATGATGTAATCCAAGATTTGGATTCCACTTACTTTGAATACATAGATCTTTATAAAAAAAGTAAACTGGTCATACCTGTGAATTTCGGTGTCGATCAATATAACATTAACGGCTTGTCCAAAGAAACCAGAGACGAATTGGAGAAGGCCGGGAGGTCCTTGAAGGCATTTGTTGATGAAACCACCAAGAAGTATCCAGGAGTTCAATACATCCTCATCATTGAAGGACAAGCCTCACGCACCGGAGGAACAGATCACAATTATGAATTGAGTTATCGGCGTGCTTATAGCCTCAAAAAGTACTGGGAAGATAAAAATATTAAATTTGACGCGCTAAACTGTGAGGTGCTGATTGGAGGTAGCGGTGACGGTATTCAAAGTGGGACCGGATTAATGAGAGAGGACCCTTCCAAGGAATATTTAAACCAAAGGTTTTTAATCCATATTCTGCCTAAACCCGGCTATGTGAAGACGGAGAGTGTTGCATCAACAGAAGAACCTAAGAAGAAATGAAAAATTTCTATATCATATTCCTAAGCGTTGTGCTTATCTACGGTTGTTCCGGACGTCCACCTGCACCCGTGAACCAATATGGTGAGAATGGCACTTCATATAACACGCCAAGTAACAGACCACCGCTTCCTGGAAAACAGAGAAGCAATAGGAACGTGCAGAATAGACCGCCACTGCCAGGCCAAGTCGGAGCACAGTCAAGTACAAAAGCAAAAGCCGAAGTCGGTTCTAGTGCTTCCGGTAAATTATCTGGTCAGGAGATATTCAGAAAGTGCAATACGGCGGTCTTTATGGTATTCACGTCAACAGGAATGCAGGCTTTCCAAGGTTCTGGTTTTTTTGTTTCTCCCAACGGGTTGGCTGTAAGCAACTATCATGTTTTTGAAGGGACGGGGATGGGATTAGAGATCATCAAGATGTCAAACGACCAACAATATAAAATCGATAAGGTCATTTTCAAGGACAAAACGAATGACGTGATGGTTTTCACTGTGAAAGCTGCATCGGGGGCTAGATTTAACTATATCCCCGTTTCTTCTCACAACCCGCAGGTCGGAGAAAAAGTCTATGCTATCGGTAGCCCAAGAGGGTTGGAAAACACCTTCTCATCAGGTGAAATCTCCCAATTCCGCGAAAACGGCAGCATGATACAAATTAGTGTTCCGATTGATCATGGGAGCAGTGGAGGTGCCCTTATCAACGAATATGGAGAGGCAATCGGCATTACAAGCGGAGGCTATGACAACTCTGGAGCAAATCTTAATTTTGCTGTTAACATTAACGTTGTTAAGAACCGTCTATGACCGTTAACAAAGGTGTCATATTTTTACTGTCGCTATTTCTCCTCAGCGGATGTGCTTATGGTTCAATCCCAAAAGCCGGGTCTGTGGAGAAAGCACCCGTAGAGCGAAAGCATAAACCATCTCTTCCATCGAAAAAGGCAGTGGTAGAAAAGGCGCAACGCCTGGAATTGCCTGCTATTTCGGACAAAGATGATGTTGTGGAGCATTTAGGTTATACCGCTTCTTACAATCATAACTGGCTAATCCCCAACTGGGTAGCATATGAGCTGACCAGGGATGAGCTGAATGGAACCACAAAAGGTAAAGAATCTTTCCAATGGGATCCTGATATAAAAGGGAATCAGGCTTGGAGAGAAGATTATTCGGGTTCAGGATGGGATAAAGGGCATATGATTCCTAAGGCAGATTTAAAATGGTCTGCAAAAGCATACTCTGAGAGTTTCTACTTTTCAAATATTTGCCCGCAAAACCATATATTCAATGCCGGAGCGTGGTTGACCACAGAGAATATGGCCAGACGCATAGCCCTGCAATATGGCTCCGTATATGTGATATGTGGCCCGATAGTCACGGACAATAAATATGGAACCATTGGAGAGCATCGAGTCACTGTTCCTGATGCATTCTTCAAAGCCTTTTTGATAAAGGACGGAGGAGAGTATTCTGCTCTAGGTATTGTAATGTTCAATTCTTCTGATAAACAATCGCTTAAAGCATCTTCAATGACAGTTGACGAACTTGAGGCGAAATGTGGATTAGACCTTTTCTTTGCTCTCGATAAAATTATCCAAGATAACGTTGAATCGAGGATAAATTGGAGCAAATGGGGTATATAACCACTTGGTATTGAATTGACAAAGTAAGAAATTATATGAAGAAGACCATTTTTCGACCGATGCACCTTGCTGAATACTGCTATGTATATTTTTGGCGGAGATTCCTTGAGTGGGGCATTGATATTATGGCATTTTGCGCATTGTTCTTATCTCTTGGACTTCTGGTGGGTTGTGACTCCGATCATCAGAGGGAGTTCAATAACATCAGCAGAGATGACATCAGAGGGTATGAGGAATTCATCCGGAATTACCCGTCGAGTGCGTTGGTGCCGGATGCGAGGGATAGAATTGAAGTTGCCAAGGAGAATCAGCGGATTCAGAAAGAGATGGAGCGTCAGCGCCAGCTCGAGAACACCTATGGCAATGTCAGCCTTCAGAATGGTGCGCAGCCATATTCACGCTGGTATGGCAACAACTTGTTTCTTGATGATTATACGCCACATTCCGAGATTCAGGTTTCCGCTCCGAGCGGTTCGGATGTCGTGGTGATTGTCAGGTACAACAACCAGAACGGCAATGTCGCCGGCCACGTTTACATCAAGTCCGGTCGCTCCTCAACGATATATCTTCGTAATGGGCATAATTACCAGACTTTCTTTTATTTAGGAAATGGCTGGTATTCCGGCAAGGAGATGCTGCACGGCATCAAGGGCGGCTTCGTGAAGAATGAGTCTTATTCGAAGGACGGCAGTGCAACTTATATGGACAATGATATTCTGTCCTATACTCTCACGCAGCAGGTGAATGGGAATTTCCAGACTTCCGGGAGCAGCGAAGGGGAGATGTTTTGATGGATGAACTGCATATAGAAATCGTAATCCATAATGTATCAATGCCTGAGCAAAACAAAGGCAACCTTATGATAACCAATAAAATACTTTTATGAAATCATTTCTGAACGTCATTGTGCTCCTGCTGCTTATCCCGGCTTTCACTTCGGCAGCCGTGTCGTCAGACAGGGATTCAGATAAATACGATATCGTGCGATTCTATGAATTGGTGGATGTCGATAGCGGTGCCAAAGCAATGGATACCTATGGTAGCCTACATGAGATCAAGGCACTCTATCTCCCGACGAAGATTGATGAGGGACGATATACGGTGAAAGTCACCAGAGAGGACTCCAATTTCTACCGTATCTGTGATACGGACCTATTCATTGAGACAAGGTATTGCTATGAATATGCCACCAGGGAGGAAGTGCTTTTGAATGTCACGTCGAACTATGGCTATACCCGTGGTGAAATAATTTTCTTCTGAATGTGGGTGGTCGTAACGTGCCGGAAAACTGACAGAGTGCGTATTTTGCGTATTCTGTCAGTATTGTCATTATTGCGTATTTCACCGTTTTCCATTATCGTCTCGACCGATATTTCTGTTTCGGGTGATTGGGTGTGTCAGGATATAGCCGTTCAATAATTCCCAACTTGACCATTTGAGGCAGTATGGTCTCTTTTATGTATTTTGAAGTTTTACCTGTAAATACAACAATATCCTCAGGTGTATGCCACGTGTCACAGAACGATTGAATTTTTGCCCATAATTCCTCTTTTGATACTCTTCTCTTTGCGCCATAAATATCCACCAAGGAAGTATGATTATGTTCCAAACTCCCCCGATTAGTATTCGAACTCCCCTTGTTAACTCCCCTAATTTCTTCTTTAGAGGGGTAGTTCACATTCTTGATGGTGGTATAGAACACATTGGCCTCTGACATAAATTCGGGACACAATTCTGCATTATAACCATCAAGTTGAGCGGAAAGGTCGCAAATTTTCCGTAGGCCGGAACCTCGTTTTTCCATATATCCCAAGTGGGTGAATACATCAGCCAGTATAGGATTCCTTCGTACCGAAGGTACTTTAGAAATATCTCTGTTCTGGATCAACGTGCCATCAAACATACCGCCTGGGCTATTGAACTCTATGCGGTCATCGAATATGTCAATATGAACTTCACCTCCAACAATGGTGTAGTCGCGGTGAATCAGATGATTGACAATTGCTTCCAATACGGCTCTTTCGGCATAGTCTGGGAGATTCTTACGTCCGTCCGGAAGTTTCATCCACCCACTGTTGGTGTTCGAGTTCACGAAATCCACACCAGCGCGTAGCAGTAGCAACAGATTTCCTTGATATTCGTGGTCATTGATTGCGTCTGTCTTGGTCAACCCGGCCCAGCGTGTCCCGACAAGTTTTGAGTTGTAAGCATTGCAATTATCAGAGAACAGGATTCCTGCCTGTGTCAGAACCCCATCTGATGTGACAAGTCCCATAGACTCAAGCATTTTCTCGTCAAAAGGTTGTCCGACTCTGCTGGAAAATGTATTTGCCAAAATTGAAAAAGAGTTATCGGCTCGTCTTGCCGATGTTTTCTGTGCGTCAAACGTTGAATTTGTTCCTTTTAGAACTAAAGAAAGTAGCTGATGTTGGGCGGCTTGCACACTTTCGTTTCCTATTCGAATGAAAGCAGAACGGTTCCCATCCAGATAGTAGTAATACGGCGTTTGCCGGCCTTCCGACACTTTAACCTCAAGAACCACCTTATCTTCGGATTTATGAGGTATAAGTTCAAAATCCGGGATTGGATCAAGATGAGCTTTAATCTCTTGACTTATGAACTCTGCATCGGCTTGAGCGTATTCCAAACCTACGATATGTCCCAAATCATCTATGCCGAAAAACAGACTGCCGCCCTTAGTGTTAGCAAAAGCGGATATGCCTTTCAGCCAACTCTTTGTTTTCTTCTTCTCTACAGATTCCTTGAAATCGTATGTCGAGCATTCTACGTTCAATATTTTGTCAAGTGCCATACCCACAAGTGTCATTGTCTTGTGCAAAGGTACGTTTTTATTCTATTTCTTCCGATACTTTCCATGCGAGACGTTCGCTATCTGGCCGGAGTCGCACCTGCGGCGGATGATGCGGTCGGCGGTGCGAGGGTTGATGCCAAGAGTGGTGGCGAGTTCGGTGTAGGTCTGGCGGTCGAACTCGGACGGGAGGGCTTCGAGGAATTGGCGGTGCTGGAAGGTCGTTCTCGTGGAGGATGCAGCCGTGGCGGTCTGGAGGGTTTCCGCTTTCGGGAGGGTGAGAAAGACGTGCGCGTTGTGG
>CAVERO010000042.1:0-17647 GCA_963617915.1 Candidatus Methanomethylophilaceae archaeon | reverse complement strand
AATGAGAAAACCTGATGTTTTGCCTGTTCGAAGATTTTTTCCTACCTTTACTTCAAGTTAAGAAGCTGTTTTTGATTTGTTTGAAATGTTCTTTGAGGTGAAAAAAACTTCATTTTCTTCCCGATTCTTCAGTCAGATAGCACCGCTATCCTCCTTGGAAGAAGCGGTCGAACCTGAAGTTTTTCACACTCAAATCTTCTAACAAACAAATCAAAACAGCTTCTAAGTGATGATGAAAAGTTTTTTTTAGGAATCACTTAGCTAAAGTTTGTCTCTATGGAAGTACGTGCGAAAAAGGCGCTCGGGCAGCACTTTTTGACTGACCAGAGCATTGCGAAGAACATTGTCGGGGCTCTCCGGGGGCGTCAGGCGTTGGAGGTCGGCCCGGGGATGGGGGTTCTTACCCAGTACCTGCTGCCCCGCCCGGAATTGGCGCTGAAGGTCATCGAGCTCGATAACGAGTCGGTTGTCTATTTGAAGAAACATTATCCTGAGTTGGGAGACAATCTGATTGAGGGGGACTTCCTGAAGATGGACCTTGACGGAATATTCGAGGGAGAATATTCAGTGATCGGGAATTTCCCTTACAACATCTCCTCGCAGATATTCTTCAAGATTCTTGAGCATCGCGACCGCATCCCTGAGGTGGTCTGCATGATTCAGAAGGAGGTCGCGGAGCGCATCGCCGAGAAGCCGGGCACCAAGACCTACGGAATTCTGTCGGTCTTCCTTCAGGCGTGGTATGACATTGAATATCTTTTCACTGTGGGATCGGGAGCGTTCAATCCGCCGCCTAAGGTCCAGTCTGCCGTGATCCGCCTCACGCGCAATTCCCGCACGGATCTCGGCTGCGACGAGAAGCTTTTCCGCACGGTTGTAAAGACCGCTTTCGGCCAGCGCCGCAAGACGCTCCGCAACTCGCTCAAGCCGTTGATAGGACACTTCGGCAAGCTCAGTGTCCCGTCTGTTCCGGTCACTGACCCCGCCGTTCCGGTCACTGAGCCTGTCGTTCCGGTCCCTGAGCCTGTCGAAGTGACAACTCTGCCACAGGATCCTGCCATCCCGGTCACTGAGCCTGCCATTTCGGTCACTGAGCTTGCCGAAGTGACAACTCTGTCACAAGAATCTAAAACCGCTAATATTCCGTCATTGGCATCCGACCCCATCTTTGACCTCCGCCCGGAACGTCTGAGTGTGGAGGATTTCGTGGCCTTGACCCGGAAACTCATGTAGCCATCATAAAAGAAAGAGGGCGGCCGAGAATTCTCAGTCGCCCTCTTTTAGGATGCAAGGCAGCCTACTATGCAGGGTTGACCGGAATGTCCGGAACTCCGCCCGCATGGTTCGTGACCGTCACCTTGATGGTCTTCTGGAATTTTCCGCGTGGACTCTCGAAGGTGATTGTCAGGTCCGCCGAACCTGCGGAGGCCGCCGTGATTGTCACGACTCCCGTCCCGTCCTGGTCGGACGATGCGAATGAGGCGGCCTCGTTGCCCTCATTGACCTTGATCATGTCCGCCGTGGCCTTGAAGTCCGGATCCGTGACGTCGATGACAGTCAGCTTTATGACACTCTTCAGACCGATGATGATTTCGTTCCCTGAAAGGATGGAACTGTTGGATGTGTTGTAAACCACAAGGTTGGAGGAGAAGAAGACCGTCACGTTGACGCTGACGGAATATTCCCCGTCCTCCGTTGTGGCGGTGATGACCGCTGTTCCGGCCTTCAGACCCTTGACCGTGCCGTCCTTGTCAACGGTTGCCACGGACGGGTCGCTGGAAGACAGCGTTATGTTGGTGTTGGAGGCATTCTCCGGCAGGACGGTGAAATTGAGCTTTGCCGTGGCCCCGTCGAGCAGGGTGATGCTTTCCTGGTCACAGGAGATTCCCGTGACCGGAACCGTGACTGTCACCTTGCAGGTCGCGGTCAGCCCTTGGTCTGTCGTGGTCGCGGTTATGATGGTCTCTCCTTTGCCGACAGCGGTCACTTTCCCGGTGTTGTCAACCGTGGCCACATTCTCGTCGCCCGAGCTCCAGACGACACTCGCATCCGTGGCGTCCGGAGGGGTTACGGTGGCGGTCAACTGAGAACTTTCACCCGGAGTGAGGCTGATTTCGGACTGGTCCAGCGTTATTCCCGAGACATAGATTGTGCCTTTTTCCACGGTGACTTCGCAGGATGCGGAGTAGCTGCCGTCCAGAGTGGTCACGGTGATTGTCGCCGTGCCGACGGAAACGGCGGTCACGACCCCTTCATTCACCTCGGCCACCTCGGTGGCGGAACTTTTCCACGTGACGGACTGGTTCTCGGCGTCTTCCGGCTCCACGGTGGCGGTGAGCCTCTCCGACTTCGTGCCGTTGTTCAGCTGCAGGGTGAGGGAGGAACGGTCGAGCCTTACACCTGTCACATAGACTGTCTTGTCGCAGGCGGTGGCCGCAAGAACCACGAGGGTCAGCAGCGCTGTCGCCCTGAATATCTTTTGAATATGTTTGAACATGATTATGCCTTTTATTTTGTTGAGATTGCGAAAATGTAGCTTGAGTAGTAGGTGGACCAGTTGCTCGCCGCCTTATATGTCGCCACGGCGCTGTCCGGAACATAAATCACGTCCACATAGGTGACGGGGGACACCGCGAGGGCGCTGGTGGCGAATGAGTTATTGTAAATGGTACAAGGAGTGGCGCTTTCAAGGATGACTTCCTTCAGGTTCGTGCATTCCGTGAACGCCCAGTTCTGGATTTTCGTCACGGTCGCCGGGATAGTGACTGTGGTCAGGGCCGAGCAGCCGGAGAATTCGTAGGTGTTGATCTTCTTCAGTTTGCCCAGTCCGATGCTTTTCAGACTTTTGCAGTTTTTGAAAGGCGTTGAGGAGAAAGTGTTCACATTGTTGACATCTATTGTCTCGATTCCGGAATCCGAGAATGCTCCGGCTCCGATTGACGTGCACAGATCCGGAATCTTCACTGTCTTGAGCAAGGTGCATCCCGCGAAAGCGCCGGATCCGATGCTTTTGACTGTCTCCGGAATCTCGATGGATTCGAGTTTTTCGCACCCGTTGAACAGGTAGTTCGGAATAGACGTGAGCGTCTGAGGCAGCTTGAATGTCTTGAGTGCGGTACCCTGGAAAGCTCCGGACGGAATTGTCGTGATCTTGGAAGGGAGGTTGATGGTCACGAGATTCGAGCACCAGGCGACCAGGTTCGCAGGCAGGGAAGTGACACTTTCCGGAATCGTCAGTTCGGTCAACCCCGTGCATCCGCTGAACACACTGGTGCCGAGCGATGTCACGCCTTCCGGAAGAGTGATGCCGGTAAGCCCGGTACAGCCATTGAACGCGGATGTTCCGATTTTGGTGAGCGTCGATGGGAGGTTGAACGTGGTTATCCCGGTACAGCCGTTGAAGGCGTTGTTCCCGATTTCCGTGATGCCTTCTGCAAGCACCACGTTCTTCAGGCCTGCGCAGCCTTTCAGGATTTCGTCAGGAATCTTGGTCATGCCGGCAGGGAACGACACGCTCTCAAGTGAGGTGCAGCCGTTGAAGACACCTTTACTCAAAGTCGTGATTGATGCTGGGAGGGTTATGTTCTTGAGCGATTCGCAACCGGCGAAGAGATTTTGCCCCAAGGTTGTGATTCCGTCAGGAAGATTCACCTCCGCAAGCGATGTGCAGCCCGAGAATGTGTAGTTTCCGGTTGATGTGCAGCCGTTTCCTATAGTGACTTTCTTCAGGGCGGCGTTGTTCGCGAACACGTAGGTCCCGAAGGTAGGGTTGCCGGAAACCGTTATTTCCGTGACTTTTGAAAGTCCGGAGCAGGAGTAGTTGCCAAGCGAGGTGACGCTTTCAGGAATGGTGACGGAAGAGGTTGTGCCGAGGCAGCTTATCACTTTAGTCCCCTCAAGAACCAGATTTTTGGAGGCGTCAACCGCATAGTTGCTTCCGCCGAATGTCAGCCCTGTGAGATTGCAGCAGTCGTTGAAAGCCCTTATTCCGATCTGGGTCACACTTGCCGGGATTGTCAGTGACCTCAAGGATTGGCATCCGCTGAACGCGAGCTGCCCGATTGTCTGAAGGTCTTCAGGCACCTCGACTGTCTCCAGAGACGTGCAGTTCTGGAAAGAGCTTGTGTTTATCGATTTGCAGGATTTCGGCCAGTGCACGGTCTTGAGCGAGCTGCAGCCGTTGAACGCCGAACCTTCGCCCATATAGGTGACTCCGTCAGGAAGGCTGACCGACTCGAGGCTTTTGCAGTTCTTGAACGCTCCGGCTTTGATTGTCTTCACGGATGAAGGAATCTCGATGCTTTTCAGGCTTTCGCAGCCGTTGAACGCATCGGGACCTATTTCGACGATGGAGGCCGGCAGCTTGATGCTTGTCAGGCTCGTGCAGTTTTTGAAGCCACCGTTGTCGCCGGAGTTGTCACCGTCGAATCTCGTGATTCCCGTGAAATAGGCGAACTCGTCGAATGATGTGATGCCTGTACCCTCGAACAGCCAGGCCAGACTTGTCTGAAGGCCGGCCTCCACATTCGAGATCTCGCCGTCTCCGTTGATGTCCACAGGCGAGACGACGCTTGTGAGGAGTTTCTTGACGACAGGATCCTTGAACTCGATGTTGTAGGTCACCACCTTCTCGATGCTCCCCGTGAGCGCGTACATCATTCCGGCTGTGTAGGCCGACGAGGTCTCCCAGGCGACCTGGTAGGTCACGTTGTCGCCGGTCGTCACGGTCAGGGTGCATTCATCCCCCTTTGCAGCGTCCGCGGACGGGAAGAACGCCACATAGAGGTCCTTGGTCTGTTTTCCGTCCTTGACCTCCACCGGAGAGGCGGGGGTCGCGCAGGTCACGGTCTTGCACTTTATCGTCTCGGCGAAACTGCTGCTGTTGATGTACAGGAAATCATTGAAGACCTTGCCGTTGAGGTAAACCTTGGTGATGTTCGTGTTCACGCCTTTCCCGAAGTCCAGACCGGAAATCTTCATCCACGCCACCCTTCTGGAGAATGAAATCTCAGGGATGTTCCCGTCGCTCGCCACGGTCACCTTGGCGGTGAGGATGTCGTGGTTCTTCATTTCCTCGATCGCACCGGTCTGCCCGCGAAGCACGAATGACCCGTTGCTCGAACTCGTCCCCATCACTTTAGGATAGGAGAACACGTACGTCTTGCCGGCCTTGAGTGTTCCGGATGTCTTCGTGAATGAGGCGAACTTCCCGTCCTGGGTCATCTCGCCGTCCTGGGTGTATTCCTGCTCGGTGTAGCTGTAATAGGAGAAGATTTTGTCTCCCTTCTCCCAAGCCACTTTCATGACGTTGCTTCCTTCGTCGTAGGAATAGGTTGTCCTTGTGTCCTTGCCGGGGAGACCGGCAGTGACCGAGACGGGACCGCTGATGACAGTTCCCTCTGAATCATCCTCGGTGACGGCCGCATCAGCGGCAGGGGCCGGGGCTTCCTTGGCGCAGCCCGCCAGCATCGCTGCGATGCCGACGAATGCGATCAATCTGTTCTTTTTGTCCATAACACTTTATTTATAAGTTCGTTTGATGCCGAATCCGTGACGCGCGTATTCCCAAAGCGGTGCGCAAGTTAAACAAAAAATAATAAATATTCAAAAGAAAAGAAAAATTTTTCGCAGCGGTAAAAATATTTTTATTTATGGAAAAATGTTGCTAATATTGCCGACCGTATCATTTTGGTCGTTGAGGATAGGGGGTCAAGAGTTCTCACTTGAACGATACAATGAATATTTATGCATAATTTTTCATTGTGAATATTCTATTCGATTAAATGTTTTATCAAATAATAATTGAAAAGATGAGGAAAGTATTGCTTTCAGTTTTCTTCTTTTTCCTTACCTGCGGCTTGTGTCTTGACGCACAGTCACAGGTAAGGAAAATCAGTGGAAACGTCGTGTCGGCTGAGGATGGATTGCCGATAATCGGAGCGGCGGTTGTCGTTGACGGCCATTCCACTTTGTTCGCGATCACTGATCTGGACGGGAATTTCTCAATCGAGAATGTTCCTTTGTCCGCGAAGAACGTGAAAGTCACCAATCTTGGCACAAAGGACAGGACGGTTCCGATTTCCGAGAACATGAAGATAGTTCTCGAAAGTGATTCCCAGGTTCTTGAGGGGGTCGTGGTGACGGGAATGCAGAAAATGGACCGGCGTTTGTTCACGGGTTCCGCCTCGAAGGTGGACGCCAAGGACGCCAAGATGGACGGAATGGCGGACATCAGCCGTTCCCTTGAAGGCAGGGTGGCCGGTGTCTCGGTCCAGAATGTCTCCGGGACGTTCGGAACCGCCCCTAAGATCAGGGTTCGCGGAGCCACATCGATATACGGCAGCTCCAAGCCGCTGTGGGTCGTTGACGGGGTGATTATGGAGGATGTGGTCGATGTCAGCGCCGACCAGCTCTCTTCCGGAGACGCTGCGACATTGATCAGCTCCGCCATCGCCGGACTCAATTCGGATGACATCGAAAGCTTCGACATTCTCAAGGACGGCTCCGCGACATCAATCTACGGCGCCAGGGCGATGGCCGGAGTGATTGTCATCACCACAAAGAAGGGAAAGGCCGGCCAGACGCGCGTCGCCTACACCGGTGAATATACTGTCCGCCTCAAGCCTCAATACTCCACGTTCAACATCCTCAATTCTCAGGAGCAGATGGGAATATACCAGGAGCTTGAGCAGAAGGGCTACCTTAATTATGCGGAGACCGCCAACGCCGCCGACAGCGGAGTTTACGGAAAGATGTACCAGCTGATCGGACAGTATGACCCGACCTCCGGGCTGTTCGCGCTGGACAACACTCCCGAGGCGATGGGGAAGTACCTTCAGGACGCCGAGTACAGGAACACGGACTGGTTTGACAGGCTTTTCACCTATGCGGTCCAGCGCAACCACTCCGTAAGCCTCTCCGGAGGCACGGACAAAGGCACTTTCTACGCCTCGCTTTCCGCCATGCTTGATCCGGGCTGGACGCAGCAGAGTTCCGTCAACAGGTACACCGCCAACGTCAACGGCTCCGTCAAACTGTTTGACAAGGTGACGCTCGGTCTCATCAGCAACGCGTCGTACCGTAAGCAGCGGGCTCCCGGAACTCTTTCGAGCGGCATTGACGCCGTGACCGGGGAAGTGACCAGAGGCTTTGACATCAACCCGTATTCCTACGCCCTGAACACGTCCAGATGCCTTGACCCGGATGTCTCGTACACGAGGAACTACGCTCCGTTCAACATTTTCGATGAGCTTGAGAACAACTACATGGATCTCAATGTCGTGGACCTGAGGTTCCAGTCGGAGGTGAAGTACAAGCCTGTCAGCCAGGTGGAGCTGAGCGTGCTCGGAGCCGCCAAGTATTCCGCCTCGTCACAGGAACACTACATCCTTGACGAGTCCAACCAGGCCCAGGCCTACAGGGCGATGGGCACCTCCACAATAAGGAGCACGAACAGCTTCCTTTACACCGACCCCGACGATCCGTACGCCCTCCCGGTGTCGGTGCTTCCGAACGGAGGTATCTACGAGCGCACGGACTATTCCATGCTTGGCTACGACTTCAGGGCCACGGCAAGCTATAATGACGTGTTTGCCGAAGACCATATCCTTAATCTGTACGGAGGTACGGAGATCAATTCGATCGACCGGCACAACACGTGGTTCCGGGGATGGGGGATGCAGTACACGATGGGCGAGATTCCTAACTATGCCTACCAGGTGTTCAAGAAAGGCTCCGAACAGAACACGGATTATTACACCCTTGGCAACGCCCACGAGCGCAGCGCGGCGTTTTTCGCCAACGGAACATATTCCTATCAGGGAAGGTACACCGTCAACGGCACGGCCCGCTATGAGGGCACGAACAAATTGGGAAAGTCCCGTTCGGCCAGATGGCTTCCGACCTGGAACCTGTCGGCGGCCTGGAACGCGCACGAGGAAAAATTCATGCAGGGACTCTACCCGACGCTGTCCCACCTGAGCCTTAAGGCTTCATATTCATTGACCGCTGACCGCGGCCCTTCTGGCGTGACCAATTCGGTTGTGGTCATCTCAAGTGACAACCCGTGGAGGCCTTTCACGACCGTGCGGGAGTCCGAGCTTTACATCTCCGCGCTCGCCAACAACGACCTGACTTACGAGAAGAAGAAAGAGTTGAACATAGGCCTTGAGACAGGATTCCTGGACAACAGGATAAACCTGACGGCTGACTGGTACAAGAGGTACAACTACGACCTCATCGGGGTCATCAACACTGACGGCGTGGGCGGAGAGGTCTCGAAGTTCGGCAACATCGCAGCGATGAAGTCCGGCGGATTCGAGCTCAGCCTTTCCACGACCAACATAAAGGGCAAGGATTTCTCCTGGAGCACGAACTTCATCTACTCGCATTCCCACAATGAGGTGACCGACCTCAAGACCACCACCAGAACCATCGACCTCATCACAGGCAACGGTTTCGCCAAGGAGGGCTATCCTGTCAGGGGAATATTCTCGATTCCGTTCAAGGGGCTCAACGAGGAGGGCCTTCCTACCTTCCTTGACCAGGACGGCAACGTCTCAGTGACCGGTGTTTACTTTCAGGAGAGCGACCCTGACAGGCTGGATTTCCTTGAATATTCCGGGAGCGCCGACCCGACAGATGTCGGTTCCCTGGGCAATGTGTTCACCTGGAAGGGCTGGAGGCTGAATGTCTTCATCACCTATTCCCTCGGGAATGTCATCCGTCTGGACCCTGTCTTCAGCAACACTTACGATGACTTGAACTCAATGCCGAAAGAGTTCAAGAACAGGTGGATCCAGGCGGGGGACGAGAACTATACCGACGTTCCGGTCATTGCCAGCAAGCTTCAGAACAAGAACAACACGAACCTCAGCATTGCCTACAATGCGTACAATTACTCCACGGCGCGCATCGCGAGCGGTGACTTCGTTCGCATGAAGGAGGTCTCCGTCAGCTATGATTTCCCGAAAAGGTGGATCGAGCCTCTCCGGATAAGCAACGCTTCCCTGAAGCTTCAGGGCACCAACCTGTTCCTGATCTACGCCGACAGCAAGCTCAACGGCCAGGACCCTGAGTTCTTCAACACGGGCGGCGTGGCCGTGCCTGTGCCTAAGCAGTTCACGATGACTTTGAAATTGGGATTTTAATCATATTACCGGAAAGAAATGAAAAAGAACAACATATTGACATCCGCCCTGCTGTCCTTGGGCTTGGCCGCTTTGGCGGGTTGTGATGGATTCCTTGACCGGCTGCCCGACAACAGGACGGAGATTGACACGGAATCCAAGATCCAGAGTCTTCTTGTCTCCGCCTATCCGCGCAACGACTTCATGCTGCTGACCGAGTTCATGTCGGACAACGTTGATGACATGGGCACCGGCAATCCTTACACGGACAGGTTCATAGACCAGGTCTATGCGTGGGACGAGATCACCGAGACCGACAACGAGTCTCCCTTGAATGTCTGGAACGCTTCTTATTATGCTATCGCCGCGGCGAACCAGGCGTTGCAGGCGATAGAGAACCTCGGCGGGGCTTCCACCTCGGCGCTGAAGGCTTCCAAGGCTGAAGCTCTGTTGTGCAGGGCTTACAATCATTTCGTGCTGGCGAACCTGTTCTGCAAGTCCTATGATCCCGCGACAAGCGGTGAGGACAGGGGAATTCCTTACAGTGAGGAGCCTGAGACAACCCTTGTGGTCCATCACGAGAGGGGGACTGTGGCCGAGGACTATGAGCGCATTGACGCTGACATTCAGGAGGCTCTTCCTCTTGTGTCCGACGCCGTGTTCTCTGTCCCCAAATACCACTTCAACAAAAAGGCGGCCTATGCCTTCGCCGCACGCTTCTACCTCTTCTACCAGAAGTGGGACAAGGCCGAGGAATATGCCACCCGCTGCCTCGGAAGCGCTCCGGAGACAATGCTGCGCGACTGGGCGGCTACAGCGTCCCTGACCCAGACCTACGACGCCATCGTGTCCCATTTCATTGACGCGTCGCTGAACTGCAACCTTCTGCTTCTGACGGCATATTCCAAGATGGGTCTGGCTTTCGGCCCTTTTTTCACATATTCCAAGTACGCGCACAACAACTATCTGGCGACCACCGAGGACGCGCTGGCCGCGAACGTCTGGAAGTCAGGGGATTATTATATGCCTCCAAAGGTCTATAAGGCCACGAACCTGGACAAGACCATCTTCTGGAAGCTCCCTTATCTCTTTGAATATACCGACGCTGTCGCCGGCATCGGCTACTACAGGACGGTCTATCCGGCTTTCTGGTGTGACGAGACCCTGCTTGTGAGGGCCGAGGCGAGGACGATGCTGGAGAAGTACGACGAGGCCGCCGCTGACCTTACCCTGTGGATGCGGAACATTGTCGACACGGAGACAACCCTCGACCCGTCCTCGATAAGGAGATTCTATAATTCGGTTGAATATTCCGTCTGGAACGCGCCTACCGTCAAGAAGAGGCTTTCCCCGTCGTTTGACATAGGCATGGAGAACAGTGTCAAGGAGGCCATGCTCCAGTGCGTCCTTGGTTTCCGCCGTATCGAGACCCTCGGACAGGGACTCCGATGGTTTGACATCAAGAGGTACGGCATCGTGATAGACAGAAGAGTCATCGGAGCGGACGGAGAACCGGAGCGGGTGACGGATTCGCTCAAGGTTGACGATCTTCGCCGCGCCTTGCAGATTCCTGGCAAGGTAATCGATGCGGGGCTTGAGGCTAATCCAAGATAAGATGAACATGAAGTACAGCATAATCAAAACATTGGCCGCACTTTGCGCGGCATTGTCGGTCGTGTCCTGTTCCAAGGAGGAACTGTCGGACACAAGCGTCATTTCGAGAAACCAGACGGAGGAGACGGATCTCGACCGCTGGCTGAAGGTGAACTTCCTCACCCCGTACAACATCAGTTTCAAGTACCGTTACGAGATGAAGGAGTCGGACCTTAACTACTACACGGTTCCGGCGGACTACGACTGCTCCGTCATCGCCGCCCATCTTGTGAAGTACCTTTGCATCGACTCTTATGACGAAGTCGCCGGCATCGATTTCACAAGGTCGTATTTCCCGAAGATGTTCTTCCTGATCGGCGACTTCGAGTACAGGAACAACGGGACCATAATCCTCGGAACCGCCGAGGGGGGAAAGAAGATCCTGCTTTCCGGAATCAACTGGATCCGCAACAGCCTGGGCAACGCGGAGTTGATGAACACCTACTACATCAAGGTGATCCACCACGAGTTCACCCACATCCTCAACCAGACCGTGGACTATCCGGCCGATTTCAAGGAGATTACGGGCAGCGGCTATGTGGCCGACAGCTGGAGCGTGGAGCCGTACGTGACGGAATACCTCAAGAACGGCTTCATCTCAAACTACGCCCAGCATTCCCATCAGGAGGATTTCGCCGAGATGATGTCCTACTACGTCACGAAGTCTCCGGAATGGTGGGAGGCACAGCTTGAAGAAGCCGGGGAACCCGCCGCCGGCTACATCAGGGCAAAGCTGGACATCGTGAGAGATTATCTTCAGGAGAACTTCAACATCGACATCGATGAGCTCCGTGACGTCATAATCCGCCGTCAGGAGGATGTCGTGAGCGGAAGGCTTGACCTTTCCGACCTTACCATCAAATAATCAGCGCGCTATGAACAAATCAAGAATATTCACGGTTCTGTCCGTCATTCCATTTATTCTGGCCTTCTCGCAGGGGTGCCAGAAGGATGAGGCCATGGTGTTTGACAAATCCGCCTCCGAAAGGCTTCAGGAGAGTATGGCTAACATCAAATCCACGCTCGAAGGCGCTGAATATGGTTGGAGAATGGAATATTTCGCCGCCACTTCGGCAAAGGATTACGGCGGCTACAACTTCGTCCTGAAATTCGACTCCGGAAAAGCCTCCATAGGCTACGAGAACCTGCCGGAGGCAATGGTTGAGAGTCTGTACAAACTGACGGACGACAACGGCCCGGTGATCTCTTTCGACACCTACAATGCTTTCATGCATTATTTCGCCACACCGTCATCGGCCAGATATGAGGCGAGGGGAGGAGACTTCGAGTTCACTGTCACAAACTGCTCCCCGGAGGAGATTGACATGGTCGGCAAGCGGTCACGGAAGCGGATCCGGATGTACCCTTTGACCGAGGACCCGCAGACCTACATCCGCAAGGCCCATCAGGCGGCCGAGGATTTCCTCGTGGCATTCTGCGAGGGGACAATCGGAACAACTGCTGTCAACGGGTCCTTCGACCTGAACATGAGGCAGTTCACCCTCGCGTCCGAGGGTGGCTCCGTGACAGTTCCTTTCGTGCCCACTCTGACCGGAATCAAACTGTATGACACTCTTGTGATTGGCGGACATTCGCTGACGGGGCTGGATTTCAACTCCGACACGTTTGCCCTCTCCGACCCGCAGGGCGATTCCGAGGTGAACCTCAAGGGACGGCTTCCGGATGACTATGTTCCGTTTGACTTTTTTGCCGGTGACTACGTCCTCAACTACTGGAACAATTCAGCCGTCGCCAATGTGACGCTGACCCCGGACGCCGCCGGCCAGACTTACACGATGTCCGGGCTGAGTTCCTACTACAACATTGTCCTGAACTATAACAGGACTCTCGGACGTCTTGAGTGGAATTCCCAGGCGGTCGGCTCCACGGCTTCCGGCAACAGCGTGTGGCTGTGTGCATGGAATTCCGACAACGGTGTCCTTTCAAGGAGTACTGACGCGGGGATGGAGACGGTCTGGAATATGGACGAGGAGAATCCGGTGTTCACCTGGACAGCGAACGGCTATGAGGATTTCACCGGCACCAAATCTTTCATATTCTGGGAGTTTGACTCTGACGGCAATTCAGTGGGATGGTACAAGGCCGCCGGATGGGATCCTTACAACAGGTATTATTTCCCTATTCTTAATAATTTGACAAAGAAATAGTTATGAAAAAGATAACAAGCAAGGCCCTATTGGTCGCCGCTTTGGCTGTGGCGGCATTGTCTTCGTGCTCCGAGGAAGAACACACCCGTGAGACCGGACAGGTTCTGGACATCGTGAAGTCACAGATTGCCTTTGCTCCGGAGGGAGGAGTCGGGACCATCGAGGTTTCCTGCGACGGGGAGTTCGAGGTCAGGGCCGAGCAGCAGTGGTGCGATGTCTCTGTCCAAGGCTCCACCGTGACTGTCACTGTCGGGGAATATGGCGGGCTGGAGAACAGGTATTCAAGCATCTGGGTGACTTCGGGCGAAGAGAGTCTCCGCGTTACGGCGGAGCAGTTCGGGGTCTATGCGAAGATGCAGCGCGGGCTTTCCTACGTGCTTGACGACGGGGCCGCCGACAAATCGGTCGCTGTGGTTTCAAACTCCAAAATCAAGATCGAATCATCGGGCGATTGGATTTCGGGAAGTTATGACGGGGAAAATGTCAACATCCACATTGACGGCAACGATTCCGGACATCTCCGGTCCGGGTGCCTTTATGTCGTCTATGGCGACCAGCGGGATTCGGTAGAGTTCTTTCAGGGAGAGATCAAAGACATTTATGGCTCTTACGTCGCTTCAGGCACCGATCTGCATGGCAATCCGACAAGCGCTGAGGTTGAGATAAGCGCCCTGAATGACACGACCGTGACGGTGAGGGTCCCTGAATACGATTGGTCGTTCAAAGCTGTCTTCAATCAGAAAGACATATCCTTGAGCATTCCCAACAGCCAGCATGTCGGTTCTGTGAATTACGGTTCCGCTTCATGGAATGTGCTTGTTTACATGTTTGATTCGGTGGCTTTGAGCTTCTATGTCTCGGATGAGCTGTCCGCCAAGGCTTCGATCTCGTTAGACAGAACTTCAGGCAAGACGGCATTGACACTGGAGGATGGCGGGACCTTGAGCGATGTGGCGGCGGACGGTTTGCTCTTCATCGCGTGCCGCGACATGTTCGCCGGCATCCCGATAGGGACTCTCCGCTACCCTTTGGTTCTGGGCAATCTCACAATCGTGGAAAAATGAGAGCTACGCGCAAGTTTTGTGTGAGTTTTTCTTGAGAATTTTCGCAAGATTCTTTGAAAACGAGAAAAATTTGTATCTTTGTAGTCCAATAGTGACGAAAGGTTTGACAACCGTTCGGCCGGAACATCCCGGAGAGGTGGGAGAGTGGCTGAATCCACAGGTTTGCTAAACCTGCATACGGGTAACCGTATCACGAGTTCGAATCTCGTTCTCTCCGCAATTCAAGGTCAGCGATTCCCGCTGGCCTTGATTGTTTTACTTCAGCTCCATAACCCCGCAATCCTTCTGCTTGCCTTCTGTGCTTTAACGGATTAAGTCCAAAACCCCGCGTTAAAAAGAGCCCACTTGAAAAAGTCATTTTCAAGCGGACTCGGAAATTCAATTATAATAACTCATCGGAGCGAAGCGACAGAAGGGGTTTCGGGGAAACCTTTCCCCGTGCCCCCAGGGGCTGTCACGAAGTGACTGGGGGTAGATTTATCATCTTGGTGTGCGAAGCACGCCAAAATGATAGGCCGCCGCTTTCCCCAAAGCGACGGCCTGTTGTATATAAAACGAACTTAACAAATAGACAACAAAAAGAACTTTTGTCTGTCCGGAGGCAAATATATCAAGATTTATTGAATCCGCAAAGCTTTTTGTTAAATTTTTAAAACGATTTTTACTTCAATCGTTTACAAAAGCCCTGACGTTTGCTTACAGATTAGCGCAAAAAACCGTTCTGAAGTGCTTCTGAATGGGATATGCTGTCTATCCGTTCCTGTACTCGCTCGGAGTCATCCCCGTGTGGGCCTTGAAGAACTTGTAGAAGACGGACGGATTCGGGAAGTGCAGCTTGAAGACAATCTCCTTGATGCTGTCGTCCGTGTACTTGAGCATATTCTTGGCTTCCAGAATCACGAAAGAATCAATCCAGTCCGGAGCCGACCTGCCGCTGACCTGCTTGATGAGTTTTGACAGGTATTTCGGCGTCAGGCCAAGATGACTTGCGTAGAATGCCATATTCCTTTCCGATGTGTGATGCTCGGTTACGAGTGCCATGAAATGTTCAAAGATCAGTTTCACCCTGCTGTTGACCGCCGCTCCAGACCGTTCCGGGGTTCTGGCCGCGCTTTTCTCCATGAGGCCGCCGAGAATGTAGAACAGCGAGGCGATCAACGATCCGACTGATTCCCTCTTGTTCGGCACCTCCGAGGACAGGATCTCCCACATGAGGTCCAGATATTTGGTACAGAAAGCGATGTTCCTGCTGTCGAGTTGGATGCAAGGCTCCGTCAGCAGTTTCAGCCTGTCGTCGAATATTTTCTTGAAGTCGAAACTTATGCTCGAAAGATACTCCTTGGAAATCGCCACTACGATGAACTCGTAGTTGTCTTCGTTTTCCAAGGTGGATCTGTTTATCTTGATTATGTTGCCCGGTATCCCCACGAACAAAGTCCCCTTTGTCACTGAGTACGACCGCAGGTTGATTTCCACGTTAAGTCCCCCTGCCTTGCAGAAAATAGCGATGTAGGCATCGCTGCGGCAGGGATATTTCAGGAATTGCAGGTCATCGCTGTACTTTACGTCCATTATGAAGAAATCGTCTCCGAGCTGAACCTCGTTCCGGACTGGGACGAGTTTCCTGATCTGCTTCAGTCCTATGTTAAGTAATGAATCCGGCATGTCGATAAAATGTTTTTAGAAGCTGTTTTGAATTAATTCCTCTCTTTTATTACACGGCCTTTCCGGCCATTTTCATCTTCGTCATCAGTCACGTAGCCACTGCTACGCTCCCTCTTCCGAAGCCGAAACTGTCTCGAAAATTCCGCATGATAAAATTCGGGAACCATTTCAAAACAGCTTCTTAACCTCTGACGGCAAAAATAGGAAATATTCTTGGTATTGCAAAATTTCGCAATATTCTACCTTTTGATAATTAAATAATCCAATCATTCATCCTTATGGTATAATTTGGCAATTAATTTGTAGTGTTGCCTATCGCTTTGGTGATGATGAAAAAGTTTTTTTAGGAATCACTTATGAAAGAAGAAAAATATAATTTATGAATATGTACAGAAACATTGTCAAAATCTCAACATTGGTCACTTTGATCCTTGTGCCAATGGTGACGAATGCCCAACAGACTCTGACGCTGGAGCAGTGTCGTGAGATGGCTGTCGAGAACAACAAGACCCTGAAACAGGCCGAGACAAAGATTGAGATGGCCGGCTATGACCGCCGGATTGCGTTCGCCAACTATCTCCCGAACATCTCTGCGACAGGCGCGTACATCTATAACGCCAATGACATAGCCCTTGTCAGCGACGCGACATCCCAGAAGTTGCAGAACATGGGGACTTTGATCCACACGCAGGCTCAGGGATTCACCCAAAGCCTGATGACGGCGATCAAGTCCAATCCGGCCGCAGCCGCTGAATATATGCAAAGCCCTATGTGGCAGACGGTGCTCGGGGCTTTGTCCCAGACTGACTTGTCCGGGACGATTAATGCTCTGGGAAAGGAGATTGACGATGCGTTCCATCCTGACCTCCAGAACATTTTCGCGGGAGCCGTGACTGTTCAGCAGCCGGTGTTCATGGGCGGAAAGATTGTGGCTGCCAACCGCATTGCCAAATTGGCAGAGGAACTGTCAAAGACGCAGTACGACCAGCAGTACCAGCAGGTGATTGTGGATGTTGACCAGGCATATTGGCAGATTGTCTCAATCGCGAACAAGAAGAAGCTCGCCGACGCCTATGCCGACCTGCTTCACAAGATGGAACATGATGTGGAGCTTTCCGTCAAGGAAGGTGTCGCCACCGAGTCGGACGCCCTTCAGATCAAGGTGAAGGCCAACGAGGCGGACATGCTCAAGACAAAGTCCGACAACGGCTTGACCCTCGCGAAGATGCTGCTCTGCAAGCAGATAGGCCTTGACCTTAACACGGACATCGTCCTTGCCGACGAGACCCTTTCCGACATTCCTGTTCCGCAGATGGGGGCGGGAAAGGAGCTTGACCGGATTTACGCCGACAGGCCTGAGACAAGGAGTCTGGAGCTTGCTTCCAGAATTTACGACGGCAAGGTAAGGGTCGCCAGGGCCGACATGATGCCGAAGGTGGCGTTGATGGCCGGATATTCAGTGACCAACCCGAATCTGAAGAATGGCTTCGAGAAGGATTGGGGTGGATTCTTCAACGCCGGCGTGATGGTGAACATCCCTATATTCCACGGCTTCGAGGCCATGAGCAAGACCCGCAAGGCGAAAGCCGAGGCCACGCTCTACAGGACACAGCTTGAGGATGCCAAGAACCTCATCAATTTGCAAGTCACTCAATTGCGTAAGCAGGAAGGCGAGGCCTTCGAGAAACTCACGATGGCTCAGAGCAATCTCGCCAGCGCGGAGGAGAACCTCCGGACCGCCACCATCGGCTTCGAGGAAGGCGTGATCGAGACCAACACCGCCCTCGCCGCCCAGACCGCATGGCTCAAGGCGCATTCTGAATATATCGATGCCGGAATCGAGCTCCAGATGCTTGCCGCCAACCTCAACAAGGCCGAAGGCAACAACCGCGCGGAGATAAAATAATCAACGAATAATAATAAAAATCCAAGAATATTATGGAAAAGGAAAAGAAAAGCTACAATCTTG
>CAVERO010000041.1:0-17658 GCA_963617915.1 Candidatus Methanomethylophilaceae archaeon | reverse complement strand
TCCCTAAATCCCTCCCCTCGGGGGAGGGACTTGCTCCGTCACTGCCGTGACGGGATATAAGGTGTTTCGCACATGCGAAACTTGAATTATTTCATCATCTAATCACCACCAAGAAACCTTCAAAAGTTTTGAAACAACGGAAAAATTCACTATTTTTGTTAGATTAGGGTTTGGTCGTGGCAAGACGTCAGACCCCGGAAAAACAAGTGACAATGCCGGAAAAGATATTCTTCATAGACGGGCACGCGCTGATCTTCAAGATGTACTACGCTTTCCTCAGGAGGCCGATGGTCAACTCAAAGGGAGCCGACATGTCGATTCTCTACGGATTCACCAAATACATCCTCGAACTGCTCGCCCGGGAAAAGCCGGACTATCTGGCCGTGGCCTTCGACCCGCCCGGAGGCACGTTCAGGAACAAGATGTACCCGGAGTACAAAGCCAACCGCAAGGAGACCCCCCAGCTTGTCATCGACGCTCTCGAACCATTGACGGAACTCTGCAAGGCGATGAACATCCCGACATTGATGCTGAAAGGGTTCGAGGCGGACGACGTGATCGGGTCGATGGCCAGACGCTGCTCCGGTGAAGGTCTGGATGTCTATATGGTGACTCCGGACAAGGACTACGGCCAGCTCATCGGCCCTCACGTCTGGCAGTACAAGCCGGGCAAGGGGGGCAACGACAACGAGATCATAGGCGTGCGGGAAATCTGTGAGAAATACGGGATCAAGTCTCCCGGACAGGTCATCGACATGCTGACCATCTGCGGGGACACGGCAGACAATGTGCCCGGAGTCAAGGGCGTGGGCGAGGTCGGAGCCGGCAGACTGGTGGCCAAGTACGGTTCCGTGGAGGAGATCTATAAGCATCTGGACGAGCTGACTCCACGGCAAAAGGCACAGTTCGAGGAGGCCCGGGACCACATCCGGCTCAGCCACGAGCTGGTCACAATCAAGACGGACATCGAGGTTGACATCCCGACCCAAGGGATGAAGGTCAATCAGGAATACGGGCCGGAGCTGGCCGACCTTTTCGAGAAATACGAGTTCAATTCCCTGAACAGATTCATCGGGCACGTCGCCGGAACCGGGGAGAAGCCCGAGGCGGAGCTGCCGGAAATCACCGCGGTGCGCCCTGGCGAGGCGGTCAAGGCCGCCGTGAAGGCCGGAATATGCTCGGTCATCACGGAAGGGGCCGACGGGAGCATATTCGCAAAGACGAGAAGAATCATCGTGGCGGCGCGTTCCGGGGAGAGGATTGTCGTGGCGGAAGGCGGCCCGCGGGAGTTCAGGACGCTGCTCGAGAATGAGGAGGTCGCGAAGTGCGGCGAGGATCTCAAACGGCAGATGAATATCCTGGCGGCGGGCGGAGTCGCGCTTCAAGGCCGGCTCCACGACATCGCCCTGATGCACTATCTGCTTGATCCGGAGAAGAGCCACAAGACCGATGTCCTGGCGCAGAGCATTCTGGGGGTGTCGGTTGACGACGCCTCGGCCAAAGCCGCCGTCCCGTCCACCGGTTCTCTGTTCGACGACATTCCGTCAGACGTACAGGCACAGGACAGAAGCAAGGAGGCCGAGGTTCTCCTCCTGCTTCAGGAAAGGATCCGCGGGGAGCTGGTCAAGGCTTCGGTCGCCGGCCTCTACGACACGATGGAGGAGCCTCTGCTGAAGGTTCTCTCCCGGATGGAGCGCAACGGGGTCAAGGTCGACCTCAACTCTCTGAAGGATTTCACCGCACATCTCCGGGAGGAAGTCACGGCACGCGAGGCGAAGATCCGCGGGATGGCCGGAGAGCCTGAACTGAATGTCTCGTCCCCGAAACAGATCGGGGAGCTGCTGTTCGAGAAACTGCACCTCTCCGACAAGCCCAAGAAGAACGCCAACGGGACATATTCAACGGACGAGTCAACCCTGCTGGACCTGGCGGAGAAGCATCCGGTCATAGATGAGATTCTTGAGTACCGCGCCGTCAGGAAACTGCTCTCCACCTACATCGAGCCGTTCCCGGGGTATATCGACCCCTCTGACGGCAAGGTGCACACAACATTCAACCAGGCCCTGACGGCCACCGGACGACTGAGCTCATCGAACCCGAACCTTCAGAATATTCCAATAAGGTCGGAGCAGGGCAAGGAAATCCGCAAGGCATTCGTGCCGAGTTCTCCGGAAGGGCTGATACTCTCTGCGGACTATTCCCAGATCGAGCTGAGGATCATGGCTCACCTGAGCTGCGACCAGCATCTGATCAGCGCCTTCAAGGATGGCATAGACATCCACGCCGCGACTGCGGCGAAGATTTTCGGAATCCCTCACGAACAGGTCACCGACACCCAGAGGCGCATCGCCAAGACGGCCAACTTCGGGATCATGTACGGCATCTCGGCCTTCGGTCTGGCCCAAAGGCTGAGAATCGGCCGCAAGGAGGCCCAGAAGATCATTGAGGATTATTTCGCGGGATTCCCGTCCATCCGCTCGTTCATCGAGGACACGAAGGCGGCGGCGCGGGAGACCGGCTATGTCGAGACCCTCTTCGGAAGAAGAAGGTACTTACCTGACATCAATTCCAAAAACGGGACGCTGAGGGCTCTGGCCGAAAGGAACGCCGTCAACGCTCCGATCCAGGGGACGTCGGCGGACATCATCAAGATGGCCATGATCGAGGTGGACAAGAGCATGGCAGAGGCCGGAATGAAAAGCCGTATGGTGCTCCAGATCCACGACGAGCTTGTGTTCGACGCGGTGCCCGGGGAGATTGATGAACTTAGACAGATCGTCATTGACCGCATGGAAAATGTCGTGAAACTTTCAGTACCACTAACAGTAGAATGCAATTATGGGAAAAACTGGCTTGAAGCCCACTGATGAACTGATCATCCTGGCCCAGAAGGGCAACGGACTCGCGTTTACCGCCCTCTGGGACCGCCACATCGAGCAACTGAGGTCTTACATCAAGGCACGTTTCAAGAACATAGACGACTATGCCGCCGATGACATCTGCAGCCGGAGCTTCGAGAAGGCTTTCCGGCAGATTCAGAACTACGACCAGTACAAGAGCCGTTTCCTGACATGGCTTTGCACCATAGCGAAGAACACCGCCCTTGACACCCTGGAGCAGGAGCAGAGGGTGCATCCGAAGAATCAGATCGTCTATCTTGACGACGAGAGCAAGCCTTCGGGCGTCGAAGGCATTCCGGACCAGGCGGAGGACGCTCTCAACTCCCTCATCAAGACGGAGAACGAGGAGGAGCACAACAAGTACATCGACCGTCTGCCGGACCTCTACAGGGAGATTGCCCGCAAGAGGCTGATCGACGGGATGAAATACAACGAGATAGCCGAGGCTCTTGGAATTGAGCTCAACACCGTCAAGACCCGCATCCGCCGCTCCAGACAGATGATTGACGAACTCCGGAAGCAAGAGGAGGAAGGAATATGATGACGTTCATCGATTTCGAGGCTTTTCTGAAGGCCTCGTTTCCGGATGTCACAGCGGAGGCTCTGGAGAGTTTCCGGCTGATGGACAGCGGCTACCGGGACTGGAACGCAAAGATCAACGTCATCTCGCGCAAGGACATCGACGGCCTGTACGACCACCACGTCCTGCACTCCCTGGCGATTGCCGAATATCTCCGCTCTCAGTGTCAGGAGACATATTCATTGTTCACCGCCCCTGATTCCGGCCTGAAGGTTCTGGACCTTGGCACCGGCGGCGGCTTTCCGGGTATCCCGCTTGCCGTGATGTTTCCCGGGGTGAGGTTCACCCTCTGCGACTCCGTGGGGAAGAAAACCATAGTGGCGAAGGAGATTGCCGGAATGTTGGGTCTTGGCAACGTGGAGGTCGTCAACGCCAGGGCTGAAAGCCTGAAGGAGAGATTCGATTTTGTGGTCTCGCGTGCCGTCGCCCCTCTGACGGATTTCTATCCTTGGGTGAAAGGGAAATATTCCCGCTCGATTCTCTACCTCAAAGGCGGCGACATCAACGAGGAGATCTGCGACCTGATGGCCCGCGAGCGTCTCCGTAAAGGCTCCGTCTCCACCTGGCCCGTCAGCCGATGGCTTCCTGACCCGTATTTCGACGGCAAGTTCGTGATTGACATCCACCGATAAGATGACACCCACTGATAAGAAAAGCGCTCCGGGAACAGTCCCGGAGCGCTTTTTGGTGGAAAGTCACCGATCTCACTTGGAAATCTTGATGTTGTCTATGTGCCAGCGGTGCGCGCCGGAAACCTTATAATTGTAAACTGCGGTGTCCTTGTTCAACGCATCCGTATAGACAATGCTGAACCTTGTGTCCTTGTCGATTCCGGTGGCCTTGACCGAAGCATGAGTCCAGAACATCTGGCCTGTCGCCTGGGTGTTGGCAAGAGGTTCGCTGTACTTGGTTCCGTTCTCGAACGCCCCGTTCCCCTCAATCACGACGGTCAATGTCACAGGGTCGATTTTTCCGGTTCCCTGCACGTGGGCGCACCAGTCGAACTCCAAGGTGGCGTCCGAAGCCGAAGCCAAGGAAGCGACCGCAGGCAGTTTCAACGAGGTGTGGACGCTTGTCTTGCCCAGCTTCAGGTACGTGTCCTGCGGATAGATGACTTTGCCGGCCGCATTCTTGTCCTCATAGCCGGCCGCAGCCAAGGCAGACGGGAACTTTGTCATGAACGGCTCCGCGGTGTAAGCGTTAGGAGCGTTCGCGGCCGAAGCGGCCTTGAAATCATCCGGATGACCGGTCACGGCATTGCCTATCGGGTTGGTAGGATTGGCTGCGTTGTACTCCGCGATCATCGGGGACAGCCAGCCGAAATCGTCATAGAACATCACACCGGCGGCGAACTGATTGACAGAGAATGTGCTGACATAATCATATTCACCATTCTTGAACAAGACGGTGCCTGTTCTGGACTCGGCGGAGGAATTGGCGTCAAACACAACAGGGACAACATATTCACCCGCCTTTCCTTCCGAAACCGGGAATTTGATCCAGGAGTTCGCATTGTCCACCGTGAAGTCCACATTGGACACAACCTTATAGTTGAGAGTTCCGCCAAGTCCGCTCACGCCAACTCCGGCCTCTACAGGAGTGACGGTGATTTTCGGCTCGAACTCCGCCTGCCTTACGGTAAGGACAGACTCGATGTTGTCCTTGAAGAAGCGGATTGTTCCGACCCTGTCAACTCCGGTCAGGTTAGGTTCAGCCTTGAAGGTCTTGACGGTGGTCTCGACAACGGCCTTCACGGCAGGTGTCTCGACCTCCTTTATCCAGGAGTCGCTGATCTGGGTCTCGAAAGCGACATTGGCCTGAATCCTGGCGGTGAACTCCTCACCTTGCCCGAGGACATCGACGGAATTGCCCGAGGAGATGCTGATAAGAGGATCCAGTTCCCCTCCGGCGGCGGACTGGACAACATTTATCACCTTCTTGGACTCTTCGGATTTGATTGTGATCTGGGCCTTGCGGAGTGTCGAGAGGGTGCTTGGCTCGCACGTCACCGTAAGCTCAAGCTTTTCGTTGGCGGATCCGCCCGCGGCGCTCAGGGTCAGCCATTTTTCCGACGACTCGACCGTGAAGTCATAGTCCGATGTGACCGTGATCTTCTCAGGCGCGTCAGGTGTTCCCTCGAAAGTCAGCAGATCCTTGGAGACAATGATGTTGGCCTCGACAGGATCGGTGTCCGGAATCTCTACTCCGTCACCTTCCTTGACCATGGAGACCTTAGGCTGGAACTCATCAGATTCTGTGTCGGTCACGGAAAGACGCGCCGTGCCACCGTTTCTGGTAGCCAAGGCTCCGGCACCGCTTGCCTGCCAGTTGGCCATGCATCTGAAACGGAACTGACAGTTGTCCATGTTCTTCTTAATCTTGACCTCAACGTCAACCTGCACGTTGGTGGCTCCGTCGGCATTCATCGCATGGGTGAACTCGCAGCCGCCCGGAATGTCCGTAGCCTGCTGTTTCTCAGCCGCCGGCTTCCAGGTGTCGCCGTCGAGGTATTCAATCATCCAGTACTTGTGACCTGTGGCAGAGGTTCTTGACTCGAATGTGACACGCATCACCGAACCGGCCTTCACGGCCCCGTAGCAGTAGAAAAGCCAGTAGTCGCCCGGCCAAGGGCCAGTGACTCTCGGGCTGGCGTCGCTCACGTCAAGCTTGTACTTGTTGCTGTCATTGGTGTTCGCGACATCGAAAGGAACATATTCGATGTACCCCAGTCCCTCGACAGGCTCGATCCTGCCGGTGGAGGAGAAAGAAGCCGTCGTGAAGTTGACGGGAGTCTTGCGTATCTGATACTTGACCGGATAGAACGAAAGAGCCTCGTCAAGTCCTCCGTCATCAAAGGATGTCGGGACAAAATAGAGCGTCTTGGCATAGAGAAGGGCATAGCCATAGGCCACCACCTTGTGCATGTTGACGGACTCAACGTCAATGCCGGCGTTATAGACCGTGACGGCATTGGTGACGGAACCCACACGGATGCCATTGTTGATCAGCGTACCGGCCACTTTAACATATTCGATGGCCGAAGGCTGGTAACTCGTCACGGTTCCGGTGACATCCAAGGCCTCCGGGTATTCAACCGGCGAGGTGGACACCACCGTCACCTCGTCGGACGTGAATGTCCTCAAGGTGTTGGTCGTGCCCGCGGCTCCGTTCATTGTCACCTTGTCTCCAACCTTGACTTTGTCCGCATTGCCCAGAATGTACATCGCGGCCGAGGCGTCGGCGGCGATGAAGCCGTCGGAAGTCAGGGCTACCACCTGACTTTCCTTGACTTTAGCCCTGGCGCCATCCTCAAGCGAGGCAAGACCCGTAAGGTCATATTCCTCGACCCCGAGATAGGTGTCACCTTTCTGGTAGATTACGGTGCGGATCGAGTAGCCGCGTTTGTTGGCGATGGTAAGGGTTCCTTCGCGCGGGCCGTCCATCGCTCCGTTCCTGACATTGTCGGCGACACTCACGGTCACATCGACCGTGTTCGTGCCGGACAGCGGATCAACGGTGATCCAGTCGGAGTCCACATCGATGAACCAGTCGTCGTCGGAGGCGATGGTCAAAGACTGCGACTCGGCCCCGACAGCCTCGAAAGTCAGGCTTGACTCCGAAAGGAGAGCGCTCGGCTTGACATATTCCTCCTCGTCGCATCCGAACAGAGAGACGGCGGCGAGAGCGGCTGCGCAGAGTTTCAGTATATTCTTAAATAGTTTCATGATTTCTTGGTTTTCAAGGGATTAATTCATTCCATCATCAGTGTCTCCCTCGGACGAGGAGCTGAGTCCGTCATCCCAGCCCGGATTCTGGGCAAGATTCCTGTTCAGGTCCCTGTCTCCTCTAGGGATAGGATAGAGGTAGTCGCGGTTCTCGTCGAAAGAACGGGTTCTGGTGCGGTACATGTCCACATAGCCGCTGTGGCCGCCGCTCAGGACGATGCCGTCAGAGTACGGAACATAGTTGCCGTCAATCTCAATCTCCTGAATCTGGAGAAATACGAAAGAGGTGCCGTACTTCGAGGTGTACTCCGTCTTGACAGAGTTGTCAACGCTCTTGGTGTCATAGAGATAGACATCAGGCTTGCCGTCACCCGTGAGGTCGTACGGGCCCACGCCCGGGAAATACACTCCGTAAAGAGGCTGAGGGAAGCACTGCCCTTCCTTCCATCTCACGATGTCGTCCCAACGGCTCGCCTCAAGAACAAGCTCGATTGTCCTCTCGCGGCGCACCTCGAGAATCTGGGCGAGGTTCGCCGGACTGAGAGCGGCAAGGTTCGTGTAGCCGTATCTCTCCGAAACGAGGAAAGGATCCACGGTCAAGCCGGCAAGATTCAGATGAACCATCCCGACCCTGTCCCGGAGAAGGTTGATGGACTTGTCCACATCCTCCTGGGTGAGGATGTTCAGCTCTGCCTTTGCCTCGGCGTAGATCAGGTAGGCCTCCGCAAGACGGAAGACCGGAATGTCGTTGAATGACATGCCGGCGCGCTCGGCGGTCTCGTACTGAGGGTCCATCACGAACTTCTCAAGCTGGAAACCGGTCGAGGTCATCGTCAGCTCCGGACCGTAAACGGTCTTCTTGGAGTTCGTCCTGACGTGGCTCGGAAGCCTCATGATCATTCCCAGACGCGGGTCCCTGTCCTTCATCTCGTCCACGAACTGCATCGTCTCCCATCCTTCCTTGTCCGTGAAACGGGAGCCGTCCTTCATCAGGAAGCTGTCCACGAACTTCTTGGAGAAGCCAGGGTTGCCGCCGGTGTTCATCAGCACATAGCTTGTGGCGCTGTGGGTGCATCCGATGGACTGGTCCATCTTGATGGCAAGAATATACTCGCTCTTGTCGGCGTCCACCTGCATGAAAAGGTCGTGGTAGTTATCCGCCAATGAATATACTCCCGAACCCATCACCTCCGAGGCCGACTCATAGGCCAGTTTGAGGTAGTCTTCGGCCGAACGGCCTCCGGCGATGGAAAGGTTGTGGTACTTCCTGAAAGTGCCCTCGTACAGGCAGAACTGCGCCTTGAGCATCAAGGCGGCCCATTTGTTCACGCGGTACGTGCTGACCTCTGAAGGAAGATACGAGATGGCCTCGTCGATGTCCTCGACCATGTGGGACATGATGAGTTCCCTTGAATCCCTAGGGTTGAAGAGGGTGGAGTCCGTCGATCCGAGTTCCTTGTCGTACCAAGGGACGTCGCCGAACTTCTTCACCTTCTCGAAGTAGAACTTCGCCCGGAAAAACTTGGCAAGACCCGTGTACTGATTTCTGACAGCCTCGTCAGAGCACTGGTCAATGTGACCGAGCATGGTGTTGATCTTGCGGAGCTGACCCCAGCTCCATCCTCCGGACGCGGCCTTTGTCGGGACCTCGCGCGCCGTACCTCCCAGAAGCTCGTCGGAAATCGTACCTTTCTGGAACACGACGTCCGACTGCAGATTGTACGGGGTCTTGTCCAGAAGATTGTCGTAGAAGGAGTTGGAGAAAAGCTTCAAATCCTCCTCGTTACGGAAGAATGTCTCCTCGACGAGTTTGTCCTTTGGATATTTCTCCAGAAAGTCCTCACAGGACGCGAGCCCGAGGACAACGGCAAAGAGTGGCAATAAATATCTTTTCATTTTCAATGTCCTCCATCATTAGAATGTTATGTCGACGCCGAACATGATGGTCTTCTGCCAAGGGTAGGCGACGGCGTCCTTGGCGTCAGAGTTCGTGTACAGACCGGTGGAGCTGTTGGTAGTCGTGACGCGGCGGTACGCGGACTCCGGATCCAGATACTTCGTGTATTTCTTGATCGGAGACCAGTAGGCCAGATTCTCGCCGGAGAAGTAGAAACGCACCTTGTCAAGGCAGATGGCCTTTGTCCACTTTTGTGGAAGGGTGTAGCCGACGGTGAGACTCTTGAGCCTTAAATATCTGATGTTCTGGATGTACCTGCTGTTAGGCGGGGCGAGTTCCCCTCCCGTGGAAGAGTACACGCGCGGCCTCGGGAAGTAAGTGTCGGGATTCTCCTCCGACCAGACGGTCTTGATGAAGTCCCGCGGCATGAAAGCGGCGCAGTAGGCGTAGGAATATGAGCCCCAGAAAGCGATGTTCATTCCGGAAGGGTACCAGTAATGGTTGCCCACGCCCTGAAGGAATGTGGAGAAGTCGAATCCCATCCACTCGAAACCCAGGTTGACTCCGTACTGGAGGCTAGGCAGGGAGTTTCCGAGAATCTTGCGGTCTCCGGGGTTGTCAGCCGTGTTGTCTCCGAGGGTGATCTTGTTGATTCCGCCCTCGCCCTCATGCTTGTCGTCCAGGTCGACATACCTCAGGTCGCCGGCCAGGAAGCCGCCCTGCATACGGGTGGTGCCCACATAACTGAGGGCGTCGCAGACGTTGTTCTGGTAGTCCTTGGCCTCCTCGTCGGTGGCAAAAAGCCCATCGACCACGAAGCCCCAGATGTCTCCGATTCTCTGACCCACATAGTAGTCGGTGAGACGTTTGTCAGGATTGTTGGCGTACCTGGTGATGTGCGAGGTGTAGTCGCTGACGGAAGCGCGGATGCTGTAGCTGAAAGGTTTGCCCAGAAGCTGGAAGCTGTCCCTCCAGCCCAGGGAAATCTCGTAGCCCTTGGTCCTCAGGTCGGCGGAGTTCTCCTTAGGCGAATCGGCGCCATAGACACTCGGGAGGGCGTTGCCCTTCACGAGCATATTCTTTGTGTCACGGATGTAGGCCTCTGCCGTGAAGTCGAGCCTGCCTTTAAGGAGCGAGGCGTCAAGACCGGCATTGTACTGATAGGTTGTCTCCCAGGTCAGGGATGAGGAGTTCGGAGCGGAAATCTTGGCATACTGGGCTTTCGTCGAGCCTTCACCGAATGTGAAAGCCGAGAAGTCCTGGATCGAGATTGTCCTCATGAACGCATAGTCATCCACATTCTGGTTGCCCAGCGAGCCGAACGAGGCGCGGAGCTTGAGGTTGTTCACCAGATTCTTCGCCGGAGCGAAGAAAGGCTCCTCGGAGACACGCCATCCGGCGGACACCGAAGGGAACATTCCCCAGCGATGCCCCTTGGCGAAACGTGACGAGCCGTCGTAGCGTCCGGAAGCCTCGACAAGGTACTTGCCTTTGTAGTCATAGTTGACACGCCCGAAGAATCCGGCGAGGGCGTACTCGCTCTGACCGCCGGTGAGATTCGTGATCTTGGCACCCGAAGTGGCGTCAGGCACGATGAGGGAGAAATCGTTCAGGTACTCGTCCGAGATGTTCTGGGCCTCGGCCTTGAGATTCTTGTAGTGGTAGGTCTCGGCGTTGAAACCGAACATCACCTTGACATTGTGGGCGTCGTTGAACGAATCCTCATAAGTCCCGAAGACGTTGCCCGTGTAGTAGTCGTACCTTCTCGTCCTTTCCTCAAGATGGTTCAGGCCGGCTCCGGTGGTGTACGCTCCCGTCACGCCCGGACGTATTCCGTAAGGGATGTTGACAGTCCTGTGCATCTCGTTGCGGTTCACCCTTCTGTAGGTGAAGTTCGCAGTGATGTTGAACTGTTTCACAGGACGGATGACAAGCTCGGTGGTGTTGGCGAAGTTGAACTTCTTGTCGTAGTTCTTGTGCTTGCCCATGGCGAAGACGATCTGCCGTCCGTTGGCCACGTTGTAGTTGCCGCCGATGATGAGAGGGTTGTTGTAAAGCCCTGTCCCGTCAGGATTGAAGAGCGGGAAAGAGGCCGGGTTGTGGCGGAGATTCCTGAAAACGTCCTGGATGTCCCCAACCCCGATCCACGAATAGTCGGAGTTGTAGAACGACATGTTGTTGGACAGGGTCATGACCTTGTTCAGCTTGGCGTCGATCTTCGCGCGCACGTTGTACTTCTGGAAGACATCAGGCTCGGTGGCCTTCATGATGCCAGTCTGGCGGTCATAGCCGCCGGAAAGGAAGTACTTGATGTTCTTGTTCCCTCCGCTGACCGAGACGCTGTGCTGCTGCACAGGATGCTCGTCGCGGAACATCTCGTGGTACCAGTCGGTGTTGCAGTAATAGATCCACTGCTCCTTGCCTCCGCGGACTTCCTTTATGACCCAAGGACGGTCCGGATTCTCGGTCTTGTCGTTGACCCTGGCAAGAAGCTCCATCATGTCGTGCTGGGTGTAGCCCGTGTAAGGCGTTCCCGCGGCCTGGGTCTTCCAGAAGAGGTCGAGGGTATAGACCGACCAGTAGCCTCTGTCCTCATAGTCGGTGGAGGTGGTAGGTTCCTCCCAGCCGAAACGTCCGCTGTAGCGGATCTTGGCCTTTCCGTCCTCGGCGTCGCCCTTCTTCGTCGTGACGAGGATCACACCGTAGGCGGCGCGCGCTCCGTAAACAGCGGCGGCGGCCGCGTCCTTGATGACGGAAATGCTTTCCACATCGTTCGGATTGACATCTTCCAGATCGCCCAGAGCCCCGTCGATCAGGACGATGGGATTGGACTCGTTGATGGATGTGAATCCTCGGATGTTCAGCTTGCCAGAACTTCCCGGGTTACCCGACTCGGTCTTGATGTTGAGGCCCGGAACGGCACCCTGAAGCATCGTCACGAGGTTGTGCGAAGTACGGTCCTTGAGTTCCTTGTCCCCCACCACGGAGATGGCTCCGGTAAGGTTCACCTTTTTCTGCGTGCCGTAACCCACGACGACCGTCTCGTCAAGCATCATGTTGTCCTCCTTAAGGATGACAGTGACGGACGCCTGTGCGGCGGGAACAGAAACCTTCTTTGTGGTGTAACCGAGGGACGACACCTCAAGGGTGACACTTCCCGAGGGAACCTTCAGCGAGAAGGTTCCGTCATCGGAGGTCATTGTTCCGTTGCTTGTTCCCTCAACGAGAACAGCGACCCCGACAAGAGGTTGCCCGGCGGCGTCAAGAACTTTTCCCGACACCTCCCTCCGGTCCTGCGCAAGGGCTGCCGTGAGGCAGACCAGCATCAGAGCCAAAGAGACAGCAAATGATTTGATAACTCTCATAAGGTTGAATATTTGGTTTGTACGTTATAGTCCGGTTATTTCCTGGAGTAGTCCCCAACCCTGAAGGCTTTCGGCCGCTCCATCTTCTCGGTGTAAACGTTGCCGAACTCATCCGTCACCTTGATCGTGAGATCCGTGTCGGCGTCCGGAGCCGTCACCTTGAAGAAATGGTGCCACTTTTCAGTGACGAAGTTAGGACGGGACGTCAGACCGGCATTGTTGTACCTCTTGACCGAAAGCGCGGCGATGTGCAGAGGATCGTAAGCCGATGTCGCCGTCCAGTCCAGCTTCTTGCCGCTCTCGTCGGTCACCTCCAGCGTCCAGTTGGAATTCCAGTTCCAGATGTTGATGAGAACCTCATTGTTCGAATTCTCGGGATAGGCCTTGACATACTGGCCGAAGCCCTTGTCAGTCAGCTCGGCATTGTCCAGAGGCATGTTCGGGACATCCTTGTAGGAGAAAGAGACCTGATTGAGGTCGTAGGAGCGGAACTGGTGACTCTCGTCCCATGCGGTGGCCTTGTACCTCCATCTGATGTCCGTGCCGTCGATGTCCCAGATGCTGTAGCCGGCCGGAGAGCCGTCGGTGCCGACATAGACTCCGGAAGTCAGTTTCCCCGACCACCACCAGGAGCCGCAGACCGAACCCGCGTTGTGCTCGTACAGGTCTGCCGCCCAAAGGCTTGACTCTTTAGGGTTGACATTATAAATCACATGGGTATGCCCGGTGACAAAATGCACCTTGTAGCCCGAAAGCAGCCGGAAGAGCCTGGCCGTGTCTCCGCCAAGAGCGACTTTGAAACCGCTCACGGAAGTCGGACTGAACACCTGCGCGTGGGTCGTGACAATCAGAGGCGTGGACTTGTCCACGTACGAAAGATCCTTTTCGAGCCAGTCCAGCTGTTCGGAGGTGACATCCCTGCTGTAGTTCCTGCTCGCGGTTCCGTCATAGTTCGCACAGTCGATGTCATCCAGGACGACATAGTGTATCCTGCCGATGTTGAACGAATAGTATGTCGGCCCGAGGTTCTTGACATAGTCCGAAGCGGCAAGGAAGTCCGCGTTCGGGGCCTTTATCCTGTAGTCATTGTCATGGTTCCCCATCGTGTGGAAAATCTGGAGGTTCTTCACGCCTCCGTTGATTTCTTCAAGATATTCAGGGAAACTGTATTTGTTGTCGTACCAGTAGATGTCCCAGGTCATGTCGCCAAGGGTCATTCCATACATTTTCTCCGAGCTGTGGGACGCCATATAGCCCGTCAGGTCGCTTGTGAACACCCTGAACTGAGCCTTGTCATCGGTACGGTTGGCAAGGTGCATGTCCCCGAGGAAGAACATCTTGTACTTGTCCTGACCGGAGACTTTCGTCAGGACGAAATCCTTCTGCTCCACCTGCGAGGACGAAGCCGTAAGATAATTGTAGAATTGCGGCAGCACGCCCCGCGAAGGGACTTCATAGCCGCTCGGAACGGAGATGAACACATAGCCCCATTTCTTGGCCGATTTGAGCTGGTAGAGTCCGTCGGAGTCCGTCTTCGCGACCTGGACGCCGTCGGAAACCACCACTCCCGGGACTCCCGCGCCTTCACAGAGCACACGCCCCCAGACAGTGGTTCCCTTGTCAGGAGTGAAGTCCGGATTGGTCTTGGATTTGATTGTCAGGGTCGTCTCACCGAAGGTTTTTTTCTTCTGCCCCCTGCGGATTACGACCTCGTACTGTCCGCCCATCAGGTTCTGCGGAAGCCTCACATTGAACTCCTTTGAGGAGACGCTCTCTATGACGCAGGCAGTCGTGCCGAAAAGGAACACGTCCGTCTGCAGCGGGGCCTTTTCCTGAAGCACCCGGAATGTTACCAGTCCGGCCGGCTCGGCCTCGATCCGTGTAGGCAGGGAGAAGAGAATCTCGGACACGTCGGCAGTGCCGTCGTCGCCTTTTTCAGTCTTGCCGCACTGAAGCAGCATTCCAAGGCCGAGGACGGCCAAAAGGGTGAAAAGAATCGCCTTGTAAAAACAGCTTTTTTTCATTTTCGAATATTCCCGAATATTTCTGATCAGTGATGATGAAAGTTATTTTTTAGGAATTGGACTTCGCCATCTTCCGCTCGCTTCCTATCAGCAGGGCGCAGAGGAACACTCCGATGAGCGCGCCGACGGCGACTGAAAGCATCGCCGTGTCCCAGGAGCTTCCGACGGCGATGCCGCCCACGAGAATCTTGGAGCAGACCGCGTCGCCGAGGAGGTAGCCGAACAGGCCCACGAAACCGGCGGCTGTCCCGGCGGCGTTCTTGGGCACGAGGTTAAGGGCCTGGACGCCGGTCAGGGCCACAGGTCCGTAGATGAAGAAGCCGATAAGGCACAGAGCGATGTAAATCAAGGTCTTCTGCAAGGCCGGAGAGGCGGAGATGACACCGGAGCCGACCATCCAATAGAGAAGTACACCGAGCAGGCAGAAGAACATGCAGATCACGTTCATAGGGGCGCAGCGGCCTTTGAATATCTTTGACGTGGCCCAGCCGCAGGCGAGAGTGCCAACGGCTCCGACGATGTTGTGCACTGAGAAAGCGACCTTGCTCTCGGCGGCGGTCATTATGGCCTTTTCCTGAAGATAGGTCGGAGCCCAGTCACCGATTCCGTAGCGGACCATATAGACCGCCACGTTCGAGACCGCGACAATCCACAGAAGCTTGTTCTTGAACACATAGTCCACGAACAAGGTCTTGAACGGAAGTTTCTCGTCCGCCGAACCCTTGGACTTTACTCCCGACCAGTCTTTTCTCCAATCCTGAACGGACGGCAGACCGCAGGACTCGGGCGTGTCCCTGATGGCCCACCAGCAGAAGACGGCTATGGCAAGAGCCACCACCGCGGGGAACACAAAGTCTCCCCTCCAGGTCTGCGCCACGCCGAAAGCGTCGAAAAGCATCACGCCGGCGATGGCGAGGAAGCCAAGGGAGAAGCTGCCGATGGTGTGGGAGACATTCCACACGCTCATCTTGAAACTCCGCTCGTTCTGGCTGAACCAATGTGCCATGATCCTGCCGCACGGAGGCCATCCGAAACCGCTCAGCCAACCTACGACCAGCATGAGCGTGAATATTATGGCGGTGTTCACGGCGGTGTTGGCTCCGAAAGGAATCACGCCGGTGAGAATCATCGTGAGGGCGGACAGCACCAGACCCACACAGAGGAACTTCCTTGCGTCGGACCTGTCGGAAACGCTGCCCATTATGAATTTCGAAAAAGCATAGGCGATGGAGACCGCTGACATCGCAAGCCCCGCCTTGCCGGCGTCGATGATTCCGTCGTGAATCATGTCCGGAGCGGCGAGTGAAAGGTTCTTGCGTACAAGATAATAGGCGGCATAACCGAAAAACGCCCCCAGAAAGACCTTGGTGCGCATCGCCTTGTAAGTTTTGTCCACCTTGTCCTCTGCCAATGGTTCGCCCGCCTTAGGCGGATCAAGAAAACGTGACATAAATATCAAAAAGTGTTATTGGACTATTTTAGTATTCTTTCATATTGGTTACGCAAATTTACCGATTTCACCCGAAAGAACAAAATTAGAAGCTGTTTTGATTTGTTTGTTTGAAGGTTTGAGAGTGAAAAACTTCAGGTTCGACCGCTTCTTCCAAGGAGGATAGCGGTGCTATCTGACTGAAGAAGCGGGAAGAAGATGAAGATTTTTCACCTCAAAGAACATTTCAAACAAATCAAAACAGCTTCTTAATGCTTTACAATTCAGATGATAGTCAGAACGGGCGCTTCGACAGGCTCAGCGACCATTCAATTCCGGTCACCGAGCCTGTCGAGGTGAGCACGCCGAAGTGGCCATTCAATTCCGGTCACCGAGCCTGTCGAGGTGAGCACGCCGAAGTGGCCATTCAATTCCGGTCACCGAGCCTGTCGAGGTGAGCACGCCGAAGTGGCCATTCAATTCCGGTCACCGAGCCTGTCGAGGTGAGCACGCCGAAGTGGCCATTCAATTCCGGTCACTGAACCTGTCGAAGTGAGCCTGTCGAAGTGGCCTTTCAATTCCGGTCACTGAGCCTGTCGAAGTGAGCACGCCGAAGTGGCCTTTGGCAGAGACATCGTCAAAAAAAAGGGGCCGGCCGGAAACCGGTCAGCCCCTGTGCAAACAATGCCACGAAGGAAGACTACCTCTTCGCAAGCTCGGCGTCAACGAAGAACGCGCCGGTGTCTCCGGCCTTCTTAAGTCTCTCGACAATCTCCATGGCGGAATCCTCCTCCTCGACCTGCTCGCTGATGAACCAGTCAAGGAACTCTCTGGTAGCCCTGTCGTTCTCCTCCTCGGCCAGAGCGGCAAGGTCATCGATCAGTTTGGAGACACGGCACTCGTGCTCATAGACATGCTCGAAGACCTCCAGAAGCGAGCCCCATCCGTCCGGAACCACATCTATCATCCCGACCTTGGCCTCGCCGCCGCGCCTGATGACGTAGTCAGCGAGTTTGAGGGCGTGTCCCTTCTCCTCTTCCGCCTGTTTGAACATCCAGTTGGCCGAACCGTTCCATCCTTCTTTCTTGAGGTGGAAGGCCATCTGAAGATAAAGATTGGAAGACCAAAGCTCAGCGATAACCTGATCGTTGAAAGCCTTTACAAGTTTCTCTGAAATCATACTATTTAGAATTAATAAAATTTACTAACGAATATTCCGGCTGCGAAAAGCGTGCCTGAAACCCCATGTCCTTAATTATAATTTCTAAAATTTATCAGAGAGACTTATTCCTTCCTCAAGGTGACGCTCGGGTTCTCGGTGGCGGCGCGGTAGCAGCGTGCCGTGACCACCAAGGCGGTGACGAGCAGAACGGCGACAAGAGCAAGTGCGAACACCCAGACGTGAACTGGAACCCTGTAGGCGAATCCTGACAGATAACGGCCCACAATCCACCAGGCAAGCGGTGTCGCCAACACGAAGCAGACCAGCACGATCCTTGCGAACTCGACGTTGAACATCTTCAGAATCTCCCCTATCGTGGCTCCGTTCACACGTCTTACCCCAATCTCCTTGCGGCGGTGCTCGGTCTCGAACATCACAAGTCCGAAGACTCCCATCAGGGAGATGATGATAGCAAGCAGGGTGAAGAGCGTGATCAGTCGGGAGAAGTTGGCTTCGGTCTGGTACTGTCCCTGAAGCTTCTTGTCAAAGAGCTGGACATCAACGGCATCCGGACTG
>CAVERO010000040.1:0-18032 GCA_963617915.1 Candidatus Methanomethylophilaceae archaeon | reverse complement strand
CTGATGTTCGGTTCCGCCCTGGAAAGGACGATCGGGTCAAAGAAATATCTCATCTTCTACTTCGCGGCAGGTCTGGGAGCCGTGCTGACACACACCGTCGTGGAATATTTCCAGATGGAAGCAATGGCATCCGCCAATCCGGGAATCCTCACGGAAGGACAGATCAATCTTCTGCGCACTCCGACGCTCGGAGCATCGGGAGCGATCTACGGAATCCAGATCGGCTACGCAATGCTCTACCCGAACGATGTCTGGACGTTGTTATTCCCGCCAATCTCACTGAAAGCCAAATGGTTCGTCCTAATTTTCATCGTCATTGAGCTTTTCACCGGCGTGACCGGGACAATGGACGGAGTGGCGCACTTCGCCCACCTCGGAGGAATGCTGTTCGGCTTTCTGCTGCTTCTCTATTGGAAAAAATCCGGCAAACTTTGGCAAAGGTGACAAACTGATCTGCGATGAGCGGGAACAATCATGAGACTTCGTCCGGCGGCATCATGGCAAGGTTGATGATGCTGATTTCGGCCTTCCTGCTTCTGCTCAGCTACGCCTCGATGGTCGTGAATCCGGCCAAGGCCTGGTACATGACCGTGCTCGGACTTTTGTTCGTGCCAATCGCGGTTATCAACGGGATATTCCTTGTCCTTGCGGTCAGGAAAGGCTCCCGGTCGTTTCTGATTCCGCTGTTGGCGCTGCTCCCTTCGTTGATACTCATAGGACGGTACTTCCAGTTTTCATCCGGCGCGGCGGACAGAGGCCAGGACACCATCAAGATACTGACTTACAATGTGGGGCGCTTCGCATTGGGACGGGCTCCGGAATTCAAGGAGGACGGTGGAAGGGCGGTGTGCGCCGACTCGGCGGTAAGGTTCATCATGGAGAACGACGCCGACATCGTGTGCCTTCAGGAGGTCAATCTGCCCGGCGAATATGATGTGGCGAAGTTTTTCAAGAAGCGTTTCCCCGGGTATCATGCAGGTTACTTCATGTTCGTGACCGACAAGGGAAGCTACGGGAATGTCACGTTAAGCAAGTTCCCCATCAGGCGGAAAGGCAAGCTGATGTTCGAAAAGAGTTCCAATCTGGCGCTATACACCGACCTGAAGATCGGCGAAGGCTCTGAAATCAGGGTATATAACTGTCATTTTGAGAGTTACAACGTGTCTCTGTCGAGACTCAAGAAGTCTGTGGCGGACAAGGACGGGGAGTTGATGTGGGAGACGGAGGAGAAGATGAAGAAGTCCATCCGCCGGAGGCCGGAGCAGGTGGACAAGGTGATGTCCGACATCGAGGACTGCACGCTGGAGGCCATTGTGACCGGAGACTTCAACGACAATCCGATGTCGTACACCTACAACCGCCTAAAGAAAGGCCGGGGCGACTCGTTCGTGGAGGCCGGCAAAGGCTTCGGTGCGACATATTCATTCCTCTGGCCTTTCATCCGCATAGATTATATTCTTTACCCGTCGCATTTTGAAGCCGTGTCGCACACCGTCCCCCGCGTCCGCTACTCCGACCACTATCCCGTAATCGCGGAGATCAATCTGAAATAGAGCACAATAGAGAACAAGTAATAGCCAATAGGCAAGTACCCCGCTCGACCCAAGAATTTTGGTAACGTGCAAAATTCTGGTTGAGCGGGGTACTGCCTATCCTTTACGTGCAGTTGTCGCTTCGGCAGGCTCAGCGACCGGACAAGCGGCTCAACGACCGGACAAGCAGGCTCAGCGACCGGACAAGCAGGCTCAGCGACCGGACAAGCGGCTCAGCGACCGGACAAGCGGCTAAACGACCGGAATAATCTTACTGAACGGAATTGATGTCAATGAGATTGTTGAGAATGGCATAGACGGTGAGGCCGGCGACAGTCTTGATGCCGGTCTTGCGGGTGATGTTCTTGCGGTGCGTGATGACGGTGTAGATGGAAAGGCTGAACTTGTCGGCAATCTCCTTGTTGAGCATCCCCTGCGCCACACAGACCAGAATCTCCTTCTCCCGCGCCGAAAGCTCGTCACCATCGGAAGCGGAGTCAGGCTGCCTGGAATCAACGGCGGAATGAACCTTCCTTATGACCCCTGCGGAATCATCGTACAGCGAAATGGACCCGTCGTACTGCCTAAGAATATCCTCGGTCACTGCCGGACCCTCCAACGCGATGACCGAAGCGTCACACAGCTCGGCAATCGTCAAACGCCCCTCCTTCCGACTCTGGAAATCAAACACGGACGGATCGATGACGATCACGTCCGGAGCCAAGTTGCGAAGCCTGGCCGCACTGGCCCGGGAACAGTCAACCAGATTCTCCAGAACCTGAAACCCACCGTGTTCCGAGAGAATGCTTTCCAGCCCTCTGGCCACGATGTCAGACGGCACAATCAAAACCACTGTCTTCCTATTCTCCATCACGCTCAAGCCCGCTTACAATCGGCACAAGAATACCATTCTCAACATAGGTATGCCGCCTGAGGTCGTCACGCAGATGATAGATGGACAGCAACACCATAATCTTCAACTCGTTGGAGCAATCCCCCGGAAGGTATTTCATCACGATGTTCTTCAAGTCCTCAAGCTTCTCCTCCACGTTCTCGTGATGCTCCTCGAACTGTTCGATTGAATATTCAGAAGTCTTCGCTCCGTCCCGCCTCAAAGCCTCGATGTAAGGGAAGACAACCTCCTCCTCATAGGCGAAGTGCTTGTCAAGTTCCTCCTTGTAGTCATTGAAGAACTTAAGGACAACCTTCTTCTGCCTCTCATCGAACGGAGCCACGAGCTTGTCGAACGAGTTCTCAAGAACGCGGAGAGCCTGCCCCATATAGTAAAGATGGGAACTGTGCAGGTAGTCGATGATGTTCCGGATGTCGCCGCCGGAGAGTTCCTCCCGGGACGGGATGTGGTCCGGGAATGAGTAAACGTTGCAGATCAGGATGAAGGTGTCAGGGTCGATGCCGCATTTTTGACAGGCGACGGACACAGGCAGACCCGCATACTTCAGGTCAAGACCCATTCTGGAAATCACCTGAAGCAGACTGTAGTCGATGTCGATCAGTTCCGACACGGACATTTCTATCGTATATTCTTTCATATTCAAATCTATCGACAATTCCCTTCCGCTTTCGCCGCGGGCGGTGACGGAACAGTCATTTCCGCAAATATACCAAATCCCCCAAATATATCAGCCTTCACAAGCAGGCCTCCGCCTGAGATAAAAGAGCACCGCCGGTGAATAAACTATGCAGGCGCCTCTAAATCAGCAGCGCCGTGACGTGGAAGCCGATGAAGGCAACCAGCCATGCGACAATCATCGTGTAGGCGCAGACAGCCACGGCCCAGCGCCACCTGCCGGTCTCGTTCTTGATCGCCACGAAAGTCGCGATGCAAGGGAAATACAGCAGGATGAATATCATGTAGGCGACCGCGGCGGGCAGACTGACAGAGCGCGCCAGCGTCCCCTGAAGCTGCGTGTCGGCGGCAAGGGCGTCAGCGTCACCTGATTCAATGACCTGCGAGACATCCGGCTCATCGGATGCGTACATAACACCCAGAGTGCTTACGACCAACTCTTTGGCTACCACTCCGGTCAACAGGCCGATGTCCATCTTCCAGCTGAACCCGAGAGGGTCAAGGGCCGGAGAGACAGCCTTGCCGAGCTGACCGATGTAAGAGTGCTCCTGCTGATACCCGGCGCCTTTGTCGGAACGCGGGAAGTAACCCAGACACCAGATCACCACGGAACCGACCAGAATCGTCGTGGCCATCTTCTCAAGATACTGCTTCCCTTTCTCCCAAGTGTGCCTCCAGATTGCCTTCCCGGTCGGCACCCTGTAAGGAGGCAGTTCCATCACGAACGGAAGGTCATCCTCCTTGATGAAACGGCTGAGCACCACCGCGGACAGAATCGCCAGCAGAATCCCGAGGAAGTATATTCCTAAAAGAGCGAGGGCAGAATGGTGCGGGAAGAAGGCCCCCGCAAGCAGGACAAAGATCGGCAGTCGGCCGGCGCAGGACATGAACGGAAGAATCGCTATCGTGATAAGGCGGCTCTTGCGGCTCTCGATAGCCCGGGTCGCCAGAATCGCCGGAACATTGCAGCCGAATCCCATCACCATCGGGATGAAGGACTTGCCGTGCAGCCCGATCCTGTGCATCAGCTTATCGACTATGAAAGCGGCCCTGGCCATGTACCCGGAATCCTCCATTATGGAAAGGAAGAAATACAGAATCAATATGTTAGGCAGGAAGACCAGCACACTTCCCACTCCGGCGACCACGCCGTCCACGAGAAGGTCCTTGAGCCAGCCGTCCCTCATGAAGTCTGCGACGAAATCCCCGAACTTCCCCACCAGAGAGTCAATCCAATTCATCGGGTAGTCGCCCAAAGTGAAGGTCGATTGGAAGATGAGGTAAAGCAGGAGGATGAATATCGGGAACGCCGCCCACTTGTTGGTGACCACGGCGTCAATCCGGTCAGTGACTGTCTTCTTCGGTCTGGAGTCCGGACGCCGGGTGTAAGTCTCGGCGAGGGCTCCGTGGATGAATGAATATTTCGCATCGACTATCGCCGACTCAAGATTGGCGTGGAGCAGGTTCTCGATGCGGGCGGCCTCCTCGGCCCGCGCCCCGGCGATCTCCCCGGCGTTGGCCAGAGTCCCAATCACGTTCTCGATCTGCTTGTCGTTCTCCAAGTACTTGATTGCCAGATAGCGGGTGGAGTACTTGCCGCGGATGTCCTGGTTCTTCTGAATCAGAAGCTTGATGCGGTCGATGCTCTTCTCAAGCTCCTGACCGTGGTTGATGTGGATGTGCCGGGCGAGCCTCTCGTCGTGCTTCTCGTAGATCTTGATGACGGTGTCCAGCAGTTCCGGAATCCCCGTCCCGTCACGGCAGACTGTCGGGCAGACAGGCATTCCGAGAAGATAGCCAAGCTGCTTGATGTCAAGGCTGTCCCCCTTGGCCTTAAGCTCGTCGTACATGTTCAGAGCCATCACCACGCGGAGGTTCATGTCGATGACCTGGGTGGTAAGGTAGAGGTTGCGCTCGATGTTGGACGCGTCCACGACATTGACCACGACATCCGGAACGTTCTCTATCAGGTTCTTGCGGACGTAGAGTTCCTCCGGGCTGTAGGCGGAGAGTGAATATGTCCCCGGAAGATCCACGAGGACGATCTTGTAGCCTTTGTATTCAAAATGCCCTTCCTTGGCGTCCACGGTCACGCCGCTGTAGTTGCCCACATGCTCGTGGCTGCCCGAGGCGATGTTGAACAGCGAGGTCTTTCCGCAGTTCGGGTTGCCAACAAGGGCTACACGGATGACGTGATGCCTCTCCTGTGCGAGGCGTTCCATCTCAAGGTTCAGAGCCGCGAGTTCGTCACAGTCATCCTCAAAGATCGATGAGACATCCTGCTTCGCGTCAACGACAGCCTTGGCCTCCTCCTCACTGATGACATCGATAAGCCCGGCCTCGGAGCGCCTCAACGAGACTTTGTAGCCAAGTATTTCATATTCAATAGGATCTTTCAGCGGAGCATTCAGCACAACCACGACCCGCTTTCCGGAGATGAAGCCCATCTCGATGAGCCTCTTCCGGAAGCCACCGTGGCCGTTCACCTTGGCGATGACGCCTACCTCACCAGTCTTGAGTTCAGAAAGTTTCATTACGCACCCAATTTCGGTACAAAAATATTCATTTTGCAAGATTTCCGCAATCGCTAACTGTTGGTATCGGTGGAGGATAAATACCTAATTATCAGTAAAAAGAGTGGTCCCCTTCAGTGACACAATGCGCAAGGCAATGAGGCATTCAACTAATACTCAACGCATTACCCTCCACGTCCCTTCATGTCCATCCCTATTTATTGGCATTGCCGGAGGTCTGGTTTGATGATAATTTTGCGGACTTAAAACAGGAAAAACGAAAAGTGTCAGAGGTCAGAATAAAATCCTTAATCATCCTTGCGGCGGCAATGCTACTGTCCGTCAGCGCGTTCGCCCAAGCCATCGGCTCCGGGAACGGTGCGGCCGAAAGCAACGCAAAGGGCTTCGCAAATGACAGATCCGCTTCCGGAAACAGTGCCAGAAGCGTCTCAAGCGGCCGGACAGCCATCACAAACCGCTCTAAAGACATCACCGGGACGGTGACCGACCATGCGGACGGCTCTCCAATCGCAGGGGCGGCAGTCACCATAAAGGGGGATAAGACAATCTGGGATGTCACGGACTCTCTTGGAAGATTCAGGCTCAAGATCTCCGGCGGGACACTTCAGATCACGTGCATGGGTTACAAGACGTTGACCACCGCCGTGCGGAAGGACGGAAGATATTCATTAACCCAGGATTCATTCGCCATCAACGAGGTGGTGGTGACGGCGACGGAAAGCCACGGGCTGACAAGCTCGTCACGGATCGGGCAGGATGCGATCGCGCATATTCAACCGTCCAGCTTCACCGACCTGCTTGAGTTGCTTCCTGGAGGCCGTTCCGCGGATCCTTCATTCTCATCACCGAACACAATCAACCTGAGGGCGGTCGCGGTCTCCGGAGAGAACTACAATACTTCCTCCCTTGGCACACGCTTCCTGATCGATGGAGTTCCGGTCAACAACGACGCGAACCTCCAGACAACACCGGCTTTCAGCAACTACGGCTCATCGTTCGTCAACGCCGGAGTCGATATGCGGACCATCACCACGGAGGATGTCGAATCCGTCGAGATCATCAGAGGAATCCCATCCGCCCAATATGGCGACCTCACCAGCGGCCTTGTCAACATCAAACGGCGCAAGGGCGGCAACGACACCAGAGCCCGTTTCAAGGCCGACATGAAGAGCAAACTCTTCTACCTCGGAAAGGATCTGGAGTGGGGGAAGACAGACAAGCTGACGATGAACTTCAGCGGCAACTTTCTGGATTCCAGAGCGGATCCCCGCAACACGAGGCAGAATTACAAGCGTCTGACCGGCAGCTACAGGATAGGCAAGACCTGGACCGGGGAACTTGTCAGAACCCTCAGCGGCAGCCTTGACTACACCGGTTCGTTCGACAACCAGAAGTCCGACAAGAATCTGGACATCGGCGACTGCGGCCCGATCGAGACCTACAAGTCCAACTACAGTCGGTTCGCGCTGGGCGGGGAATATACCGTCCGGAGCAAAAGCCTGAAATCGTTCTTCCAAAGTCTTGACATCACCGGTTCCCTGACCTGCGAAAAAGACCTGATCAGCAGATGGAAGTTCGTTGAATATAGTTCGCCCATGCCTCTCTCGACAAGTCTGAAAGAGGGCGAGTTCGACGTAACGATAGTGCCTTACAAATACGAGGCGACACTGGAGGTGGACGGGAAACCGTTCTACGCCTACCTCAACGGCACGGCGAAGTTCCGCAAGGATGTCGGAAACACGACAAACACACTCAATGCCGGTGCCCAGTGGAATGTCAACAGGAACTTCGGCAAAGGTACGATGTTCGACCCGGAGAGACCTTTCTCCGTGGACATGAACGTCCGCCCGAGAAACTATTCCACAATCCCGGCAACGCACCAGATGTCAGCTTTCATCGAAGACAACTCCGTCCTGACTTTCGGGAACGGATTCAAGGCCGAATGGCTCGCCGGAATGAGGGTCGCGGCCATGGCCGGAGCCGGCAAGGAATATTCAGTCAATCTCAAGCCATACCTTGACCCGAGGTTGAACCTCAGATTGGAGAAGGCTTTCGGAAAGGATGTGAAGGCCGGACTGTCCGGCGGAGCCGGCTGGCACACCAAGTTCCCGACTATGGACCAGCTCTACCCGGATCCAATCTACTACGACATCACCCAGATGAACTACTGGCCGGTCGAGGAGAATCTGCGGAGGATCAATGTCTATGTGATGAAGATCGATCCGACCAACTTCAATCTCAAGGCGGCGAGGAATTTCAAATGGGAGATTGCCGCCGATGTCCAGGTCGGGCGGGACTTCTCGTTCAACATAGATTATTTCAGGGAGGATATGACTTCCGGATTCAGGTATGCCAGCGAGTTCACGCGTGTGATTTACAAGGACTATCAGGAGGAGACGATCGACAAGAGCACCCTGACCGGTCCTCCTTCCACTGAGACGACCCCGTGGGTGCCGGACACACTTCTGGTCAGCCACTCGTTCAACACGAACGGCAGCCGTACCCTCAAGGAAGGCATAGAGTTCACTCTTTCGGCTCCGAGAATCCGGCCGGTCAGGACAAAGGTCACCGTCAGCGGAGCCTGGTTCAGGACAAGGTACAGCAACAGCCAGCCGACGTATTACAGGCCATCGGTGGTCGTGGCGGGAAAGACATACCCTTACGTCGGCTACTACAAGGACACGGACGGCTTCCTGCGCGAGGTCTTCAACACAAACTTCATGTTCGACACACAAATCCCGAGGCTGGGAATGATTTTCTCGACATCTTTCCAGTGCCAATGGTTCACCGGAAGCCGGAACAACGCCAAGGACGCGCGCCCGATCTCCTACATCGACAAGAATCTGGAGAGCCACCCGTTCACGGACGAATCCGCCGCCAACGGCATCCTTGCCCAAATGATAAGGGAATATACTCCTTCGATGTCAATATATTTCAGAATCCCGTTCAGCATGAACATCAACCTCAAGGCTACAAAGAAGATCTACCACGACAAAATCTCCTGCGCTTTGTTCGTGAACAAGATTCTGGATGTCTCGCCTGACTACAGGACGAACATGGGCATCCTCGTGCGTCGCTCCGTCCTGCCGTACTTCGGAATGGAACTGAACTTCAAACTTTAACGAATATGCCCGTACACAAGACCATACGAAACATTCTCTTCGCTTTTTCGCTCTTTCTCTGCGGATGTGAGAAGGACTCGGGACAGAATGTGTTCACGATAGTGACCATCAACGTGACCTGTCCGTCCGTCAGTGCCGGAATCGAAAGGGTCGAAGTGGACAACTCCCTTGACGGGTCGTTCATCCGTGACCTCAACACAAGGCAGGAATATGAAATCCCGCCATTTCAGGTCGGGACAGCCACGGTCAAACTCAGGAAAGGATTATATATGATCTCCTTCGACGGGAAAGCCGTGTTCAGTGACGGCCAGCGCAAGAAGGTTCGCTTCGCCGGTTACAACTCCCCGATGACTTCCGTGACCTTGCTGAACGACAGTGAGACATTGAACCTCGAATTGACAGTACTGAAATGAACCGGATCATCTGCTTATTATTCACAGTCTTGACAGCAGTCATACCGACACTGGGGCAAGAGGTAGTTGACGTCAATTCGGCCTCGGAGAGGTATCTGTCCCCCGTCCGTGCTTTGGGACGAAGCGAGATCGCAGGGCACAACGCCGGCAGCTTCCTGCTGTGGGACATCCCGACATATTCAGAAATCAAGGCGGTCTATGACTTCCTCCGCGAGGATGACGCTCTGCTGCCACAGGAGGGGGACGGACTGGACCAAGGTTCCGTCGAGGTCAATTCTTTGATCCGGTTGCAAAATCATTCGGCGGTCAGAGCCGGGGCGGAATATTCAAGAGGCGTGAAAAGGAATGTCCTTTGGAACTCTACCTCTGATTTTGAGTTGCTTTACCCGGCTGTGATGGTGGACACGGTCGGAGGCAATCTCCATAAGGAGCAATATTCTTTCCATGGAGCTTGGTCACGCCTGATCGGAAAGGCGCACATCGGGGTCTATGGCGCTTACAGGGCATTGCACGAGTACCGTCAGGTGGATCCGCGGCCACGCTCGGTCACATCGGACCTGAATGCCGCGTTGACCGGTGGAATCGCCGCCAAAGGCTATGTCTTTGACCTGAACGCCGCATTCAGGGTTTACAAGCAGTCACAGGATGTCAGTTTCTATGATCAGCTTGGAGCCAACACATCCGAGCTGCATTTCACCGGTCTTGGAAGCCGTTTCGCAAGATTCGACGGAGCCGGGGACTTTACTTCAAGCAGGTACAACGGCCACGGCTGGGAAGTCTCCGCGACAGTCACTCCGGGTCATCCTGATGGTTGGACAGGATCGCTGTCCTACAACAGTCTGGACATGGAGTGTCTTCTGGTCGCCAACAACGAGGTGCCGATCACTGGTCTGTGGATTCAGAAAGCGGATGGCCTCGTAGGTTACAAACGGCTAAGCGGCTCCGTGAAATGGAATGTCCTCGCAGGGATGGGCTATGAGCTGAGACAAAGCACGGAGAACATCATCGACACCGGCAAGAACAAGGAATATGCGGTGCTGGGCTCATTGACGATGTACAGGAACCGGATTCTGTCAGCGAACCTGAAGGGAGCCATCGAGGTTCCTTCCTCAGCGGGAACAATCAGCGCCGAGCCTGTCCTTGAATATTATCGCTCGTCCGCCGAGTACATATTCCCGAAAAGGGAGATGACTTTCAGCTTTGCGGACGCCGGCCTGAAAATGGGATTGAGGAGATCCCACAAGGATTGGCTGTTCAGCGTCAATGCGAGGCTGCACCGCACTTTCGGTCTGGACGGTACTCTTTCGCTTCCGGTGGAGGACACCGAAGAGAGGATTCTGGAGCATTACGAGCATTTTCATTCGATGATTTCCTCGGGGCGGACAACCGCCGGACTGGACATAGGACTCCAACGCAAGGCAGGACAGAACACCGCTGTCTTCTTCAGACCTGAATTCACGTTCAGAGCCATTGACGGATTCAGTCAGACAGAGTATCTGACCGCGGCCATAGGACTGGCGTTTTAGATAACGAGAATTATAATTATTGTTAACAACTAATAGATTATGAAAAAGTTACTTTTGATTCTTACAGCAGCGCTCGCGCTTGCGGCCTGCAAGGATGAAGACCCGATCTTCACCCTTTCAACCGACGAGTTGAAGTTTGACGCGAACGGCGGCACGCAGACCGTGTTCATCTCCACCAACAGAGACTGGACGGCACAAATGCCACAGACCGACACTTGGTACACGGTCTCAGCCCTCGGAGGTAATTCCGACACCGAGATGACCGTCACGGTCGAGCCTTACGAGGATGCTACACCGAGAACCTCGACGCTGACATTCGACACACCCTTCGGACTCCAATCTTTCAAGATCACTCAGAACGGGCCTGTTCCGCCGGAACAGCCTGAATCATCCGCTTTGAAGGTAAGAGGCAGAGGTGGCAGAGTCGCATTACCTGCCGTTCAGGGCTATGTTTACGAAGTTGCCGAGACACCGGACTGGATCACGGTGGCCGAGGCCAGAAAGGACAGCGTGGTGCTTCAGCTGGACACCAACAGGACTGACGCTTACCGTACCGCTGACGTTGTCCTCAAGACAACCGCCGGAGCTGAACTGGAAAAAGTTTCCCTTGAGCAGAGCTGGAGGGACATCGAGCCTGGTGAGGTTCTGATCGAGGAAGTGTTCTTCACCAGCAATGCCCTTCCTGCCACAGGGAAGCCGGACAAATTCCACGGAGACCAATACTTCAAGATCACGAACAACTCAGACGAGCTTCTCTACCTCGATGGTCTTATGATCTCCGAAGCCAAATACCCTTCTTCAACAAAGACACCGTTCGAGTTCCTGGAGCCTATCAAGAAAGAAGCCTGCGGAGTGGGAACCGTCTATGTCATCCCTGGCAATGGCCACGATGTTCCTGTAGAGCCGGGGAAATCCCTGATCATCGCTAACAATGCCCAGAACCATCTGGCCACCAACCCTAATTCCTTCGATCTTAGCAATGCAGACTTCGAGTGGTACGACAAGTCTATTTCAGCCTCCAACCAAGACGTGGATAATCCGGATGTCCCGAACCTTGACATCTGGTTCACCTACTCTCTTTCAGTCTGGATTCTCCACGACAGAGGATTCGAGGGCTACATCATCTCCCTGCCTCCTTACGGAATGACCAAGGAGAAGTACCTTGAGAGCTACAAATGGGAGGGTAAGTACATCAACCATTCCCTTGTGGGAGACTTTGAGATGAGCATATCCAGCGCCTACAAGATTCCTAACACCTGGGTTCTGGACGGAGTGAACACCGCCATAGAGGAGAACTTCCAGTACACCAGCTGGGATGAGTCCATCGACGCCGGCTGGACCCACTGCGGCAAGATCGACAAGGATCCTGAACGTTACGGCAAATCCGTCCTCCGCAAGAGAGGTGAAGACGGCAAGCTGATCGACACCAACAACTCCACCAACGACTTCACCCCTGACTCCACACCGTCCCTCAAGCAGTAGAGGCGCACGGCATTTGCCAACGATGTGACTTGTCAGAGATATGACAAGTCAAAAATGGAAAGACTATCCAAAATTTTGGTAACGTGCAAAATTTTGGATAGTCTTTCCATTTTGACCATATTTCAGGCTCTTGACCAAAATAATCACAAAAATATTCAAGAATATGATAATTTATCCATAATCGCTCATGTCTTTAAGGATTGTGCAGAAGCGGGAAGAGGCCTTGCTTTACGGTCGGATTTCCGGACAGGGGGGGGGTAACTACAACATAATCAACGACTTAACCACATAAAAGATGAACGGGGTTTGCTGTCGCAGCAGACCCCGTTCGCAATTCTAACCTAAAACTTAACCTATGAAAAAACTATTCGTTGCAAAGGTATATCTTTTTTGTAAAACAAGCAAAAAAGAAAGATTAATATTTGTTCTAAACTTCCGTTTTTGTGACCCAAAGGGCGAAAACAGCCATTTGAACCTATTATGCTCTTGATTTTTTGCAATATTTTCAAATGCATTACGGATGCGTTACTCCGCCTTTGGCAGACAACTTTCGTCAAGCTTGATCGTCTTGATGCGTACATCCATCAAAGGTTTGTCCCTCTGGTCGGTGGCGACCTGCGCGATCCTGTCAACCACATCAAGGCCGCTGACAGTCTCGCCGAAGACAGTGTAGCCTCCGTCAAGCTGGGCACAGGCATTGGCGTCCTGCACGATGTAGAACTGAGATCCGGACGACTCCTTCTTCGGATTGGCCACGTCTCCCCTGCGCGCAGCCGCAAGCGCTCCCTTCTTGTGGGTATATTCAGGCACGAACTCCGCAGGAATCGTGTATCCCGGGCCGCCCTGACCGTACTTGGCCACAGCGGCGGCGGAAGTGTCCCTGGTGAACGGGTCGCCTCCCTGAATCATGAAACCGTTGATGACCCTGTGGAAAAGAAGGCTGTCATAATAGCCTCCAAGAGCCAGTTTCTCGAAGTTCTCCCTGTGCAGAGGGGTCTTGCTGTAAAGTTTAACCTTGATTGTGCCGAGGTTGGTCTCGATGTCAAACACCGGCTCTGCCGGCAAAGTCGCGATTGTCTCCATGATTGTCTTTGCTTTTGCGGCTTTCTCAGCGGCCGCGATTGAGTCCTGACGGGCCTGCTCTGCGGCAGCCTCGGCCTCTGCGGCAGCTTTCCTTGCGCTGTTGCCGCAACCGAAGACCATGGCCGCTGCGGCGGCACAGGCCAGGATTGTGAAAATGTGCTTTCTCATATTCATTAAGTGATGATGAAAAAATAAGTTGGTAAGGTTTTGTGAAGGATTTTTGCGGATAAATTTGTTTGAGAAGAAGGAGTGTGCCGGTGGCACATGACTGATGAACAAATAAATTTAGGCCAAAAAGACGAACAAAAGCACCAAGTTATTTTTTAGGAATCACTAAATATTAAAACTTGCGGTAGTTGTAGCCCAGGATGTCGAAGATCTTGAAGGACTCGGCCTGAAGGGCGGCCTTGAACCTGTCAGGATTCTTGTCTTCAGGTCTGCACCACTGCACCTCGCTGAGGGCCGTCATACGAGGGAGGAGCATGTACTCCAGATGCTCCGGCGTGGCGATATATTCAGTCCAAAGGTTGGCCTGCACACCGAGGATGTGCTTCTGCTGCCCCGCGTCCAGTCCATCAAAAGGCTCGTAGCCATAGACTTTCTCGAGAGGGAGATTGCCTCCGATTCCGAAAGGTTCCTTGTCCTGATCCGGCGACTGGTAGTAGTCGAAATAGCAGTAGGTGTTAGGGGTCATTATGACGTCGAAGCCCATCGAAGAAGCCTTGATGCCGCCTGCGGTGCCCCTCCACGACATCACTGTCGCACCCTTCGCAAGCTCGCCTTCAAGCACCTCGTCCCAGCCGATGATCTTGCGGCCATGGTCATTGAGGAACTTCTGGACACGCGCCGTCACATAGCTCTGGAGGTACTGCTCGGCGGTATGATGCTCATCGGCCTTTATGCCGAGAGCCTTGATCCTGGCCTGGCAGTCAGGGCACTTCTCCCATTCGGTCTTCGGGCACTCGTCGCCGCCGATGTGGATATATTCGGAAGGGAAGATGTCCATCAGTTCGGTGAACACGTCCTCAAGCAGGGTGAACATCCCTTCCTTGCCCGGACAGAGAACCTCCGGGGACACTCCCCACCTTGTCCAAACCTCATAAGGGCCGCCTGTGCAGCCGAGTTCAGGATAGCCGGCGAGCACTCCCATCATGTGACCCGGAAGATCAACCTCAGGGATGACCACGATGCCAAGTTTAGCGGCGTAGGCCACCACATCCCTCATCTGGTCCTGAGTGTAGTAGCCCCCGTAGCGTATGCCGTCGTTGCTGCCCCAGTCCTTTTTGATGACGGTGCCGTTCCTGAACGCTCCCACCTCGGTGAGCTTAGGGTATTTCTTGATTTCGGCGCGCCAGCCCTGGTCGTCAGTCAGATGCCAGTGGAACCTGTTGAGTTTGTACAGGGCCATTACATCAAGGTACTTCTTTACCTCCTCGACGGAGAAGAAATGCCTTGCGCAGTCAAGGTGCATTCCCCGGTAGCCGAAGCGCGGCTTGTCCTGAATCTTCACGCAAGGGAACAGGAACTTCTCGGCCGGGTCAGGCTTGTCACCGAATACGCTGACGCTCGTCAGCTGCTTGAGAGTCTGAAGCGCATAGAGGAAGCCGTTGTACGAAGAGGCGCGGACGGTGCAGCCGCTTTTGCAGATAGCGATGGAATATTCCTCCTCCGCAAGGCCGGAGTCTTTTAGGAATATGAAGCCCTTCACCTTGGAGCAGTCTTTCTCAAGGCCGACCGGAGTGGCATAGGAGGATATCCTGCCGCTGACAAGGGACAACCTGCCGGCGAATTCCTTGATGATTTCCTGGCTCTTGGCATCAATGGCCGGATCGCAGTTGAAGTTGGCTCCGGCACCCTTGAAAGCACCCTTTTCAACCTCGACGCTTTGAGGATAAGGGATGACATTGACCGTTGTGGCGACCTCCTTCGTCCTTGCGGAAGAGGATGCGAAGAGAAGCGCCAGAGCGATGATGCTGATGACTTTTTTCATATTTGAATATATTAACGTTGATTCACTTCACCGTAATGTTTGCCCACAACCGCTAAAGATACGAAAATCTTTCGGTTATCAGTACAGCAGCAGACCCAGAATGCCGCCGGCGACGATGATCTTGATCGGCCCGACCTTGAAGACCATCGAGGCGACGACAGCCGCGCCGAAGAGACCCCAGCTGATCCAGTCAGGGAAATTCTCCCTGACGACGCTGATCCGCGGTGCGATTCCGCTCCAGTCCACGGAGAACATGAGAATCAGCGCGGCGGCTCCGATGAGACCCACGACGGCCGGCCTGAGGCTGGCCAGAACGCCGGCGAAAACCCGGCTGTTCTTGAATTTCGTGTAGAACTTGACAATCGCCAGCACGATGAGGAACGACGGCAGGATCACGGCGAACGTCGCCGACAGCGACCCGATGATTCCGACAAGATGGCTTGCCCCTGCCTGATGCAGGACTTCATAGCCGACATAGGTGGCGCAGTTTATGCCCACCGGGCCCGGAGTCATCTGGGAGATGGCCACGATGTCGGTGAAAGCGCTTTCAGTAAGCCAACCGTGCGCCACGACCACCTGCGTCTGGATGAAGGAGAGCATGGCGTAGCCTCCGCCGAACGTGAACAGTCCGATGACGAAGAACACCCAGAAAAGCTGGAGAATCAGAGCGGTTTCAGTCATTTTTCGCCTCCTTGTTGTTCTTTGCGACGGCAATGCCCGCCGAGACCACGATCAGGACAAGCAGGATATAGACCGGAGAGAAACTCAGGAACGCCACAAGAAACAGCGTCACGCCGGAAATCGCCCAGGCCCACCAAGTCTTGTTGTTCTTCCTCGCCATGTTGATCATCGGCACGGCGATCAGCGACACCACGACCGGACGGATGCCCTTGAACACTCTCTCCACCACGGGGTTGTCCCGGAAATTCGTGAATATCATGGCGATGAGCAGGATGGTGATGAACGACGGGAGCACCGAGCCGAGGGTGGCGACGACGCTGCCTTTCACTCCGTGGAGCTTGTGTCCGACGAAGATGGACATGTTCACGGCCAGCACTCCGGGGGCGGACTGGGCCATCGCGATGATGTCAGGCAGTTCCTCGTCTGTCATCCAGCCCCTTTTCACCATCTCGTCCCGGATCAGAGGGATCATCGCATAGCCTCCGCCGATTGTGAATGCGCCTAGCTTGGCGAAGACCAGGAAGACCTGCCACAGGGACACCTCTTCTGAAAGGGTATTTGTTTGTTCTTTTGACATATTCATTGATAATTTTCCGTATTCCAAGGTCACTTCGACAGGCTCAGTGACCGAAACGCGCGGTCAGTTCAACGGTTGGTGAGCTTTGTCGAGCCACTGGCTCAGTGACCGAAACGCGCGGTCGCTGAGCCTGCCGAAGTGACCATCCCTACCGTTCAACCATTGCGGCGACGACCTCGCGGGAAGTTCTGCCGTCAGGGCCGTGGGAGGAAGAGTGGAACTCGCGGCATCCCGTAGAGGCCTCCAGACGTGCAATGTTCCCGGGTCTCACTCCGGAGCCGGCAAGGATGACGATCCTGCCGCCAGCCCTGTCGTTCAATTCCTTGAGCGTGGCTTCTCCGTCGTTGACATTGGCGGCGTGACCTGCGGTCAGAAGCCTGTCGCATCCGAGCGCGACAATCTCCTCCAACGCCTCGAACGGATCCGCACACTCGTCGAACGCCCTGTGGAACGTGACGTGAATGCCGCCCGCCTCCGCCATAAGCCGCCCGACAGCAGCCGTGTCGATGCTTCCGTCCTCTCTCAACGCTCCGACCACCACTCCGTTCACTCCCAGCTCCCGGCACATCCTGACGGACTCAACCATAGCGTTGACCTCGCCCTCATCATAGACAAAGTCTCCGCCTCGGGCCCTGACCAGCACGTTCACGGGGATGTTCACAGCCTTCAATGCTGCCTCGATGCAGCTCCGGCTTGGGGTGACACCCCCGCAAGACAGGTCCTCGCAAAGCTCGATCCGCCCCGCTCCGCCCTTCATGGCCTCGACGGCCTCAGCCGCGTCAGTGCAGCAGCACTCCAGAAATCGTTTGTTTTCCATGCCGCAAAGTTAGGCAAAGTAATCGGAACGCCGTGAAATACTCCCGGAAAAAGTGTCTTCGTCATGCGGTCTTGAGGATTCTGTGGGATGGGTTGATTAAAAAAATTTAGAGTGCCGTGTTTTTGTTAAACATTGTAATTAATCAACGCAATAATGTTAAGAAATGACACCTCAGCACTTTCCAACTGCACAACAATGCATCATAAACCGATTAACACATATTGATTATCACACTATTAAAATTTATTAAAACTATTGCAAAAGTCCTAAAGATTACATATTTTGCGCTGTCAAACCGTTGATCATCGCCCTTTGACGTTAAATACAATGTTTAACAAATTACTTTTTGAAAGCCATGGCATTTGCAACAGCGTTTTTATGACAAATATTTAATACACAGCATATTGAGTTCACTTGGAAGAGTTCCGCAAAATGATTTTTTACCCATCCAAGACGTGTTCTTTCAGGTGAACTCTTTTTAAGAAGCTGTTTTGAAATGGTTCCCGATTTTTATCATGCGGAATTTTCGAGACAGTTTCGGCTTCGGAAGAGGGAGCGTAGCAGTGGCTACGTGACTGATGACGAAGATGAAAATGGCCGGAAAGGCCGTGTAATAAAAGAGAGGAATTAATTCAAAACAGCTTCTAAGGGATGATGAAAAAATAAGTTGGTAAGGTTTTGTGAAGG
>CAVERO010000039.1:0-18097 GCA_963617915.1 Candidatus Methanomethylophilaceae archaeon | reverse complement strand
TAGTGGACCTTGCCCTCGCCGATCATGCAGAGAGCCATGTGCGCAAGCTGCACCAAGTCGCCGCTCGCTCCGACACTGCCGTGCTGCGGGATGTACGGGAATATGTTCCTGTCTATCATCTCCACCAACAGTCTGACCAGATCGGGATGCACACCTGAGCGGGCCTGAAGGAAAGTCCCGAGGCGCGCGACCATGGCGGCCTTGACATAAATGTCATCCAACGGCTCGCCCGCACCCGTGGAATGGCTTCTGATGATGTTGTACTGAAGGTCGGTCAGGTACTTGTCATCTACCCTCCACTGGGCCATCGGCCCGAAACCCGTGTTTATTCCATAGATTACTTTCTCGGAGGCGAAACCCTCAAGAAACTCATAGCATTCCCCGACATCTTCCATAGGAAGGTCGGACAACTCGATTTTTCTGTCTTTGAATATTACATCCTCGGCCCATCTGAAGCCGAGTGTGAATCCGTGACTCATATAACCTTGGTTTTGACGTTCAATCAGAATGCAAAGATACCAAGAAACCTCCAATTTCTTATCCCAAAATGAACAAAGTGAGGATTTCCTTGACGGAAACCCTCACTTTATCAAAAAACTATTCCTGAACTAGAATACGTAGCGGACACCAATCCCAACGGACACCGGGGTAGGGTCACCACTGCTGAACATCAGTCTAGGACGCAGATCGACCGAAAGCTGGAGTGGGAAATCGAAGGTGTACTCCAGACCGACATTGCCCAGAAAACCGGCATAGAGTGCAGTTTCGGTATTATTTTTGTTCTCCCACCACGCCACACTCACGCCAGGGCCAGCATAGAACCCCCACGTTCCATTCGGAGTCAGTTCCGGCTGTAGAATCATAAAATTGTAGATTCCGTCAGCATGGAATCTTCCTCTAGCGGAACCATTGTCCAGTCCCAGATCAATTTCCAAAAAGTCATTGCTCAAAAGATAATTCTGATAACTGAAATCTGCGCAACCGAAGCCGAGACGTCCACCGATAGACTTAGGCTGGGCCAACGCTGCCGCCGCCGAGCCGACCAGAATCGCAAGAACCAAAATTGCCTTTTTCATAAACATTAATAATTAATGAAACCTAAGTCCGTTGGCATCTGCAAAATCTATACTAAACCAGAGAATCCCATGAACGCCATGGCGAGGATTCCGGCCGTGATGAGGGCTATCGGAATGCCTTTGAACGGCTTTGGAACATCATTCAGGTCAAGGTGCTCCCTCAGGCCGGCGAACAGGACGAGAGCCATTCCGTAGCCCGCCGCGGTAGCGAAGGCATAGACCACGGACTCGGCGAGGTTCAGCATGTGTGCCGGACCGCCGAAAGCGAACTCCTTTGTGACCACGTTGAGAGCCACACCGAGGACGGCGCAGTTCGTGGTGATCAGAGGAAGGTAGATTCCAAGAGCCTGATAGAGGGAAGGACTGATTTTCTTCAGCACGATCTCCACCATCTGCACCAAAGCCGCGATCACCAGAATGAAGGCGATAGTCTGAAGGAACTCAAGTCCGCAGGCCGCCAGAACGTACTGGTTGATGAGATAAGTCACCAAGGTCGAAAGGGTGATCACGAAGCACACTGCCCCGGCCATACCGGTCGCCGTGGAAATCTTGTTGGAGACACCCAGAAACGGACACGTGCCCAGAAACTGGGCGAGCATGACGTTGTTGACGAATATCGCCGAGATTATAATGAGGAAATATTCCATGACTTAGTTCTTTTTAGCGATTTTGTTGAACAGAACCATAAGGTAGCCGAGGGCGAGGAACGCTCCCGGAGCCATCACGAACACAAGGATTCCATCTCCGGAGACAAGCTTGAGGCCGAAGACAGAGCCGCTTCCCAGGATCTCGCGGACAATTCCGATTACCGTAAGGGAGAGGGTGAAGCCGCAGCCTATTCCAAGTCCGTCAAGGGCGGAGTCGATGATGCCGTTCTTGTTGGCGAAAGCCTCGGCGCGTCCGAGGACGATACAGTTCACCACGATCAGAGGGATGAACAGGCCGAGGGTCGCATACATCGCAGGAGTGTAGGCCTGCATCGCGAACTGGAGAATCGTCACGAAGGTGGCGATGACCACGATATAGACAGGGATATGCACCTTGTCCGGGACAACCGGAGCGATCGCGGAGATGGCGATGTTCGAAAGCACGAGAACGAACAGCGTGGCCAGACCCATGCTCAGGCCGTTGATGGCCGAGGTCGTGGTGGCCAAAGTTGGGCACATGCCCAGAAGCAGTACAAAAGTAGGGTTTTCCTTCAGGAAACCTTTGGTGAAAAGATTCAGTTTCTTGCTGCTCATAACCTATTCTCCTTTGATTGAATTGAAAGCCTTCACGGCATTGTCAATGGCCAGCGCATAAGCTCTGGAGGTGATTGTGGAGGCTGTGATGGCATCCACGTCGCCGCCGTCCTTCTTTACCGCAAGGCTCTTGGACGCAGGGTCGAAACCCTTGAACTGGTTCATGAACTTCTCGTCGGTGTTGCATTTGGCTCCGAGCCCCGGAGTCTCGTTGTGCGACAGGACGGACGTGTTGTAAACCACTCCGTCGGCGGTGATGCCGACCATCAGGACGAGCGGGCCGCCGAAACCCACGGTCGTGGATTTCACGGCGTATGCCACCGGAGCGCCGTCCACGGTGCTGACGTAATATTCAGAAGCCTGTCCGCCGACCTCGACCGGCTTTGCCTCGGAGAGTTCGCCTCCCTGCGGAAGGACGGCTCCGATGGAGGCTTTGAGGATGTCGGCATTGGCTTTTGCGATTGGTTCAGCAGTCAGGGCGTACATTCCGCCCAGAAGAGCGGAGCAGACAAGGCTGACGACGGTCAGACAGACCGCCATTGTGGTGAGATTTGATTTTACAGCCATAACCTAAGCCCTCCCGTATTTTTTCTGATGAAACCACTTATTGAGAAGCGGAACCACGGAGTTCATGATAAGAATAGCGAAGCTCACTCCCTCGGGATAAGAGCCGAAATACCTGATCATCAAGGTGATGAAACCGATTCCTACACCGAAGATAATCCCTCCTTTCGTACTCATCGGAGAGGTCACATAGTCGGTTGCCATGAAGCAGGAACCGAGGAGAAGACCGCCGGTAAGAAGGTTGAAGGCAGGGCCTGTGTACTGCGACGGGTCAACCAGCCAGAAGACGCAGGACAGTGCGGCCACGGTTCCAAGGATTGACAGGGTGATCCACGGCTTGATGACCTTGCGGACAAGCAGATAGACGAATCCTATCAGTATGGCGATAGCGCTTGCCTCTCCGGCGGATCCGCCGATGTTGGCGAAGAGCATCTGGGAGGCGGTGAAGCCGTTCTGAGCGATCAGGTCAGCGGCGGACGCTCCTTTCATGAGGCCCTCGTTGATGATGCCCAGCGGTGTCGCCCCGCTGACCGCGTCAGCCATGCCAGCCCCGAAAAGACCATCAGGGATGACCCAGTTGGTCATATAGGTCGGGAACGAAATCAACAGGAACACACGACCAACGAGGGCAGGATTGAATACATTCTGTCCCAGACCGCCGAAGGTCATCTTCGCGATTCCGATGGCCACGGCGGCGCCGATGAACACAACCCACCAAGGAGTCGTGGCCGGAAGGTTGAGAGCCAGCAGGATGCCGGTCACGGCGGCCGACCAGTCGCCGACTGTGGACGGAGCCTTAAGCAGATATTTAGTGATCAGATACTCCAGCGCCACGCAGGAGATGACGCTGACAGCCAGAACCAGCAGTTCGGCAAGGCCGTAGAACACGACCGAGACCACAACCGCAGGAATCAAGGCGATCACGACATCCCTCATCAGGACCGGTGTGGTGGTCTTGGAATGAAGGTGCGGAGACGGTGAAACCAACAATCTTTCCATATTCTTAAACAGTTTTTGCTTTTGCGGCTTCTGCGGCGGCCTTGGCGGCTGCGGCGCGAGCCTTCATTATCCCCATGACCTGACCCCTCGCCATGCTGATGATGTCCAGCAGCGGAATGTAGGAAGGACAGGTGTACAGACAACATCCGCACTGGATGCAGTCCTGGGCGGCGTTGGCCTCCAGGGCATCAGTGTCTCCGGCCTTGGCCAGACGGTAAAGCAGGAACGGCTCCAGACCCATAGGGCAGGCGTCGGCACATTTTCCGCAACGGATGCAATGACCTTCCGGATGTCTCTTGGTCTGTTCCTCAGTAAGGAAGAGCAGAGCCCCGGTTCCCTTCAGCGTGGCCGCGTCAAGGTTGGCGACAGCCTTGCCCATCATAGGACCGCCGCTGATGATTTTCGCGGCGTTCTCGGGAACCCCTCCGAGATAGTCCACAATGTAGCGGAGCGGAGTTCCGACCCTCACGAGCAGATTCGCCTGCTTAGGGAAGCACTCGCCCGTAACGGTCACAGAGTTGTCAATCAGCGGTTTGTTTTTCTGCACGGCGTCATAGACCGCAAGCGCTGTGGCGACATTCTGAACGACCGCGCCGACATCGATAGGCAGTCCGCCGGATTTCACCTGACGGTGCATCACAGCGTCAATCAACTGTTTCTCACCACCTTCCGGATATTTCTTCATCAAAGAAAGCACCTCGATGCCCTCGAACTTTGAAGACTTGCCTTTCAACTGCGCAAGCACTTTCTGAATATGCCCGACAGCCTCCGGCTTGTTGTCCTCGATGGCGATGGTGGCGTTTGCCACACCGAGAGCCTGTTTGATCAGGGCTGTTCCGACTACTACCTGCTCCCCTTTTTCAAGAAGGGTACGGAAATCGGACGTGAGGTAAGGCTCGCATTCGCAGCCGTTTATGATCAGCATCTCGCACTTCTTTCCGGGAGGCGGAGTGAGCTTGACGTGGGTCGGGAATGTCGCGCCGCCGAGTCCGACGACTCCGCCGAGACGTATCTTTTCGATTATGGCCTTCCCGTCCTCGGGAATCTCTGTGACAAGGGTTTCGGAACGGTCGATGCCTTCAACCCATTCATCTCCCTCAACGGCGATCTCGATGTAAGTCTGGGTGTTGCCGGCAAGGTCCTTGCGCGGGCCGATAGACTTCACGGTGCCGGAAACGGAAGAGTGGATGAATGCGGACACGAATCCGCCCGGCTCGGCGACCGGCTGGCCGACCTTCACCTTGTCACCCACGGCGACAACAGGCTTTGCCGGAGCTCCGATGTGCTGGGAGAGGGAAATATAAACGGTCTGAGGCAAAGGAAGAGCCTCGATTGCGCAGCCGCGCGAGATCTTGGCGTCGTCCGGATGCACGCCTCCGATTGAGAATGTTCTGTTAGCCATTGTTCTGTTCCTCCTTCTTTACCGCAGCGGCAGCGGCGGCAGCCTCTCTGGCCTTTTTCTGACGTTCCTGGACACGGGCCTTGACGGCATCCTTGTCCAGCGGCTTAGGGAAATTCACCCCGACAATCGCACCGGTAGGACACATGGCCTCGCACTCGCGGCAAAGCTTGCACTTGGCGAAGTCAATGTAAGCCACATTGTTCTCGACCGTGATGGCGTCGTGTGTGCAGGTCTTTGCGCAGATTCCGCAGCCGATGCAACCTGCCGAGCAGGCCTTCTTCACGGCCGGGCCCTTGTCCTTGTTCACGCAGGAAACGAAAACCCTCATTCCGCGCGGGCCTTTGGCCCTGAGTTCAATGATGGACTTAGGGCAGGCCTTCACACAGGCTCCGCAAGCCGTGCACTTCTCCTGATCCACAACCGGAAGACCGGTCTGCGAATCCATCGAAAGGGCTCCGAACTGGCAGACGGCGACGCAATCCCCGCAGCCGAGACAACCGAAAGCGCATCCGGTGTCGCCGGCGTAAAGGGCGGCCTTGACCTTGCAGGAGGCCACTCCGTCATATTCATTAGTCCTTGGTCTGGCGGCGCAGGTGCCACCGCAGCGCACCACAGCCACCATAGGCGCCTTCTCCTTGACCTCGTAGCCAAGAATAGCGGCAACCTTCTTCATTGTCTCATTGCCTCCGACTGGACAATAGTTGTTGTCCAGATTCGGAGCCTTCACGGCAGCCTCGGCGAACGCATGGCATCCGGCGAAGCCACAACCGCCGCAGTTCGCTCCGGGCATGACACTCTCGACCTCCTCGATGCGCGGATCCTCCTCGACCTTGAAGCGCTGCGCGACAAGGTAAAGGGCCAGCGCCAGCAGGAGGCCAAGCCCCGTGATGACTACGATGGTCCAGATGATAGTTGTTGTCATAAAGCCAAATAAAAGCTAATTAATTAGTTATTTCCGAATATAAAACACATACCCTTCCGCGAGGCGTTCCCTGCAGAAGTAGAGTATGAGGTAATACACCGCGATTCCCCCGACCGAAGCCAGCCCGCAGACCAGCTCGCCGAGTCCAAATCCCGACAAAGATAACACTAAAATCAGTAATATGATCAAAGGAATCACATAAGAAAACAGGACTGCCTTGAGCCCCATCTTCCTCGCGAGGCAGACCTCCACCTCCTGACCTATTGAATATGAGCGGTCTCCATAGACAGGCACTTCCACAATCTTTTTCCTCGATTCCGCCGCTCCGCAGAGACCGGCGGCGTGGCAGGCGGAGCAGGCGGATTCGGAGACAATCTGGACAGACACCTTGTCTTTCCCGACCGAAACGACCCTGCCTTTATGTGAGACTTCCTCTACCGCCATCCTATTCCATCATTGAAGAAAACGGATTCTTGAGTTCCGCGTAGCTTCTCAGCCGTCCCTGGACCCGACCGACCTTCAGCGGAGCCGTGAACCAGACCGGAATCCGGTTGTCGTCATCGGAAAACCATCCGAAAAGATCGGACTCGCCGGAGAACACCTCGCCGGAGACCACCTCAAAGCTGAATTTCAGGCATCTGACCGAGCCTATTTCCGGGATATCCTTCATTTCCTTGCCAAAGTACTTGAAATGCAGGGTATAGACATCATCATCGACCGCGAAGGTCATCGGATAGTCAGCCCCTTCAGTCAGTTTGGACACATCAATGTTACGAAGGACGTAATACATCAACGGAATGTCGTAGGTGCACTTGTCCAGCGGCAGCGTGGCGGAGAACTCGCCTTTCCTTGAATTGCTCAGGGAAGCGTTGATCTGCCCGTTCCCGTCCGGTGTCCGGGCGTAGGAATAGAGATTGGTGCAGGTATATTTTCCCTCCCTGGCGAACCTCGTGAACTTCACCGGAGCCAGTCCGTCACGGGTGAACCAGGAGTCGAGCTCCTCCTTGACACGGAAGAACTTCTCGTAGAACTTCTGTGTCTTGCCCGTCAAAGAGGCGTGAAAGACTTTATTGCCGTTCAAAACCATGGTGTCAACCTTGAGCGTCGCCTGGGCCACGTCCGCATTGATAATCCCCCATTTGTAGTGGATGGTGAAAACCAGTTTTTCCCCACCTTTGAAAGCAAGACTCTCCTCGCTCAGTTTCTTTACCGGAATGCACTTTCCCTCGCCGCCGGCGTGTGCGGCCGCGGACGAGAGGATGAATATTGCGGCGAAGGCGCCGAAGAGTCCCGTAAGTTTCATCAGAATTCAGTGTTATTGTCAAACTCGTTGTTCATCGCCGAATTCATCGCCGACTCGGTTCCGCCCATCGACTCCGCGATCGCGGTCAGGGATTCTCCTGGCTCGACAAAACGAACCTGATCGGCCTTGAAGAGCATGTCGATGTCGCACACCTCGCCGTTACGGTGCTTGGCAATGATGATCTGTGTGGTTTCCTTCCCTCCCGGGGTCTCCGCAAGTCCAAGATAGTCAGGACGGTGAATGAATATCACCATATCGGCGTCCTGTTCGATTGAACCGGACTCGCGAAGGTCGCTCAACTGAGGCTTTCCGTTGCTCCCCTGTCGCTTGACAGCATCACGTGACAACTGGGACAGCGCGATGATCGGGACGTTGAGTTCCTTGGCCGTAGCCTTCAATGTTCTGGAAATCGCCGCCACTTCCTGCTCGCGCATTCCCCGAAGTTCGGTAGGCCCCTGGATAAGCTGAAGATAATCCACTATCACCAGCTTCACGCCTTTGGATTTCACAAGCCTCTTTATCTTTGTCCTGAACTCCATCAACGGAATGCCGGGAGTGTCATCTATGTAAAGCGGAGCCTTCGACAAGGCCGCAAGCTTGGTCTCCAGCTGCTGCCATTCCCAAGGCTCCAGTTTGGTCCCTCCCTTCAGTTTGTCGGCCGGCAGACCGGACTCGGTAGTCATCAGTCGCATCACGAGCTGAAGGGCGGACATCTCAAGGGAGAACACCGCCACAGGCTGATGGTAGTCAACAGCCGCGTTTCTGGCCAGATTCAGGGCGAACGCAGTCTTTCCGACGGACGGCCTTGCCGCCAGGATGATCAGGTCGGATTTCTGCCATCCCCGGGTCACCCTGTCAAGAGACTGGTACCCGGAAGGGACACCGCTGAGGCCGGAGACCTTCTGGTTGTTCTCAATCTCCTTCATGGCCTCGTTGATCACAGACCCGATGTCCTGCAAGTCCTTCTTCTGGCTGTTCTGAATGGCGTTGAAGATCTTGGACTGCGCCTGGTCTATCAGGTCATCGACCTTCACGGAGTCATCATAAGACTGCTTAAGAATCTCATACGCAGCCGTGATCAGCTCTCTCTGAATGCTCTTCTGCTTCAGAATCCGGACATAGTACTCGATGTGGGCGGCGGCGCCGACCTTTTCTGAAAGACCCGCGAGAGCCACCGGGCCGCCCACTGCCTCAAGATTACCCTTCTCCCTGAGCTTTGTGCTGGTGGTGATGATGTCAACCGGCATATGCTCGTTCACGAGCTCGCTCATGGCCTCGAAAACCATCCTGTGGCGAGGATCGTAGAAGCAAGACGCGGAGAGTTCCTCAAGCGCCGTGTCCACTGCCGAGGGCTCGATAAGCATGGCTCCAAGGACAGCCTCTTCGACTTCAAGAGCTTGAGGCGGTTTGTTTCCCATCTCAAGCCCAAGTGTGTCAAGGTTGACTGCCTTGGCCTTTTTTCTGGTCGTCTTTCCAGTCTGGTCAGGCATATAGTCCGGAATTGAATGAGACCTTAGGAAACAGTTTCCTATTCAAAGTCTGGATTGACAATGATTCTGCCGCAATGCTCGCAGATGATGAGCTTCCTGTTGGAAGCTATGTCCACGAGACGCTGAGGAGTGATGGTGTTGAAGCATCCCCCGCAAGAGTCGCCGTTGTAAACCGAGACTACGGCGAGATGGTTGTGGACGCTTCCGCGGATACGGTCGTATGCGCTCATGGTTCTCGGATCGATCTTCTTGGCGCAGTCCTCCCTGACGGAACGGAGCTTCTTCTCATCCTTGGACGTTGACTCGACGATTGTGGCGAGTTCCTCCTTCTTGGCCTTAAGGTCATCGTTGCGGACTGAAATAAAGTCCTTCAACGATTCGATGTCCTCCTTCCTCTCGGCGACGGCCGTCTTCGCGTCATTGATGTTCTTCTGAGCTATCTGACGAAGAAGTCCCTGATTCTCAATCTCTTTGTTGATGGAATCATACTCACGGCTGTTTGATATGTCGTTCAGCTGCTGCTGATACTTGTCAATCTGGGCGTCACAGTCAACAATATTCTGCCTGTTTTCGGCTATTGTCTGATTATAAGCCTCGATGACAGCGACATCCTGAGCCTGACGGGCCTTCAGGTCCGCTATCTCATTCTCAAGAGCCTCGACCTCTGACGGGAGCTCACCACGCATCTGCATGATCTTGTCAATCGCGGAGTCCGCCTCCTGAAGGGCGTAGAGCGTCTTAAGCTTTTCCTCAACGCTGATTTCGGAGTCAGCGAAGTTCTTCTGAAGGGAAACGAATGTCTCCCTCTGGTCTATCGGGGTCTCGACTTTCTTGATTTTTTTAGTTGCCATATAGCTATCTGACTAATAATAAAATACCGGATTACTTGTCTCCAGCCTCACGCTGGTAGAGATTGCAAAGTTAGGAAATTTTTTCCTTAACAGAGAAAATAATATTTCCACAATCTCCACTTCTCCTTCAAAATGGCCTATGTCGATGACCATGAAATCCTTAGTGGTGAAGAAATGATGATAGGAAATGTCGCCGCAAAGATAGGCCTGCGCACCCGCCGCGCGGGCGTTTCCGATCAGGGAGCCACCCGAGCCTCCGCACATGGCAACCCTTTCCACCGGAATGTCCGGGACACGCGAGCACCTCGCGACCTTAAGGCCGAAGCGCGACTTGACATATTCGATGAACTCCATGCCTTCCATCGGCCGCGGAAGGTTCCCCACGGCGCCGAGCCCGTAGCCTCCCGGCTCCTCGTCAAGTATCTGAATGTCCCCCAGACCCAGCCGCCTGGCCATCGCACCGCTCACTCCGGCAAGAACCTTGTCGGCGGTGGTGTGCGCCGCATACACCGCGACTCCGGCCGCGGCGGCCTTCAGGACCGCAAGCCCTACCGGATCCTCGGGAGCGATTTTCTTTATGCCTCCGAATATCAAAGGATGGTGAGTCACTATCATGTCCGCGCCGCGCTCCACGGCCTCGTCCACCAGTTCCGCCGTGCAGTCAAAACCGAGGAGGATTCCGTGCACCTCCCGTTCGGGGGATCCGATGATCAGGCCGCTGTTGTCCCAGCTTTCCTGAATGGACAACGGCGCGAAGGCCTCAATGGCCGAAGTGATGTCCCGGACTTTCATATCACAAGGATTTCTTGACTTCCACAAGCTGACGGCGGATTTCTTTCAGGCTATCCAATGCCTTTACACGGCCATCGACCTTTTTCCGGTCTGCTGCCATCTTCTTGGCGGCTCCCTCAAGAGTCAGTCCCTGCTCCTTGACCAGCAGATGAATCTGCTTCAGGCAATCCAAATCCTCGGCAGTGAAAAGCCGGTTACCTTTAGCGTTCCTTTTCGGCTTGATATATTTCGGGAATGAATTTGACCAGAATCTCACAAGGGAAGTGCTTTCTCCGAGGATGTCCGCAGCCTCTCCGATTGTGTAATACAATTTTTCCATTTATGATAAGTTTAAACATTAATCCATTGATTGTCCGGTGTTCACGGACATGAACAGCATTCCCATATAGTCATCCGGGCTGATCGATGCGAACAGATAGTTCAACGGATCCAGCCGCAGGGTGTCTTTCAGGACCTCATAATGAAGATGAGGGGCGAAAGAGTTGCCGGACATCCCGACCTGCCCGACCTGCTGCCCCCGCGCCACTTTCTGCCCTTTCGACACACGGGTGTTCTCAAGATGGGCATAGCGGGTCTGATAGCCATTGCCGTGATCGATGACGACAACATTCCCAAGGCCTTTGGAAGAATGCGTCACCTCCTTCACCGTTCCGTCAGCCGAGGCCATCACCGGAACGCCCTGCTGGGAGATCAGGTCCAGGCCACCGTGAAACACGGACACCTTATAAAAAGGATTGATCCTGTCACCGAGCGAGGCCCCGGTTCTGGCATACGAGAAATCCGGCAGAGGATTGGTCAGCGGCGGCAGACTGTCCCTGTCCGCTGACATCACCGTCATTATCCTCCGGAAATTGGCCTCCACCCTGCGGGAAGCGTCCGACAAGGCGTCCAGCCGTTTTCTGGTATATTCAACGATGTCCCTGTCAGGGACAGAATCCACATCGGAAAGAATGCTTTCGGAATATATGTTGCCGAGGTCCGGAGCGTTTGAGTTGAAAAGACGGCGGTATATCTCGTCATCCTTCATCCTCAATCCTTCAAGTACGTCTCCCACAAGTTCCTCCTTGGCGGCGATTTCCTTGTACATCTTCCGGTACATCTGATTCTCCTTCTTCAGTCTGCGCTCGGAATCCGTGCTGACCACAAGCGAAAAGACCACATAATAGACGACAGCAAGCGAAGCCGTCACCAAAAAATACTTCAGGGCCTTTCCAAGAATATTCCACACGGAATGCGTGACCTTGCGGAACTCCATTCTGGTCTTGTCAAACTCATATCTCACATTCTTGCCCATCGCACCCCCGCTTTAACGACGTCTGACACTGAAGGAACGCCGCATTGAACGCGACGACGCTCCCGACTCATCCTCCCTCATCCGCACCATCGCCGAATATTCCTGTGCGGACATCGAGAGATCCAGATAATTGGCAGGATTGACCTTCTGCCCTTTATAGACAACCTCGTAGTGAAGGTGAGGGCCGCTGGCACGGCCAGACTTTCCGCTCTCGGCGATACAGTCGCCTCTCTTGACCTTCATGCCCTCGATGACTTTGACTGAATTAAGATGGGCATAGATGGTCTTGTAGCCGAAACCGTGGTCGATGGTGATGGAGTTACCGTAGCCGAAGAACTCGAACTTCACAGACTCCACGACACCATCCCCCGTGGCATAGACTGGGTTGCCGATCTTCATCGCGAAATCAAGTCCCGTGTGCATCTTGGGGTTCCCGGTGAAAGGATCGGACCGGTAGCCGAACCGGCTGGACAACCTGTACTTTGACTCGTCCGGAACGACCGGCGGAATCGCCGGGATACAGGAAGCCATGTCGCCGGCGGTCTTTGACACAGAGGCAACCTCATCAAAGGATTTGCTTTGGACGTATGTCTTCCTGGTCAGGCGGTCAAGGCGCATGACGGTGTTCTTAAGCCTGTCATCAGGTTCAAGTCCGTCGAGAAACGCATACCTGTCAACTCCTCCGATGCCGGCATTCCGGACTTCGGAGGGAATCTCGTTCATTCCGAATATGGACCTGTAGATGTCGTCATCCCTGACCCTGAAGGTCTCCAGGGTTTCCTCATAACGGTCCAGTTTTGTGTTCATGAGATCGACCCTGGCGTCCCAGCGGGCGTGCTCCGCCTTCAGGAACGCTGTCTTGGGCAAATCATACCCCAGGACCGACGTGAAGAGCCAGAGGTAAAGAACCGCCATCGCCACGCTTCCGGCGAACAGCATCAACCCCTTGAAGACTTTCGACTTCAAGGAGGCCTCCTTTATCTCATATAATAAGGTCTCAGGATTGAGAATATACTTTCCCATAACTTACAAATATACCCTTTTTTGCGATATATCCCGAAAAATGTTATAATTTTGCCAATTCCGTGCCTTCCGGAAAGAAACTTCCGGCGGAGGACGGGAAGATATTCATGAATTAATTGATTTTTAAATATGTACACCTCCAAAGAGATTCGACAGCAATTTTTGGACTTCTTCGCATCCAAGGGACACACGGTCGTGCCGTCCGCACCGATGGTGATCAAGAACGACCCGACGCTGATGTTCACGAACGCCGGAATGAACCAGTTCAAGGACATATTCCTCGGAAACAGCGTTCCCAAGATGAAGCGGGCGACAGATTCGCAGAAATGCCTCAGGGTCAGTGGGAAGCACAATGACCTTGAAGCCGTGGGACACGACGGAAGGCATCACACGATGTTCGAGATGCTAGGGAACTGGAGCTTTGGAGACTACTTCAAGGCCGAGGCCATCAGCTGGGCATGGGAACTGCTTACGGAGGTTTACAGAATCGACAAGTCTAAACTCTATGCGACCGTGTTCGAAGGCAGCGCCGAGGACGGAACCGCACTTGACGAGGAGGCCAAGGCGGCATGGATGAAACTTATGCCGGAGGACCACATCATCCTCGGCGACAAGCACGACAACTTCTGGGAGATGGGCGACACGGGGCCTTGCGGCCCGTGCAGCGAGATCCACATCGACCTTCGCCCGGACGATGAGATCGCGAAAGTTCCCGGAAAGGATCTGGTCAACACGGACAACGACCAGGTCATCGAAATCTGGAACCTTGTGTTCATGCAGTACAACCGCAAGGCAGACGGCTCACTGGAGCCGCTCCCGGCCAAGAACATCGACACCGGAATGGGTTTCGAGAGGCTCTGCATGGTGCTTCAGGGCAAGACAAGCAACTACGACACGGATGTGTTCTCCGGAATGATCCACAAGATAGAGGAACTCTCCGGGCACGGATACCACGAGAACGGAAAGACCGAGGTGGCGATGAGGGTCATCGCGGACCACATCAGGGCGATAGCCTTCTCCATCGCTGACGGCCAGCTGCCGTCCAACGTGAAGGCCGGCTATGTCATCAGGAGAATCCTGCGCCGCGCCGTCCGCTACGGTTACACGTTCCTCGGCTTCGACGAGCCGTTCCTCTGCTCTCTGGTTCCTCAGCTTGTCGCCGACATGGGCGAGGCCTATCCGGAACTCGGCAAACAGCAGAAACTCATAGAGAGCGTGATCCGCGAGGAGGAGATGTCCTTCCTGCGGACGCTCGACCGCGGAATCAGGCTAATGGATGACTACATAGCCAAGAACGCCTCCACCAAGACAATTCCGGGAGAGGACGCCTTCATCCTCTACGACACCTACGGATTCCCTGTCGACCTGACGGAGCTGATCGCCTCGGAGAAAGGGTACACGGTCGATATGGAGGGATTCGGCAAGGAGCTCCAGAAGCAGAAGGACAGGGCGCGCAACGCCACCGCCAACGAGTTCGGCGACTGGACGGTTTACCACGACGGCGAGGAAGAGGCCTTCCTCGGCTACGACAGCCTTGAACTGGAAGGCGTGAGGCTTCTGAAGCAGCGCACCGTGAAGCAGAAGAACAGGACAATGTTCCAGCTGGTCTTCGACCGGACTCCGTTCTACGCCGAGATGGGCGGACAGGTGGGCGACACCGGAGTCATCATCTCTGCGGGCGGCGAACAGATCAGAATCCTCAACACCGTCAAGGAGAACAACCTCACGATTCACATCGCCGAGAGGATTCCTTCAGACTGCGGGGAGACATTCACATTGAAGGTTGACGCGGAGCGCAGACTGAAGATAACGGCCAACCACACGGCGACGCACCTTCTGGATTTCGCCTTGCGGGAGGCACTCGGGAAACACATCGAGCAGAAAGGCTCGTTCGTCGGGCCGGACTATTTCCGTTTCGACTTCTCGCATTTCGCCAAAGTCACCGACGAGGAACTCCGGAAGGTCGAGCACAGGGTGAACCAACTCATCCGCTCGGACTACCCTCTTGAGGAGAAGAGGGACGCCACGATGGACGAGGCGAAGGCGATGGGCGCGATAGCGCTCTTCGGAGAGAAATACGGCGACAGGGTACGCGTCGTCAAGTTCGGGGACTCGATCGAGCTCTGCGGCGGAACCCACGCCAAATCCACGGGCCGCATAGGGTTCTTCAAGATAGTCTCCGAGTCGGCAATCGCAGCCGGCGTGCGCAGGATCGAGGCAGTGACCGGAGAGGCCTCTGAACAGATTCTCGACGCACTCACTGACACTCTCAAGGGCATCCGCACAATGTTCAACAACGCTCCCGACGTGGCCGCCGCAGTGGCCAGACTCATCAGCGAGAACTCCGACGCCAAGAAGAAAATCGAGGAATATGCCAAAGAGAAGGCCGCCTCGCTGGCGAAGGTCCTCTCGGAGAACGCCGAGGAGCTCAATGGAATAAAAATTGTCAGGTTCAGCGGGGATGTTGATCCTGCAATGCTCCGCGAGGCCGCCGCGATTCTCCAGAAGGAAGTGGAGAACTTCGCGTTCGCGGCCGCCTTCTGCCATGACGGGAAGCCTCAACTGGCATTGATGTACTCCAACGACCTTGTGGCCTCGGGTCACAACGCCGCTAAGGACATCCGCGAGGCGGCAAAATTCATTCAGGGCGGAGGCGGCGGACAGCCGACACTGGCCACGGCCGGCGGAAGGAACACCGACGGGCTTCAGGCCGCGCTGGACAAGATGGTCGAGACCATCACAGCATAGACGGGAAGATATTCACGAATATATTCATAAAACAAAGCTTCTGGGATGAAGAAGATTGACAGATTCATACTGACCTCATTCATAGGGCCGTTCTTTATGATCCTGCTTGTGGTCATCTTCATCCTTATGATGCAGTTCCTGTGGGTTTACATCGACGAGCTGGTCGGCAAGGGCCTGAGCCTTGGCGTCGTGGCCGAGTTCCTCTTCTGGGGAAGCTGCACCGTGCTGCCGCTGGCGTTGCCGCTGGCCACCCTGCTCGCCTCGATGATGACCATCGGGAACATGGGCGAGAACAACGAGCTGATAGCCCTGAAGGCGGCCGGAGTGTCCGTCCTGCGGGTGATGCTGCCGATTCTCATAGCGTCGTTCTTCATCAGTGTCGGCACGTTCTTCGTCATCAACAACCTTGTGCCCGTCTCCTACAACGAGATCTTCACACTGAGGGATGACATCGGAAAGACAAAGGAGGAAATCAAAATCCCTTCCGGAACGTTCTACGACGGCGTTGACGGTTATGTCCTTCGTGTGGGCAGCCGCAACGATAAGACAGGAATGATGAACGACGTGATGCTTTACGACCATCACGGACAAGGCAACACGCGTCTCACGCTCGCGGACTCGGCCATCATGAAGATGTCGAAGGACAAGTCCTACCTGACATTCCGGATGTACCACGGCACCAACTATCAGGAGACCAACGAGAAGAACTACCGAGACACCTCGCTCCAACTCCAGAAGATCGACTTTTCGAGGCAGGAGATGGTCATCGCCCTCCAGAACTATGCGTTCCAGAAGTCGGACAGCGCAAGGTATGGCGACCAGGTCAAGGCACTGCCGCTTGAAAAGCTCCGGGCGCAGAAAGACTCGCTCGAAAACATGAGGGACAGCATAAAGGCGCAGCAGTTCTCCGGCACGGCAGCCTCCTACATCTTCACGGAGCGTCGCCAGCTGGACACGGCCTCATGCGGAATCACACGGAATTTCAGCGACCCTGAATTCTTGAGCTTCAAGGATGACAGAGCCACGGCCGAGGCCTTGGAAAGAGCCGCCGACAACGCCAGACAGCTGAAATCGAATCTGGAGAACTACGAGTTCGGGGCGTTCGACTACACTGTCCTCCTCCGCAGGACAGCGCTTGAGTTCCTCAGGCGCTACGGCCAGGCCCTCGCCTGCTTCATAATGTTCTTCATCGGGGCGCCGCTCGGAGCCCTGATCAGAAAAGGAGGCATCGGAGTCTCGGCAATAGTTTCCCTGCTGTTCTTCGTCCTCTACTGGATTGTGGACATCACGGGGGTCAAGCTGGCAAGAGACGGGAGCATCGGCTCGGTTGCGGGAGCTTTCATGTCGGCGTGGGTTCTTCTTCCGTTAGGTTTGTTCCTTACCTGGAAGGCCATCCACGACACGGACATCTCGAACATGGACAGCATAAAGAATTGGTGGAGAAAGACAAAGAGTATGTTGGCGGGAATATTCAAAAAGACAAGAATCGTCTATATGGGCACGCCGGAATTCGCGGTGGCACCTTTGAAGGCTCTGCTGGAGCGGAAGTACAACATCGTCGGAGTGGTGACTGTGGCGGACAAGCCGAGCGGCAGAGGCCAGAAAGTCAACGAGAGCGCGGTCAAGAAATTCGCCGTGGAGCACGGGATTCCGGTGCTGCAGCCGGTGAAGCTGAAGGATCCGGAATTTCTGGGACAGCTCAAGGCCTTCAAGGCCGACCTCTTCATCGTGGTGGCTTTCAGGATGTTGCCCGAAGAGGTCTGGGGGATGCCCAAACTCGGCACATTCAACCTGCACGCCGCGCTTCTGCCTCAGTACCGCGGAGCCGCCCCTATCAACTGGGCGGTGATCAACGGTGAGACCAGGACCGGAGCCACGACCTTCATGATCGACAAGGACATCGACACGGGAGGGATTATCCTGCGTCAGGGAATCAACATCTCCGACACTGACACGGCCGGGGATGTGCACGACAAGCTGATGGAGGTCGGAGCCGAACTGGTTGTGCAGACGACCCAGGGCATCATCGAGCGCAATGTGGACACCCGCGTGCAGCGGAGTTTCATCCAGGGATCCGAGGTGCTGAAGCCGGCGCCTAAGCTCTCCCGGGAGCTGTGTCACATCGACTGGAACGACTCTACCAAGCAGATCTACAATCTCATACGAGGTCTCAGCCCTTATCCGGCGGCGTTCACGGAACTGGTCAAGGAGGGCAGTGCTCCGACCCAGCTGAAGATCTTCTCGGCGGAAAAGGTCGCCGGGCCTGTGGTTCGACAAAGCTCACCAACCATGGTTCGACAAAGCTCACCAACCATGGTTCGACAAAGCTCACCAACTGTGGTTCGGCAAAGCTCACCAACCGTGGTTCGGCAAAGCTCACCAACCATGGTTC
>CAVERO010000038.1:0-19165 GCA_963617915.1 Candidatus Methanomethylophilaceae archaeon | reverse complement strand
GGAACTACCTCATTAAGCCGCTATGATTGCACCAAGTTATTTTTTAATCATTACTTAATCATTACATATCAGATCGACAGTCAATAGATGTCTCATTCTGCACATCAGGGATATTTGTTCATTCCGCTAATAGACGCCCATTTCTCATTCCCAAGATTAATGGTAGGTATTCAAATGATGTGATTGACGGAAATAGGTTATATCCCGAACGAGAGGGTGATTTAATATGGTCTTGGATTAATGAACTTTATGCAATCGGGGGAAATAGCTTGAAGGTATATCATTTATCGAAGCATGGCTATGAAAATGTAATGATAGATGAAGTGGAATCTGATGAATGGAATGATAAATTCATCAATGCTGAAACTACTGTATGGGGCACTGTGGTTGAATCTGATGACTCAATTCGTTTTTTTGCTGACATAAAGAACGTTAAGAGCAGTGGAACTGTACCCGCGCTCAAGCTCATACCCATCTCATATCCACATAATATTTGACGACAGAATGGATATTGTTGCAATGAAAGATAAGATTTGACAACACATTGATAATTGACTAAATCTCAACATGTCTTTAAATAGAACAGAGTGCCTATTAGGCCTGTATATCGCATTATACCTTGGTATTCCTGAGAATGGTGTTGATGAAATCTTAGGATTTAATCTTCCGGTAATTCTCCTTGGACTGACATTGCTTTCTTATATCATTGGACCGCGTCCACGAGCCATTAAGGATGGACTGACAGCTAAATATGTTAGTGTTCAATTGTTTTTCGCATTTGCTTTCATCATTTCGTCCTCATTAATGAGCGATGTCAACTATTATGGTACTTTTATGAACTTTGCCCAGTTCTCGGTACTAATGTTTTTAATGGGGAAGGTGATTAATGATAATAATTATAAAGCCTTTTTGCAATTTTTTGTTATAGGTTGCTTGTTAAATTCCTTGCTTGTGGTTGGAGGCTCGGTTTTGGGCTTTCATACAATCAACTACAATGGTGAAGAAGAGAGTCGTATTACCATTATTGGCCGTGACAATAATGAGTCATCAATTATTCATAATATTTCAATTGTTATAGCACTTTTTTTTATTAGAGAAAAGAAATGGATTATAGTTAATGCTATCGCCGTTGTCTTGTCAATTATAACTATTCTAGTTACGGGTTCAAGAACGGGTTTAGTGATATGTTTATGTGTAGTTGTAATGAACCTGATTTTGTCATCTAAAGGTTGGAAACAAAGACTTATTCTTCTAATGGGTTCAATGCTTCTACTGTGTGCAATCATATATGTCGCTACCAAATATCTAGATGATTCTATTTTAGACCGTTACATGAATATCAGTACTGAGATTGAGAGCGGAACGATGGCAAATCGAACAATCATTTGGTCACACATAATTAATTCATATAATAAATCATCTTTAATAGAAAAGGTTTTTGGTCATGGCTGGAACACTACACCTCTTTATACTTTTAGAGGGTATGATGCCCATAATGTATTTCTAAAGATGGCAATTGAATTTGGTATTGTTGGCGTCATAGTCGTATGCTCATATTTAATGTTCTTTGTAAGAAATGCATTTAAGAGGAGGAAATCTTCTTATGGCTTTCTGTTAGGTGGTGTTACGACCTGTGTTTTTCTTTCCTTTATGACATTGTCTTGGATTTATAATATAATTATCTGGATTGTCTTTTTGTTAATGCATAAAGTCATCGTGTGTACAAAATGAAAATTTTCTTTTTTATTCATCATCTTGGGAATGGCGGGGCTGAACGAGTGACTTCTACCTTGGCAAACGAGCTGGCAAGTCGTGGCCATGAGATTCACATTGGGCTTTATGGTTTCTCTAAAAATAGTTACAATATAAATTCGAATATCACTGTTTCTAAAATATCAATATGTCCTGGCGTATTACGCCGACCGAAAAGATACTGGGCTATCCGAGAATGTATAAAAAGAATAAATCCAGACGTTATCATCGCGGTAATGCCCTATAATTTCATAGCCGTAAAACTAGCTACTTTGGGATTGAAAATTCCGATAGTTGTTTCTGATCACGCTAATTTCAGATGGAATGCAAACAAATTATTGAAGTTCATACGATTTTATGGATATCGATTTGCGGATTGGGTAACTGTACTCTCTCATAATGATGAATGTTATATGAAAAAACACCTTCATAATATGAAGGTGATGTATAATCCACTTTCATTCTCAAGATTGTCTGAATCTACTGAACGAAAAAAGAACATTTTGGCGTGTGGAAGAGTTTCCGTTTGGCATGTAAAAGGCTTCGATTTGCTGATTCAAATATGGAGCAGGCTAGCTCCCACATATCCCAATTGGTCTCTAGACATAGCTGGCGATGGCAGCGAGGCCGATTTTGCACATCTGAAATCAATTGCGCGAGAATATGGAGTTTTAGATCGGATAAATTTTCTTGGCTTCTGCAAAGATATAAAAGAAGTTATGGCAACAAGCTCCATTTTTGCATTATCATCGCGATCCGAAGGTTTTCCGTGTAGTCTGCTTGAAGCTATGTCCCAGGGATGCGCTCCGGTCGCATTCAGTATACACGGCATCATCTCAGAAATTATAACCGATGGTGTAGACGGGTATATTGTTGATGATGGCGATTTGAAATTATTCGAAAATCGATTGGCCTACTTGATGGATGATGACAAACACATAACACAAATTAGTGCAGCGGCTATATCGTCTATGAAAAGATTCGAGGTCGCAATCGTTGGAAATGAATGGGAGTCATTCCTGAAAGAGGTGGTCAAGTGATGAAAATTCTATTAATTGGACAACTTCCCCAGGAAACAGGGGGGAACTATACTACAGGCGCTGCGAATGTGGTTTATGAGATTAGTAAACAGACCCCAACAGATGTGGAGTATTTTACCTTTGGAACAAACATCCCGGAGAGAAAGGCGAAAGAAGCATCCTTGTATTCCAATCAGTATAATGGATATGGCATTAATCTGTTAAGGATAATTTGGAATATTGTGCGTCGCCCGAGACTCTCTCTGCAACATATTTCTCATTATATAAGAGTTGACCATCAGAACTTCTTTCGATATCTGTTATATGAAGATAACATCAGAGCCGTTATTAAGCGTGTTCGGCCGGATTTAATACACGTAAACAGCATTTATAATATTTCTCCAACGAGACACGCGTTAGGAAAACATAATATACCCATTCTCTTGACTTGTCACGGAATTTTCTACAATGGCTCAGAAAAAGACACTGTGAACAGAGATAGGTATCTTGGCAACATTAAATTAGTTGATGCTTATTCTGGCTTGACCAAAGAATCTCTTGAAGAATATGAATCTATTTTGGGAATCTATAGAGATCAAGTTGCCGTTGTCCCGAATGGGGTTGACTGTAAGAAGTTCTATTTTTCTGCAAGAGAAAGAGAGTCCATTAGAAAGAAATACAATGCCCCTGGAACTTGCAGGGTATTTATCACAGTCGCATCAGTTCAAGAGCGAAAAGGTCAGCTAGATTTCTTGAAGCTGCTGTCAAAGTCCGATTTTGATTTTCAGTATTGGATTGTTGGTAAAGGGCCAGGTGAAGAGCCAATTTTAAGGTTCATTCAAGAGAATAATCTTCAGAACAAAGTTAAACTTCTTGGGTATATACAGGCTGACGAACTTTATCGATATTATTCTGCGGCAGATATATATGCGCATCCAAGTTGGAAGGAAGGCCAGGCCTTGTCTGAACTTGAGGCTAATGCTACTGGCCTAAGAACAATTGTAAACAAAGCAATAATCAATACTATCGCAAATGACGTTACCACTTCGGATTACTATGTGCTCGATTTTGAAAATGTCAATATGGTGACTTTTTCTGAATGGGTTCTCTCTAGCTCAAAGGAGCGAGTGTCTAGATCAAATTTTGATTGGAAGATTATCGCTGAAAAATATTCTGAATTGTACCATAAGATTTTGAACACGAGATGAAAAAGATTGTATATGTATTCTTGAAATTAATACGGCGATTGCGTTCCAAGTGGTATTCGTTCTTATTCAAACGTATGCTCAATTCTTATGGGAGTGTTGGCGTCAATAATTTCTGCAAAGTTGCAAGGACGGCTAAAGTTGATGTTGGCTATCATTTTAACTCAAATGGATTGATTATCAGCGGTATGGGGGGGGGTGAGAATAGGGGACTATTTTCATTCGGGAAAGAATTGTAAGATAATGCTTGGCAGTCACGATTATGATCATGGCGAAGCTATCCCATATGGAAGTTTTTACGTTGAGAAATTCGTTGAGATAGGAGATTTTGTTTGGTTCGGGACAGATGTTACAATTTCTGGCAATGTAAAGATTGGAGAAGGGGCCATTGTCGCCATTGGGGCCGTTGTGGTCAAAGATGTCCCGCCCTATGCTATCGTCGGAGGTAATCCTGCTGAAATCATTAAATATAGAGACATTGAGCATTTTATAAAATTAAAAACTGAGAAGAAATTTCATTAAAATGACATATTTGGAAGCAGTAGCTCTGCTACACGATATTGAGGCGAAATATGATGTGATGAGCATCAAATACAAAGATGTAAGTGTTTGGTCGTTTATCCGGCTTAGGCTTCTTGACTGCGTGAGCGTGAATACAGAGGTAAAACTATCTGGTTCTATCGCTAAGATTGTCTTAAAATCACTTTTCTATGGTTCTCCTTTACAAGCCATAAAAAAGTTCGCTATCTGGAATATTACAGGAGCTGAACGAAGAAAACAAGTTGGTGACAAAATGGTTCATCGCATCAGCGGCGCAATATCCCAGCTTTCAGAACGAGTTCTTATGATTGAAAAACCCAGCCGGGATTTTGGACATATAAAAAGATCCGATATTGAAGAGCAACATATATTTAGTGAATCTTGGTTATTATTGTTGCGTCTGCTTTTCGTGCGTCTTCCTTTGGTCAAAAAGAATGATATTCAGAATCATGAATTAATGGAGCAAGTGCTGCATGACTATAATCTTTATTTTGATTACCTCCACTACGTCCGTCACTTAGATGCACAGAGACGTGCAATGAATTTGTTCTTGGCGTTATCTCATAGGCCTAAGGTCGTTCTCTTTGAATGCCCTTACGATTCAATGGGTTATCTGTGGGCTTTCCATAAAAAGGGTATAAAGGTCATTGAACTTCAGCATGGGGTACTTAACAGAAATCACGATGCTTATAACGCAAAAGCTTACGATTCAAAACTTACCCCGGATGCCATTTGGGTATTCGGAACAGAGGAGTATAGATATTTAACGACGGAAGCCTCCAATTATGCTCCTAACGTAGCTATGACTGGTATGTATATGTTGGAGAAAGCAGATGAGTTCTGGGACAAGGATATTTTTGCCGAAGACAGAAAAAAATACGAACGAATAATAATAGCTAGCGGACAAAATGGTTTTGAAAATCAACTGGGCGAATATATTGATGCAGTCGCGAGCCGACACCCAAAAAGCCTCTTTATCTACATCCCGAGGCATAACGATGTACAATTGAATTTTTCGGCGGTTAATGTGTGTTTTACGTCAGGCGTAAACATATATCAGTATTTAAAGTGGGCTGATTTACATATTACAGTATCTTCAACGACTTGTTTGGAAGCGCACTATTTCCATACTCCTACTATCTTCTATGATTATCAGAAGATGGCATCAACCTATTATAGTAACGTACTGTTGCCTAAAAATGCTGTTGTGTATCTAACGTCAGTAGAGGAATTTGACTCGGCTTATGTACATCTTTTGACAGATAAGTTTGAATATCGGGAAATATTTGCACATAATCACAAAGAGCGAATTCAGAAAGAATTACATAAATATATATAGTTAATCGATATGAACTATGGCATTATTGTACAGGCTCGCATGGGTTCTACCCGCTTGCCTGGAAAAATCTTGAAGCCGTTTTACGGAGGAAAGACTCTTCTTGAGACCCTTCTATTCAATTTACATAAGGTTTCGGATGCAAAAGTAATAGTCGCGACCTCAGTGAATGAGAACAACAATCAATTAGAGCGATATCTTAAAGGAAAGGGGGAGATTGTATTTCGAGGTTCAGAAAATGATGTGCTGGATCGTTATATTCAGGCGGCAGAGGTGAACAATGTTGAAGGAATAGTACGTATTTGCTCTGATAATCCATTCTTGGATTGGCATGGTGTCAGTCAACTTATTGACAAGGCTAAAATGAGCAATGCTGATTATATTGGTTTCCGTGTTAATAACAAACCATCCATCCTGACTCATTTTGGCTTCTGGGGGGAGTTTGTGCGCTTGTCGGCACTCAAAAGTGTGGCCGAGACAACTGCGACTAACACACCTGCTCACGAACATGTTACATATCACATATATAACCATCCGGAAAAATATACGTGCGAGTGGATTGAATGCCCAGATTTTCTTCAGGGCAGAAATGACATTAGGTTGACGATAGATACGCCGGATGATTTAGCTAATGCTCTCAAGGTTTATTCAGACCTTAAGAATATTAATGACGATTTCTCGCTTGAGGATGTTGTTAATTATCTTGATAAGCATGAAGAAATCAAGGAATCTATGATCGCAAATATATCTAATAACCAAAAATAGACGACGAAAATGATTACTAAAGGTGAAACTTACATTATTGGTGAAATTGGGCAAAACCATAATGGGTCAGTTGATATTGCCAAGCTTATTGTAGAACTGATTGCACGCCCTATTCACGAGGATGTGTTCAATCTTGACCTGAAACCTATGAATGCGGTCAAGATGACACGGCGTGACCTTAAGGAAGAATTATCAGCTACTCAAATGAACCGACCGTACGTTAACAATAATTCGTTTGGCGCAACATATGGTGAACATCGTGCATTCCTTGAACTTAGTGATGAGGATCACTATGTGGTTTATAAGTTTGCTAAAGAAAAAGGGTTGGATTTTGTGGAAACGCTCTGTGCCAAAGGCTGCTTGTCGTTGTTGAAGTTATTTACACCAGACTATCTTAAAGTTGCAAGCCGAGATTTGACTAATCTTCCTCTTCTCGCAGCTATGGCTGAGACAAAAATTCCAATCATCTTATCTACCGGGATGGCCGGCAAGAAAGAATTGGATGATGCATTGGACGTTATTACGCATTATCATAGTGACATTTCTATCCTTCATTGTGTTTCCCAATATCCTACCCATCCAGACAATTTGAATCTAAATACTATCAAGTATCTCAAAAAGAATTATAGTCAATATCATATCGGTTTCTCTGATCATACGATAGGCATCTCGGCTCCTGCGATTGCTGTTGGAATGGGCGCAGAAATTATTGAAAAACACATCACTATCGATCGTCACATGAAAGGCACGGATCAGGCAGGTTCTCTAGGCCCAGATGGAGTAAACCGTATGGTGCGAGACATTCGTATAGTTGAGCGCTGGTTAGGCACTGAAGATATTTATATAGATAAGTGTGTTTCTGCCTCAAAAGTTAAATTGGAGCGCTCTATTGCTTCGTCGTGTGACATAAAAGCAGGTGAGGTGATAACAGAAGAAAAGATTCATATGCTCAGCCCTGGAGATGGCTTCAAGTGGTCTCAAAAAGATTATGTAGTAGGCCATAAAGCTCTCAATGATATCCCTGCCAACGAGATTATCTATCAAAATATGTTCGACTAAATGAGCAGATTCCATAAAATTATCCAATTATCGCACATATGCTACTGCTGTAGGGGGGGGGTATATTGTTGATATTTAGTAAGTTGCTATATCGGTGGGCTCGGTGGTATTATCATTGTGACATCCCGTATTCTGTCAATCTTGAAGGCGTACACCTTTGCCATAATGGGTTTGGGATAGTGATAAATCCTAAAGCAGAAATCGGTGCTGGTACATATATCCAACACGATGTTACAATAGGTATCAGAGATGATATCAAGGGATCAAGGGCTCCCAGAATTGGGCGGAACTGCTATATCGGAGCGAAGGCAACGATAATCGGAGATATTACAATAGGAGACAATGTTAAGATTGGTGCTGGCGCAGTGGTAATATCAGATATTCCTGATGGGGCGACTGCTGTTGGAGTGCCGGCTAGAATAGTTATATAATAACGAATTAGATGCTTCCGAAGCTTATACTGACAGATATTGATGGCGTTTGGACTGATGGTGGAATGTATTATGATACCACAGGTAATGAACTGAAGAAATTTAACACATATGACAGTGCAGGAGTATTATTTGCCCATCATCTTGGTATTCCTGTAGGTATCCTCACGGGAGAAAATACCTCGATAGTTCAACGTCGTGCTGAAAAGTTAAAGGTTGACTACTGCTTTCTTGGGGTTAAGAACAAGGTTGAGGTCGCAACTGAGCTATGCAATAAACTTGCTATTTCATTGAAAGATGTAGCATATATTGGCGATGACCTGAATGACATCCAACTCCTTAAACTCGTTGGATGGGCGGGTGTCCCTGCGTCAGCCCCAAGCTATGTGAGACCTTTATCCAATCTGACACTCTCGAAGAAAGGAGGTGAAGGTGTATTCCGTGAATTTATAGAAGCAATAATAGGCGAAGATCAACTAAATACCATTATTAACTCCGTAATCTTAAAAGAGCAATAACTACAATAAAGTGCTGGTCATTGTTACACCAACATACAAGACTCGTGCAGATTAGTGAGTCCGTGGTGTTGAATATAAGGCATCATTGATTTCCGCTAACTTGGTTAATGATAGCAACATAATCAAATTCATCCAGAATAGTAGAAAAGGAAAGCCGGAAAGGCCCTTTCCTAGGTAAGCGTCCACTTCTCCGCCTTGGCTATTGAAGGTTAGCCACCATCTTTGCCGAAAAAACGAAAGGCAAAATGGAAACGACAAATCAAACGACAGTTGCGCCGAAGACAGACTCGGTAGACTACGCTGCAGCGCTGCGGCATTATTCCCGGTACGGAAGGGGCCGCTCGATGCGGAAGTTCTGTGAAGACGAGGGCTATGATTACTGGAAGTTCTGCAGGTATGCCCGTTCGGGTCAGGCGGAGCTGAATGTCAAGACCGGCGGAGACGCGCCAGGATTCATCGAGGTCAAGCCGGACGGGACCACTGCCGCTCCGGTCTCGCCCGGTTCCGCCAAGGGAGGCGCATCCGATGGAACCGACAACATCGGCAGTGAGAGTTCGGCGGCGGACAATGCTTTCATGTACTCGATGATCGAGAGTTGCAAACATAATGACATCGACCCGGGAAAGTATATCAGCTTCCTCCTCGGTAAACTGAAAACAGCCGTAGAGGGTGAGGATCTGACCGGCCTTCTGCCTTGCTACTGCGGGCTATAAACAGCAAAATCAACAAAAGTCAAATTAAATCACAAAATCTCTTATTGAAAATCAATGGGTTGGAGATGTGAGCGCTTACGAAATATGACCAATAAGGACGAGATATTTAAACTATATAGGAATGGTGATAAGCCAGATCCTAACTGCTTCTGTCATTTCGGATGGGAAGGGACAGGCGTGTTTGCCTTCGAGAAATATGCTCTGGCGTATTATGATAGTGCTGAAATCCTATTCGAGAAATTCAAAGAGTCCCATGGAAATTATGCTATACTGGATGGTATAGGTCTGACTATGTGCTTCCTGTATCGCCACTATGTAGAATTGATGCTCAAACAGTTATATATAAAATTTGCTTGTACGTCTGGAGACGATTTCAAGGAATACCTAGAAAATGGACATAATCTTTACAAGTTATGGTTGTCTCTGAAGCCCACATTGAAGAAGCTAAAAGATCGAGTTGGTTTAAAGGTTAATTTGGGAAGCGTAGAACATTATATCAATAAATTTCATGAATTCGATGAGAGTTCAATGAGCCTTCGCTATCCAACAGATAAAAAGCTTAAACAAAATCACGATGATACAAGACTTGATATTTATAATCTTCATGAAAGAATGAGTGAGTTATCAAAGTCTTTTGAAAATTTATCTTATGGATTAAGCAATCAGTTATTTGCCGCCGTAGCAGAAGATAAAATTTTAGATTTTGATAAGAGCTATCTAAAACTAAGGCATCATCTAAAAGAAGTGATTGATAAACTTAAAGGTATAACATTTAAGCCTTTTGCGATTAATGACATCTTTAATGATTCCGGAAATGGCGAATCAGAGCAAATATTCTCAATACTTGAAAAGTGTTCTTCTGATGAAATTATCCTTCTGGACACTTTGTTCTATACAGGAAGATCTATTTTGTGTGATGAATTGAAATTGCCGAAAAATCCGTATGATGCTCGGCTTGATGTAAAAAAGAGATGCATCTTGAATATGGATATAGATGGTCTTGAATTCGGCAAAGAACCGGAAGAATGGCAAATTAATATTTGGGGAAAGAACAGAAAATCTCTCGTACAGAATATAGAAAAAGCCATGAATTACCTTGATTATATTGGCAACGAAGATTCAGTAGATGGTGTTCTATGCAAGACTACGGATTAGTATCTATCATAACGCCGTCCTGGGCGTGTGGGAAGTTTATTGGTGAGACAATCAAGAGCGTGCAGGCGCAGACCTATCAGAACTGGGAGTTGCTTGTGCAGGATGATTGCTCGACGGATAACACTCGGGAGGTTGTCGCGGCTTTTGCGCAGAATGATTCGCGAATCAAATACGCGTGTAACCCAGTCAATTCCGGGGCGGCGATAACCCGCAACAATGCGCTCCGCAGGGCTTCCGGCCGCTGGGTGGCCTTTCTTGACAGTGATGACCTTTGGCTACCAGAGAAATTGGAGCGGCAGCTTGAGTTTATGGTGAAGAAAGGATATGCTTTTTCTTACCATGAATATACCGAGATGAGTGAAGACGGGACTCCGTTGGGGGTATATGTTAGCGGGAAAAAGAGGGTGAGCAAGTTTGATATGTTCGCTTGCTGCTGGCCGGGATGTCTTACAGTAATGTATGACAAAGAGAAGATAGGACTTGTCCAGATAAACGATGTCCGAAGGAACAATGATACTGCGTTGTGGCTGAAAGTTGTGCGGAAGGCACCGTGTTATCTTCTGAAAGAAAATCTTGCCCGTTACCGCCGCAGGGCAAATTCCATCACCCCGAAACCGCTCTGGCAGAGGATATGGGCGCATTATCCGCTGTTCCGGAAGGCCGAGAAGATGAATCCGTTTTCCGCAACATTCTGGACACTGATGAATGTTTTCGGAAATTTTGTGAAGAAGTTATTCTTTGTTAGCAGTGACTCAAATTCTATTATTGTGCGGCTCAATATGTTGAATAATAAGAACTTAACGGGGGGGGGGTAGACTAATCCTTCCACAATATAGCTTGGCGGCATAGCCTTGCGACTGATAGATACAGTCGTCAAGGCGCAGCGCAAAGTTGGGCAATACTTGGTGGCTGTATCTATGGTTAAGATGTCTGAAACTATAAATACAGCGATATGGAAAAGATTAAAGTTGGTATTATCGGTTGCGGCTTCGTAGGTGGAGCCCTAAAAGATTGGTTGGAGCACAACAACTCGGACTGTGAACTATTTATCAGTGACCCTCCAAAAGGGTATAATGATGATCTGAGTGGAATTGACATCGCATTCTTGCAGATTCACGTACCTACGGAAGATGATGGAACACAGGATTTGACTCTTATGAAGGAGCTTATCTCCAACCTGCCTGATGTTCCAGTGTTCGTAAGAACCACAATTCTACCTGGCACCAGCGAGATGCTTTCCCGCGAAACCAAACATCAAGTATGCTATATGCCGGAATTTCTGACTGAGCGCACATTTCTGGAAGACTTCAGGAAGCAGACGATGGTATTCACAGGTTCGCAGGAACTTCTGACCAAAATCTTTGTCGGAAAGAAGTTCACTGTGATGAGTCCACTTGAAGCCGAGCTTACAAAATATATGCACAATGTATTCGGCGCATATAAGGTAACCTACTTCAATGCCTGCCGTGAGTATTGTGAACAGATGGGAGTCGATTGGAGAAAGGTTCATACAGGAATGCTCCTGTCTGGTTATATCAATGACACCCATACCTACGTTCCTGGTCCTGATGGGAAGTTCGGTTATGGCGGCAAGTGCTTCCCTAAGGATGTCAATGCCTTTGCGAAGATGACGCAGGGTACTCCTCTCGGCACTCTCTTGGAGCACCTTCATGAGCTGAATGTCCATTTCCGCGGGGTGGAAGAACATATCTAAGTCGCTTATTTAAGACTTTTTTGATATGTTGTCAGTAATCTGCCCTATATACAACGAGGAGAAGTATATAACCGGGTGTATCGATTCCATTCTTGAACAGGATTATCCGAAGGATGACCTGGAGATTCTGTTCGTTGACGGGATGAGCACCGACCGAACTCGGGAGATAGTCGGTGAATATGTTGCCAAGTACCCTTACATTCGATTGCTTGACAATCCGGAACGCATTGTGCCTTATGCGATGAACCGTGGAATTAAGGCCTGTCGAGGTGATGTCGTGATTCGACTTGATGGACATGTAGAATATCCCGTCAATTATTTTTCTGAGCTCGTGAAATATTTGCGGGACTTGAATGCAGATAACGTCGGGGGGATATGTGAAACCCTACCTTGTGGTTCATCAGCAAAAGAATTGGCTATAGCAGATGCATTATGTAGCTCGTTTGGTATGGGTAACTCTTATTTTCGAATTGGCTGCGATGAGATAAAACAAGTTGATACAGTCCCATTCGGATGTTTTAAACGAGATGTCTTTGACAAAGTCGGACTATATGACAATGAACTCATCCGAAATCAAGATGATGAATTAAATGGACGCATCATAAAGAATGGCGGAAAGATTTTTCTTATTCCGAGTATTATAACAAAATACTATGCTCGTGATAAGATACGTAAGGTCAGCAAAATGTTTTACCAATATGGCTTATATAAGCCTTTAGTGAATAAAAAATTAGGCAGCCCGGCAACAATCCGACAGTTTTTCCCGTTACTATTTGTTGTCGGCTTAATCATTGGGGCGATATGGAGTTGCTTCAGTAGGTATATTGCGATGGCCTATATGTCTGTCTTGTTTATATATTTTACATTGGCTATGGGTTTTACCATTAAATCTATGAAGAAAACTGGCAGATATGGGCTTTTGATTTATCAGCCGATAATATACTTTGTTGTCCATGTTAGTTATGGCTTTGGTTATCTGGCAGGTATATACAAAGTCATATTCAATAAACCGTTTAACGCAGAATCGAATAGATAGTAAAATGTGGATATAATCCTGATTGAGTATAGATAGAAAACGAATAATACATCTGAAATATGACAATGAAATTACGAAATGTGCCTTTTAGCCCGCCGGATATGACAGAGGCTGAGGCTAATGAAGTTCGCGATGCCATCCTGTCGGGATGGATTACCACCGGACCCAGGACTAAGAAACTAGAGAAACTGGTCGCTGGGTATGTGGGGACCGAGAAGGCTGTTTGTTTGAATTCGGCTACTGCGGCGCTGGAGATGGCACTGCATCTGCTTGGTGTGGGTCCTGGAGATGAGGTGATTGTGCCGGCATATACATACACGGCATCGGCGAGTGTAGCTGCCCACGTGGGGGCGAAGCTGGTGTTTGTGGACATCCAACCAGACTGTCTTGAGATGGATTATGATAAGATGGCTGCGGCTATCAACGAGCATACAAAGGTTATCGTGCCTGTGGATCTGGGGGGAATCGTGTGTGACTACGATAAGATTTTCCCTATAGTCGAGGCTAAGAAGAACTTGTTCAGTCCTGCAAATGACATTCAGAGGAAACTTGGCAGGATTGCCGTTTGTGCAGACTGTGCCCACGCGTTCGGAGCGAATCGTCACGGGAAGATGGCCGGTTCGATTGCAGACTTCAGCTCGTTCAGCTTCCACGCGGTGAAGAACTTCACGACCGCCGAGGGCGGTGCGCTCGTTTGGAATCTGCCGTTCGGAGGCGAGAAAGTGGAGGCTCAGCAGACTTATTGCGGCTCTCCTGTTCCATTCATCGAGGGCGAGACATGGAATGAGTTTCTCTACAGACTTGCGCAGCTGTTCTCTCTTCACGGACAGAATAAGGATGCGCTTGCCAAGACAAAACTTGGGGCTTGGGAGTATGATATCATCGGGCCTTGGTACAAGTGCAATATGACCGATGTGGTGGCTGCGATAGGTTTGATTCAGTTTGAAAGGTATCCTTCTCTTCTTGCTCGACGCCGTGCTATGATTGAGAAGATGAACGTGGCGTTCTCTTGCCTTAATGTTAAGGTGCTGAATCACTTCGGTCCGGACTGGAACAGCAGCGGACATCTTTACATCGTCCGTGTTTTGGGAAAGACCCGTGAGGAGACCAACGGGATTATCGAGAAGATGGCGGAGCGTGGCATCGCCACTAATGTCCACTACAAGCCGCTTCCGATGATGACGGCCTACAAGGCTATGGGATATGACATTGCTGATTTCCCCAACGCCTACAAGGCATTCGAGAACGAGATTACACTGCCTCTGAACACGAAGATGAGCGATGAGGATGTGGATTATGTAATCGAGAACTTCATTGATATAGTTAAGCATTCGTAGTGAAGCGCTTGTTTGATATAGTGATGAGCGGACTCGGGCTTATTGTGCTGAGCCCGCTCTTTTTGATTGTCGCCATCTGGATAACGTTGGATTCTCATGGGCCGGTGTTCTACCGTCAGGTCCGGGTCGGGTGGCACAATAAGGATTTCCGTATATTCAAGTTCCGCTCGATGCGAGTGGGATCTGACAAAGGTAGTCTTGTGACCATAGGTGGCCACGACCCTCGTATTACCCGTTCCGGGTACTTTATCCGCAAGACGAAGATAGATGAGCTGCCGCAGTTGATAAATGTCTTTATCGGTGATATGAGTCTTGTGGGCCCTCGTCCGGAGGTGCGCCACTATGTGGATTACTGGACTCCGGAACAGATGCACGTCCTTGATGTGCGCCCTGGCATAACCGACCCGGCCTCCATAAAGTTCCGTAATGAGAACGAGCTGATGGACAAGGCTGATGATCCTGAAAAGTACTACGTCGAGGTCATTATGCAGGAGAAGATAAAGCTCTATCTGGAGTATGTCCATAATGCATCATTTTGGTATGACATTAAGCTCATATTCAAGACTTTTTGGGTGATTGTGAAGGAGCGATAAAAGAGAGCCGACATAACTAAACTATACGAACGTATGAAAGAGTTGAGATTGACTAAGGCAGACTCGGTGGTGCTGAACTTGTTGCGCTCAGCATTGTTTGACTTTCCTTTGAATATTGAGCCGCTTTCGGCTCTGTCTGCTGACGACTGGCAGAGTGTTTTTCGGCAGTCCGTCAGGCAAGGCGTGTCGGCAATAGTTCTTGATGTACTATCATCTTCCCCTGTTGCCGCATCTATCCCAAAGGCTTTGGCGTTGAGATGGATATCCTGCGTTGTCAACATAGAGGGACGTTACGAGCATCAGAAAGAAGTCGGAACTAAAGTTGCCGAGCTGCTCGCCGCAGAAGGTATTAGTGCGCCTGTACTGAAGGGGCTTGCGCTTGCATCGTATTATCCTCATCCGGAGCATCGTGAATGTGGCGACATTGACTTATATTCGGGAGAGAAGCATTTGGCCGTGGATTCAATCTTGGCCAAGGCTGGTGCGGATGTGAAAGATGATTACTACATTCATTCGCATATCACCTTCAAAGGCGTGACCATTGAAAATCACCGTTTCTTCAATCAGGTTCGTGGTAGTCGCTCTCGCAAGAAACTTGAAAGGCATTTCATTGAATTGATGAATTCAGATGATGCTTGGAGATTTGTCTCAGGTACAAAACTGCTCATCCCTTCTGCTGATTTCAACGCTTTGTTCCTAACTATGCACGCGCTTAAGCACTTTGTCGCAGAAGGCGGCATCAGGCTGAGACATCTTACTGACTGGGCTATGTTCTTGAAGGTAGAGCAGGGCAATGTTAATTGGGCAGAATTTTACGCTTGGGCTGACAAGATGCATTTCTCCCGTTTCGCAAATGCAATGACTGCATTGTCGGTGAAATATCTTGGATTAGAGGTGACTGCGGCTGGTCTTTTGGCAGAATCCGAGTACGCAGATTTGATTTTGGAAGATATGCTTCACCCTGCGGTTAAGTCTCAGTCTAAAGACCAGACATCATTCTGTATGCGTTTTGACCTTGTTCGTGATGCATTCCGGTCGCTTTGGAAGTATCATAAGATTTACCAGAAGTCTGCTCTCCTGTATGTCGCAGGTTTGGGCTTCGGTCTGTTGTGCGAAAAGAATCCGAAAGTTTAATCGTCGGATTATGGGGAAGTTCTTCGCAGACATTTGGAAGTTTATCTCCTTTCTGTTCGTGCCGCAGCAGGGGAGGCATATCACCGAACAGGCCCAAAGTTATTCAGAATTAGATAAGAATCAGTAAATTCGCAGCTATGACTATAGACAGGAAATTCATAAGCGAGCTTTTAGACAAGGCTCTCGTCAATCCTCGTCTGCGCGTCAACTACGATATGCGCAACACGCCTGAAGATGGCTCTCAAAGGCTTTTTTCAAAGGGATATGGCATGGCATTTTGCACCTACTTTTTCATCCTGCAGTGGGGTAAGCACCCCAAAGACTATGGGCAGGATGGGTATCTGGAGGAGCAGTTGGCAAGGAAGAAAGTAGAATAGAACTGACCGATTACAAAGTTCACTCTTATGACTCAAGACGAACTCTGGCTGGCAAATTGGAAAGCTGTGATGGACTTCATGGAAACTATAATAGTCATGGATTTTAATACAGGAGTCTAAGTTAAAAATACATAACTTAGCATCATGAAAAAAGTAAGGCGTAAGTACGACGCAAAATTCAAGGCTCAGGTGGCGATTGAGGCCATCAAGGAGCGCGAGACATTGAGCGAGTTCGCAGCGAAATTCGAGTTATTACCGGTGATGATCAGCCGGTGGAAAAAAGAGTTCATTGACAATTCTGCGGCGGTATTCGGAAATCCGGTTGCGGACGATGCGGCATTGGAGAAGCAAAAGGACAGATACCTGAGTGTGCGCAGGTTCTGCGTGAGAATAAGATGCCATATCAGATCACCACACATTGGGGGTGGACCAGTCTTGATATTACGCCGGAGCGGGCAAAGAAAATGTCTTCTGCGCAGTGGCTGAAAGCAATGCGCAAATACACTCCCAACGTCCACTTGAGTTTTGATACGCCGACACTGCAAGGAAATTCCCAGCTGTTCGAACAGACAGTATCCACGGCTCCGGAAAAGTATGTGGAAACTATCAAAGACATTTTGGCAGATTCGGTAATTTCCAATGCTTACGCCTATGCAGGCCTCAAGGGACTCATCGCAGCGAAATTTGACTATTCAGTTGCGGAGGGCATATACTTTCAAATGATTTCGTTGCTCAATCCGGACATTAATGACAATGAGCCTTCGGAGTTGCTCTCACTTATACGACAGTCAGAATACTTTGTCAAGAGCGAAAACCCTCTGCGAAAAGAGATTGTGGACTTTCTTACCTTGGTTGTCAGAGAGTACAATGACAAGCGGGAGGGCAAAGAAGATGATGAAAATGAAAGCGCTCCATATCAGACAGGAATAAACGAGGTCCGTGGCTCGGCCTGTGAATATCTAATGGAGTGCTATCGGCATAAAAAGTATAAAGAAGCCATCTTTTCAGCGTATGAGACACTCCCGGGCAATGCAACCATATATACCCGTTCTGCGGTATTGTTCAAGATGGTGATGTTCATTTCGGAACTTAATACATAAGAGGCTACATGCCGTTTCTTTTCCACTTCACTCAGGATATTGACGCAGCGCAGATTCAGCTGTTCGCGAAGGTCGTCAAATGTATGCTGGACGATGAGTTTTTAATGAAGAATGCTCAGTGGGTGGATTGTGCAATGCCACAGGAAGTCCAGAACTTGCAGCAGCTTCAAGACTTATGTGACTCTGGTCAGATTGGTTCTTATTTCCATATCACTACACCACGTTATGAAGGCCTTGAATACGTGACGAAGCGGTCGCAGCAGATTCCTAATTTGGACGCCAGTCTCCATTTGTCAGCCCTTCAGCCTCAATTCTATGCTTTTAAGTCGGATAAAATCCAGATGTCATATGTCAACTTGGTAGATTGGCTGTTAGCCTCATTTGTGTTCATCAATACAGAGCTCACAAATTACTTTTTCAATAGGGCATATGAGGATGGCTCTTTTACATGGAATGACAAGTATAGGCCATGTTTTTTTGAACGTGAACGGTTCTCGCAGGTGCGGGACCGGATTATTGGTTTAGAAATGCAGGCACGTCATCAAGGTGGGTATACTTCGACTATAGAGGATACTGCTAAAGCAATTCTAATGAGTCTGCTCTATCAATGTGGATTCCTTGTATTTTGGTGTTGTTTGGCAGATATTATGACGTTCCCAGGTTGTGATGAGAAGGAAGAGGAGGTGATGGAGAACCTGTCGTCATACTTGCTTGCAAATTATGCCAATGTTTTTGTGTATAATACGGTCGTTGAGAATAATCCTCTCGAAGGTGGCGACGTAGCATTGCAGAGAGGCTCGGCAGAGAACACAACGCGGATTAAACTTTACTTGACAAGAGAGGATGATTCACCAGTTTTGTTGCGGCTGGATTTGCCACACGAGGGATGTCCATATGTCCACCTGAACATTGAGGAGAATGGGATTAACAATCACATTCCATTATCCAAAGAGGCTCATGGGGACGAATATGATCACGTCTTTGATAATCTTGAAAAGGCATTGTTGAGGTACAATTTTAATGTGGCTGAATATGTCCATTCCCCAGTTGCCCAAGACAAGGTCATCATTAAAGATATGCGTTACAGAACGGCGCTGTTGAATTATGCTCCATGCTCTTTCTACTGTTTGGCTTTTTCAGATCTGGGGGTAGATCATGAACCTGACTGCGTCACTCATTCATTTATCATCCATGCTCGAAACACCCTGATTGAATTGCTGGAAACTGATGGCTATGGCAAAGACGAACTACTAAGTCTTGATCCGCCTAATTTGCTCGAGATGGCATATAATGAACTGCTGAAAAATTGGGCTAGTAGTTTGTAATATCTAAATGTTGTATAAAATCAAAAATAATTGTATTTTTGTTGAGCGAAACTCAA
>CAVERO010000037.1:0-19303 GCA_963617915.1 Candidatus Methanomethylophilaceae archaeon | reverse complement strand
GTTTGAGAAGAAGGAGTGTGCCGGTGGCACATGACTGATGAACAAATAAATTCAGACCAAAAAGACGAGCAAAAGCACCAAGTTATTTTTTAGGAATTACTTAGTAAGCGGCAAAAATAAGTTGCCGCAGATTTGGCAAAGTTTTTTTAACGGTTACTTTAATCCAAACAATAGGTTTTATGGAAGCTAACGACAATTCAATAAAGCTCTACTACAACACGGAGAGGGAGAAACTTCAGATGCCGGAATATGGCCGCATCGTCCTGAATATGGTCGAGCAGGTGAAGGCTATCCCGGACAGGGAGAAGCGTAGCGAGCAGGCCCGCGTCGTGGTCGGTGTGATGGAGACCCTGAACCCTCAGGTCCACACGCAGGAGAACTACGAGCAGAAACTCTGGGATCATCTCTACATGATCGCCGGGTATGACCTTGACATCGACTCTCCTTACCCGGCCCCGCATCCGGAGGCGATGGATGTGCCGCCGATGAATATCCCGATCAACAAGGCTCCGGTGCGCGCCAATCATTACGGCCGCAACATCGAGAGCATCATCGACCTGATTGCCGGAGAGCCGGAGGGTGAGGTCAAGCGCTCCATGCTGCGCTCGCTGGCCATCTACATGAGGCAGCAGTACCTGATCTGGAACAAGGACAGTGTGGCTGACGAGACCATATTCGCTGACATTGAGAAGCTTTCCGGCTACCGGATTCAGATTCCGGCCGATCTGGAACTCACCAAGATTTCGTTTGATTCCAACTTCTCGCGTCCCGGCATGAATATGGGCATGGGACAGAACCGCAGGAACAATAAGAAAGGCAACCGTAAGAACAGAAAATAATGTTCAGGTTCTGGAGGAATATGGACGATGACGACAAGAACAGGCTGACGAAGCTCGCCGGCATTCTTGCCGCTTTGCTGGCTTTGTTCACATTGCTGGCCGTCATCTCCTATTTCTTCACCTGGAAGGCTGACCAGAGTTCGTTGTCCTCCGCAGTGGGCGATACCTCGGTCGAGGTCAGCAACATGGCCGGGAAGATGGGGTACCGCTGGGCCGACCTGCTTGTGCGCAGGTGGTTCGGGCTGGGAAGTCTGGCTTTCGTGGTCATCCTTTTCGCTGTCTCTGTGCGTCTGTTGCTGCGCAGGTGGCATTATTCGATGGTCAAGACAACGCTGTTGACTGTCACGGGGGCTATGCTCTCATCGTTCATCCTTGCGTTTGCCTCCGATCTGTCGGGGCTTGGCAACGCTTTCGGGGGAGGCCTCGGTGGGGAGTGCGGCGAGACGGTCGTGAAGTGGGCCTCGGTCGTTTTCGGGAATATTCTCACGGGCTGCGTGCTGGCTTTTCTGGTGGTTGTGTGGCTTGTTCTGGCGTCGAGGCGGTTTTCGGTCTGGCTGATGTCATTGGGAAAGAGGAAGACGCCGGTGGCTGAGCCGGCCGAAGCCGCCGGACCCGTGGTTCGGCAAGGCTCACCAACCGTGGTTCGGCAAGGCTCACCAACCGTGGTTCGACCAGGCTCACCAACCGATGAGGCCACAAGCCATAGAGGAACATCGGCCTTGAATGTCCAGGATCCGGCTCTTCGGCAAGCTCAGGGACCAGGACGCCCGGTGGCTGAGCCTGTCGAAGCCCCCGGCGCCTCAGGTGCCTCAGGTGCCCCCGGATCCGCTGAACAAGCCATGGAAGTCGTCAAAGGCGGCAATCTGTCCACAGACATAAAGCAGGAACTCCCAAGAATCAATGTCCGGGACGAATTGCCCGACTACCGGTTCCCGTCACTTGAGCTTCTGGACCCATATTCCTCAAACCGCAATGAGGTCTCCGATGAGGAACTGTCCCGGAACAACGACCGGATCCGGCACGCTCTGGAGAACTACCGCATCCAGATTAACGATGTCAAGGCGATAGTCGGCCCGACCGTCACCCTTTACAAAGTCTATCCGGCGCCCGGAGTCAAGATTTCCGAGATCAAGAAGCTTCAGGAGGATCTCGGAATGCATCTCCACGCAAGGGGAGTCCGTGTCGTGACCCTCACCGATTCCGTCGGCATCGAGGTCGCCAACGACCATCCTTCGATCGTCCCGATGCGGGCCGTGCTCAACGACGGGGCGTTCCGCTCCAGCAAGGCCGAACTCCCGGTCGCAATAGGCTACACCATCCAGCAGAAAGTCAAGGTCTTTGACCTTGCGGACGCACCGCACCTTCTGGTGGCCGGAGCGACCAAGCAAGGCAAGTCCGTAGGACTGAACGCCATAGTGACCTCGTTGCTGTACGCCAAGCATCCGTCGGAGTTGAAACTGGTCTTCATCGACCCGAAGATGGTCGAGTTCTCGGCCTACGCCCATCTTCTGAAGCACTATCTTGCCGTCCTTCCTTACAATGACGAGCAGGAGCTGAAGGACAATGCCATCGTCAAGAAGGCGGACAAGGCGGACAAGATCCTCCGCTCGCTGTGCGTCGAGATGGACCAGAGGTATGAGCTTCTGAGCAAGGCCTCAGTGCCGAACATAAAGACCTACAACGAGAAGTACCGTAACAGGAAGCTCCGTCCGGACGAAGGACACCGTTTCCTGCCGTACATCGTCACCGTCATCGATGAATATGCCGACCTGACGATGTCCGTGGGCGGCAGCGGGGACGCCAAGGCCGTTGCCCGCAGCATCACCACCTCCATCATCAGGCTCGCCCAGAAGGGACGCGCCGCCGGTCTGCACGTAGTGCTGGCCACCCAGAGGCCTTCCGTTGATGTCATCACGGGGCTGATAAAGACGAACTTCCCGACGAGAATCGCATTCAGGGTCGTGTCCAGAACCGACTCTTCGACAATCCTCGACTCTCCGGGAGCCGAGAAGCTGATCGGCAAGGGCGACATGCTCTACTACGCCGGAGTCGAGATGGAGCGTGTCCAGTGCGCCTTCATCGACAGCGAGGAGATCAACAGGCTCACTGAATATATCGGTTCACAGGACGGTTACAAGAAGAGCTTCAACACTCCATATTACCTGCCGGCGGTAGATGACGACACTGAGGATGGCTCCGGTGGCATGGTTGACATGACAAAACTTGACGAACGCTTCGAGGAGGCCGCCAAGCTGGTGGTTATGAGCCAGAGAGGCTCGACGTCGGATCTCCAGAGACGGCTCGGGATGGGTTACGCCAAGGCCGGGCGCGTGATGGATCAGCTTGAGGCCGCCGGAATTGTAGGCCCTCAGGAAGGATCCAAGCCGCGTCAGGTGCTTGTCGGAAGCCTTGACGAACTGGAGCAGATCATCGCGGCCTACAAGAATCAGTGATCCGCCGCAAGGCACGACTTGTGCAGACGCCCGTAAAAGTATGAAGACAATCACAAGGATATTCATTGCAGCCGCCGCGGCGCTTCTTGCGCTGCCGCAGGTTTCTCTTGCCAAGAGCAGGACATTGGACGCTTTTGTCGGCAAGGTCTCCGCCTCGCTGGTCTCGTTTGACTATTCGTTCACGATGCCGACAAAGAAGGCCCGGATGACCGGGAGCGGAAGCGTCAAGGTTCAGGGGACCTCTTTCATCGTGGACGGGAACGGGCTAGAGATCTGGTGCGACGGAAAGACCCGCTGGACTATTGACAGAGTTTCGGAAGAGGCTCTTGTCGAGGCCGTTGACGATTCTTTCGACAGTTATGCGACCAATCCGGCGCTGATGATAGCCTCGATCGACAATGCTTTTCAGGAGAGCTCTTTCGGAAGTTCCAGATTCGGAGGGAAGGTCGTGGACTCATCCGTCCTTTCTCCGGTCCGAAAGGGGAGAGGCTCAATGGACATCGCCGGACTGAAGTTGTTCTTCAAGACCGGGACTGCGACATTGGTCGGAGCCGAGGTCACGCTTAATGACGGCTCCGTGTCGGATTTCACGATAACGAATCTCAAGTTCGAGGAGGCGGGGAAATCAAAAGAGTCTTTCCGCTTCGACGAAAAGACTCTCGATTCTTCCTATGTGGTCACGGATCTGCGGTGAGCGGTCCGGCTTCTAATCCTTCACGCATCTGACGGATGCCCGGAACGATTCCTTGTCGCCTGCTCCGACAAGCACGTCATTCTGTTTCACGTAGATGTAGCGGTAGAGCCCGAGTTCGTCGCTTCTCGAATCTGATGTCCAGAACGTCGCATAGTTGTTGACGCCGGTGAATTTGGGAGAATTCCCGGAGTCCATCGCATATCCGACGGGCAGAGCCGAAAGGCCGGTCTTGTTGGTGATCTTTACCTGCGGCCAGTACTCCCACATCCTTGCGCCCAGGAATTTCGCATCGACCATCAGCCCTCCGGCGACACCGGTGAAAATATCTTTATCGGAGAATGCCGTGCCGTCAGGCGCGATGGCGTTGGCCAGAGCCGCGTACTCGGCCTCGGAAGGCAGGTGCCAGCCTTCAGGACAGGCTGAAACGGCCTCGTGCCAAGTATAGAGACGTCCGAAAACCGCATCCATCGCCGCGCTGTTCTCGTATGAGACGCCGGCTTCGGAGTAGTAAAGGTTGTTCTTCATCCAAGTGCTGCCGTTGAATGTCGTGGTGTAGTACACGCCGCCGTCCCGTGGGTCGGTGAATCTCGGGTCTCTTACGGAGTATGCCCCCGAGACCGTCGAGTCGATGGCCGGATCGACGACACTGAAGGAAACGGATTTTGAAGTCGTGTAATAGTCCGTGGCGAAGGCCACGCAGCTGACGGTGAAAGTGCCGACTTTTGAAGGCGTGGTGAATTTGTAGGAACCGTCCCCGCTCTTGTCAGCCTCTGTCTTGGTCGTGTCCTTGCTTGAATCCCAGGAGGTTGTCCAATAGAAGCCGACATCTTCGGCCGAGCCTGTCCCAGGATTCGTGACCCCTTTCGGGGTCAGACTGAAAATCTCTCCCTTTGTGACATAAGTCGGCATGGTGAAGGTCAGGCTTCCGTTAAGATATTCCTTGGTCGTTGACTCCTCATCATCTTTCTTGCATGAAGGCAGCGTGATGATGGCCGCGGATACTCCTATCAAAATAATGCTTCTTATTTTCATCTTTTTATGTTGAAAATGCAAATATCGCATAAAAAACGCAAAAACGGAGTATGCCTAAAGCAAAAACCAGTCCAATGATGGCGATATTTGAATCTAAATGCCTATAATTGTACCCATGAAAGCGACAACAAGTATTTTCAGTCGGATTATTGCCTGCTCCGCATTGGTTCTGGCCACCCTTTCCTGCGGCAGGTCTGAAGCCTATCATGAGCTGACAGGCTATGCGCAGGGTGGAACATATTCGGTCAAATTCCGCTCTGCCCACTCACGATCCGAGGTGGCAGAGATCGGGAAGGCCGTGGATTCCATCCTGACCTTGATTGACACCACTTTGTCGGGGTACAACAAAGGTTCGCAGCTCAGCCGCTTCAATGCGGGCGAAGCAGTTTCTCCCAATGAGATGTTCAGGGGGATATTCACCATTTCCCGGATGCTGTTTTATGAGACTGGAGGTGCGTTGGACATGGCTTCCGGCCCGCTGTACGACGCCTGGGGATTCGGCTTCACAAGGGATTCGCTGCCTTCGGCGGCTGCGGTTGACAGCCTTCGTGCCGTCTGCGGAATGGACAAATATGACCGGGACATGTCGCCTCTGAATCCTGATGTCCGTCCCGCACTGAATTTCAACGCCATAGCTCAGGGCTATACCTGCGACAAGATTGCGGACTACCTTCACTCGCTGGGTGTCAGGGACATGCTTGTGAACATAGGCGAGATTTATTGCGAGGGTCTCAATCCGTCCGGCAAACCTTGGACGGTGGGTGTCGATATGCCGGTGGACGGCAACATGGAACTTGGCGGTCAAGGACTTGCGGGAATATGGCAGGGCGACGGAAGCGGCTGCGGCGTGGTGACGTCGGGCAACTACCGGAAGTTCTATGTGAAGGACGGACGGAAATATTCACACACCATCGACCCTAGGACGGGATATCCCGTTGACCACTCCTTGCTCAGCGCCACGATTGTGGCTCCGAACGCCACTTTCGCCGATGCCTACGCCACATATTGCATGGTCATCGGGCTTGACGAGGCGAAAAGATTCATCGACTCCAATGATGGACTGGAAGGCTATCTTGTCTATGCCGACGGGGACTCAATGTCGGAATGGGCGTCTTCTGGCTTCAATCTTGTAGGAAAGTAGCGGGGTAATTCTTCATTTGGAATGACAAGATTGGTTATCGTTTCATCTTTCGTGCTGGCCGCCGCGCTTATGGTGGCCACCGGCTGCAGTACCATCAGCAGAACCGAAAAGCAGCTGGCCAAAGTTGATTCGTTTGATTCTCCGGACATTCCGGCGATAGGGGAACTGCCTCCCGTGAGGCCTCGTCAGGTCGGGCTGGCATATTCTCCGAACACTTTGATCATCTATTATGACGAAAATGTCGGTAAGGAACCTCTTGTGAAGGCCGTCGCAAAGTACAAGGCCGATGTCATCTATGACTACAGCATCATCGATGCGCTGTCAATCCGCATCCCTGACGGTAAAACCCTTGATGAGGCCACAAAGTATTTCCGTAAGGTGAAAGGTGTCATTGCGGTGTCGCGCAACGAGATCTATGAAGTAGGCGGGAGTCCCATGAAACTACTGTAAGCCGGTCACCGGGCTTGCCGAAGAGACCGGTTCAGAGACTTCTATGCGTCCCTTTCGATAGCCAGAATCCCCATAGCCTCACTGACCGAAAGGCTGTCTTCCACCGTGAAGCCGCCGGAGCGGCTTCGCACCAATGAATTGAGATGCGCTCCGGAGCCGAGCGCCTCGCCGAGATCCCTGGCCAGGGCTCTGATGTAAGTGCCCTTGCTGCAGGCGATGCGGATTTCCGCCAGCGGGAGATGCAGGGCGGAAGTGTCCGCGACATTGATCCGGGGGTTCGGCCTTAAGTCTTCATCATTGCCCGCCGGTCTGTTTTCTTTCCCGTTCGGGTGAAACGCCAGCAATTCCATTCTGGAAATGTTGATGACCTGCCTGTTCAGTGTCCCGGCCACAGAGTGGTCGAAATCTGTCATCACGTCCGTCTTATCCTTCCGGGCCTCGCGGTACTGCTTCCTGGCCAGTTCGTAGGCCCTGACCCCATCGACGGACTTGGCAGAGAAGAGGGGAGCGACCTGCTCCTGCTCGCCAAGGAATCGGGGCAGCATCTCGCGGAGGGACTGTTCCGTGACTCCTTCGACGGGATATTCCCGGTCGATGGCCTTCTCAAGGTCGTAGGAAGGCGTGGTGGCTCCGAACGAGACTCCGGCGAGATATTCCTTGCCCTCCTTTTGAAGGGTTTCCGCCAGTTTGGTGGCTTTGCCGATGCAGACAAGCAGCACTCCGGTGGCGAGCGGGTCGAGGGTGCCGGCGTGGCCGACTTTCAGATTCTTCTTCCGGAAGTATCTGCACGCAGCCCATTTGACCTTGCGGATGACATCGGCGGAAGTCCAGCGGTAGGGCTTGTCGATGGGTATGATGATCCCTTCCGGGTAATCCTCGATGCTCCTTGAGAGTCTTGAATTGCCCGAAAGGAAACTTTTGTCCGCAATCAACGCTTTTATTTCCAATGCTCTGCCTTGTGAAAATCTATTTCCCGAGCGGAATCTTCTCGATGCGGCGCTCGTGCCGTCCTCCCTCAAACTCGGTTGTCAGCCATTTGTTGAGAATGGTCGTGGCCATCTGATAGGATATGAACCGTGCCGGCATCACAAGCACATTGGCGTTGTTGTGCGCCTTGGCCAGACGGGCGAGCTCCGTCCCCCAGCAGAGAGCCGCGCGGACTCCCTGATGCTTGTTCAGCGTCATCGAAATCCCGTTGCCTGAACCGCAGAAAGCCACTCCGAGAGCGACCTCACCCTTGTCGATGGCAGAGCCGAGGGCATGGCCGAAGTCAGGGTAGTCGCAGCTTTCCTCTGAATATGTTCCATAATCAATGACCTCGTAGCCCTTTTTCTTGAGCAATTGCGCGATCTTTCCTTTGTACTCGAATCCAGCATGGTCGCTGGCTACACCGATTTTCATGATATTTCTGAATTTAGATTATTTTCTTCTTGCTTACCGTCGTGATGAACTCCTTGAGGTAGAACGGCTCGAAATAAGCTACGTCCTCGAACCGCTTGGCCTCCAGCGCTTCCAAGGCAGGATGCATCATCGATGCCGCTTTAGGGCAGCATTGGATGAAGCGGGCGTTCGGCCCGGCCAGAATGTCCTTGCATTTGTCGGCCCCGTCGCCTATGAACAGCACCGGACCTTCGGTGAGCTGCTCCTTAAATGAGTCTCCGTCTATGATCTGAGCCACGGTAGGGGAGACCTGCCTGCCGTCGGGCGTGAATATTCCTGTGTAAACCTCCATTCTGCGCGCGTCGATCATCGGGATGATGTAGCGGCAGCCCTCCGGGAGCATATCCCCGTCCAGAGCCTGCCAGACGAGGGTGTCAAGCGTGCCGACCGAAATCATCGGGATGCCGGCCCCGAAGCAGAGACCTTTCGCTGTGGAGACTCCGACCCTCAGTCCGGTGTAGGAGCCGGGTCCTTTGCTCACCGCGACAGCGTCGCAGTCTGAAACCTTCAGCCCTTTCTCGGAAAGCATCTCGCTGACGAACAATGCTGTCTTTGATGCGTGCGCCCTTGGCACGCCGCTGATGCTTTCGCAGACAATATTCCCATCTTCCGCAAGGGCCGTGGAGCAAAGGGAGGTGGAAGTCTCTATTAGAATGATTCTGCTCATTATTTATTGAATATCAATTCTTTCATATAAGGGAAAAACACATCCGCGAAGTCCTTGACCGGAGTGTAGAAGAGCGAGCCTTCGGTTGTCTTCGAACAATCGACACCGAGAGCCGTGGTGACGGAGTCGAACAGGAGGATGAACAACCCTATCGCAAGGATAACCTTCAAAAGCGCGAAGACCACGCCGAGAATTTTGTTAAGCCAGCCGAGCATCACAATCTTCACTATGCCTTCCAGCATTTTGCCGGCCAATGTGAGCGCAAGGAAAACGCCAATCAGGATGACCGCGAACGCTATTGCCTGTAGCAGGGCTGGGGAGACGTCAATCACAGGCTTGAGCCACCCGGCGACCGCTCCGGAGAAGTGGAATGACATCCACGCGCCCAGCACCAAGGCCACCAATGCGGCCACCTGGGCTATGAATCCCTTGGACAGGCCGCGGAAGACGGCCGGCACGCAGCACAACAGAATGATGATGTCTAATATATTCATTAATCACCTATTTGATAAAACACTCGGAAATCACTATCTTTGCAGACTTGAATGCATTGGAAGCGAACCGGTGGTTTTTCCGATGCAAAATTAGAAAGAAAATTATGACATTCAAAGAGTACAAAGGCCTTGATCTGGTTTCTGTCGGGAATGAGGTTCTGGACAGATGGAAAAAGAATCATGCGTTCGAGAAATCCCTTGAGGTCAGGGAAGGAGCCCCCGAGTTCATATTCTTCGAGGGCCCGCCTTCCGCCAACGGCAAGCCGGGGATCCATCACGTGATGGCGCGTTCCATCAAGGACGCCATCTGCCGCTTCAAGACCCAGTCCGGGTACAAGGTGAACCGCCGCGCCGGGTGGGACACGCACGGCCTCCCGGTGGAGATCGGAGTGGAGAAGAAACTTGGCATACATAAAGACGACATCGGGACGAAGATTTCCGTCGAGCAGTACAACGAGACCTGCCGCAGCGAGGTCATGAAGTACACGGCGGAGTGGGTGAACATGACCGAGCGTGTCGGCTACTGGGTCGATATGAACGACCCGTACATCACCTACGACAACCGCTACATCGAGACTCTGTGGTACCTTCTCAAGAAGATTTACGACAAGGGGCTGCTCTACAAAGGGTACTCCATCCAGCCATATTCGCCGTCAGACGGCACGGGCCTCAGCTCCCACGAACTGAACCAGCCGGGCTGCTACAAGGACGTGACCGACACGACTGCCACGGTGCAGTTTGAGGTCATCAAGGACGGGAAGTCGCAGCCGCTCTTCGGGACGGAGGCTCTCCCGGTCTATTTCCTCGCCTGGACCACTACCCCGTGGACGCTTCCTTCAAACACAGCGCTCTGCGTGGGCCCGAAGTATGAATATGTCCGTGTCCTCTCCTTCAACCCATACACTGGAAAGGAGGCCATCTACGTGCTGGCCAAGGACTTGGTGAGTGCTTGGTTCAATCCAAAGGCCGCCGACATCCCGCTTGAAAGCTACAAGCCGGGTGACAAACTTGTCCCTTACAAGGTTCTTGACGGCTCCCTCAAGGGGGTTGACCTTGTCGGAATCCGCTACAAGCAGCTGATTCCTTGGTTCAAGCCAGTCGAGGAAGGCGAGCCGTTCAGGGTGATCTCCGGAGACTATGTCACGACGGAGGACGGTACGGGAGTGGTACACATCGCTCCGACCTTCGGAGCCGACGACAAGAAGGTAGCGGCCAATTTCGGCGTGCCGGGGATGATGGTACTGGACAAGGACGGCAGGCGTCAGGCCCAGGTGGACCACGACGGTCGCTTCTACCCGATCGAGGATCTTGATCCTGAATATGTCCGCACGCACGTCGATCCTTCCTACAAGGAATATTCAGGACGCTACGTCAAGAACGCTTTCGACGATTCGCTTCCGGCGGACGCTCCGACCCTTGACATTGATCTCTGCATGATGATGAAGATGGACGGCAGGGCGTTCAGAATCCAGAAGCAGACCCACAGCTATCCTCACAGCTGGAGGACGGACAAGCCTGTCCTTTACTATCCGCTCGACGCATGGTTCATCAAGACGACGGCGGTCAAGGACGAGATGGTGGCCCTGAACAAGACGATCACCTGGAAGCCTGAATCCACTGGCACGGGACGTTTCGGCCAGTGGCTGGAGAACATCCAGGACTGGAACCTGAGCCGCAGCCGTTTCTGGGGCACTCCGCTCCCGATCTGGCGCACCGAGGACGGAAAAGAAGAGGTCTGCATCGGCACGGCGGCGCAGCTCTACGCAGAGATAGACAAGGCGGTCGCGGCTGGGGTCATGCCTTCCAATCCGTTGAGGGATAAGGGATTCAATCCTGAAGACATGAGCAAGGAGAACTACGACAGGATTGATCTCCACAGACCTTATGTCGATAACATATTCCTTGTGAGCCCTTCGGGAAAGAAGATGACCCGCGAGACCGACCTCATCGATGTATGGTTCGACTCCGGCGCCATGCCTTATGCCCAGGAGGGTCTCCGGGGGCTGGGTTCCCCGAAGTTCGGCTGCACGGCCGATTTCATCGCCGAGGGTGTTGACCAGACCAGAGGCTGGTTCTACACGCTTCACGCCATCCACACCATGGTCAGCGGAACTCCGGCCTACAAGACCGTGATTTCCAACGGCCTTGTGCTGGACAAGAACGGCAACAAGATGAGCAAGCGTCTTGGCAACGCAGTGGATCCGTTCGAGGAACTGGACAAGTACGGGGCCGACGCCCTGCGGTGGTACATGCTGACCAACGCCCAGCCTTGGGATAACCTCAAGTTTGACGAGGCGGGGGTCGATGAGGTCCGCAGGAAGTTCTTCGGGACGCTTTACAACACATATTCATTCTTCGCCCTCTACGCCAATGTCGATGGATTCGACCCGAAGGCGCCGAAGGCGGACCATTCAAAGAGACCGGAGATCGACCGTTGGATCATCTCTCTGCTCAACACCTTGAAGAAGAAGGTCGTGGAGGCCTACGAGGATTATGACATCACCACCGCGGGCCGTCTGATCCAGGACTTCGTCTGCGATGATTTGAGCAATTGGTACGTCCGCCTGAACAGGAAACGTTTCTGGGGCGGCAAGATGGACGAGGACAAGCTCGCCGCCTACCAGACCCTTTACGAGGTGCTGGTGGATGTCGCCGTCCTCGGCGCTCCGATCGCTCCGTTCTATATGGACAGACTCTATCTAGACCTTGTCCCGGATGGTTCGGAGTCAGTTCATTATGTGAATATGCCGGCCTGTGACGAGACGGTGATCGACTCCGATCTGGAGGAAAGGATGAGTCTTGCGCAGAAGGCCACGTCGATGGTGCTTGCGCTCCGCCGCAAGGTTTCCATCAAGGTCCGCCAGCCTCTCCAGAAGCTTATCATTCCTGTGATCTCCGCAAAGGTCAGGGAGCAGTTGGAACAGGTCAAGTCCATCATTCTGAATGAGGTGAATGTCAAGGAGGCCGAGTTCATCTCGGACACCACCGGCGTCATCACCAAGAAGATAAAGCCTAACTTCAAGACCCTCGGGAAGGTCTATGGCAAGCAGATGAAGGAGATCGCCGGTGCGTTCGGCGGATTCGACCAGGCCACGATCTCCGCCATCCAGAATGCCGAGGCCGCCGGGTTGGCATATTCAGTGGAACTCCCTTCGGGGGTCGTTGAACTCAAGCCCGGAGACTACGAGATTTCCTCCGAGGACATGCCGGGCTGGCTCGTAGCCACTGAAGGCCAGCTGACCTTGGCGCTTGACATCCAGATTTCCGGGGAGTTGAAGAAGGAGGGCATCGCCCGCGAGCTCATCAACAGAATCCAGAACCTCAGGAAGGACAGCGGGTTCGAGGTGACTGACAAGATTGACGTGTACGTGTTCGCTGACGGAGCGGCCTATGACGACATCGCCGCCGCTCTTGAAGGCTACAAGGATTACGTCGCCGCCCAGACACTTGCCCTTTCCGTCACGCTTGGCAAGACCGCGCCTGATGGCGCAGTCGAGGTCGAGTGGGATGAAGGAACGGTTAAGATGGTTCTTTCAAGATAATTACAGACCTAAATATTTTTGTACTATGTCAGAGTTAATCAAAGACAACGCGGCTTCTGCGGAAAAGACGAAGGTGCGTTACAGTGATGAGGAACTTGAGGAATTCAGGGTCATAATCAATGACATGCTTGGCAAGGCGCGCAAGGAGTACGACACTCTCCGCAAGATTGTCATGCATAATGGAAGCAACGACATCGAGGACACGACCCCGTCTTTCAAGACGGTCGAGGACGATGGCGCCTACCAGCTTTCCAAGGAAGAGGCAAGCCAGCTTGCGCAGAGGCAGTACAAGTTCATCCAGAATCTTGAGGCCGCTCTCGTGCGCATTGAGAACAAGACTTATGGAATATGCCGGGAGACCGGTGAGCTTATCCCGAAGGAAAGGCTCCGTCTTGTTCCCCATGCCACTCTTACCGTGGCCGCCAAGGAAAAACTCGCTAAAAAAGGACAAAACTAGTGAAGGTTTCCAAAGGTAAGCGCCTCCTGATTCTGGGAGTCATACTTGTCGTCATTGACCAGGTCATCAAGATTCTGGTCAAGACGAATATGCAGATAGGTGAGCATTTCAGCGTCATCGGAAACTGGTTCCAGATCTTCTTCATCGAGAATGAAGGAATGGCTTTCGGAATGAAGTTCGGCGGGGCTGTGGGCAAGTTTCTGCTGTCTTTCTTCAGAATCGCGCTCTCGGGTGCTCTCTGCTGGTGGATAACCTCGCTTGTGCGCAAGTCCATGACCCGTGACGGCCGTCAGGCTCTGCTGCCGGACGGCAAACCGGTAGTCCCGGCAGGAGTCCTTGTGGGCCTCACGCTGATCACCGCCGGCGCATTCGGCAACATCATAGACAGCCTTTTCTACGGTGTGGTCTTCGATTACGCCCCGCTGATGTTCGGTCGTGTCGTGGACATGTTCTACTTTCCGCTGATTGACACGGTCTGGCCGTCGTGGGTTCCGTTCGTGGGAGGTGGCCGCCTTCTGTTTTTCGCACCTGTCTTCAATTTCGCCGACAGCTGCGTCACGGTGGGCGCTTTCTACCTGATTCTCTTCCAGAACCGCTTCTTCACGCGCGCGGAGGAAAAGAAAGAAGAAAATAACTCCGCTGGTCGCTGAAACCAGTCGAAGCGACATCGCTATGAGGATTCAGAAACCTTCAAAAAATAAACAGCTTCTGAAGCAGTTTATTTTTTTTCATGTTTCTCAATAAGCCGGGAACAATCTCTTGGTTTGAGTTTTTTGCAAAATTGTTTCCTCATGTTTTGTCGAACAAAAAAAAATATTTACCTTTGCACTCTCTCAATTGAGAGGCAAAGTCTGGAGAGGTGGTAGAGTGGTCGATTACGGCAGTCTTGAAAACTGTTGAGCTGCGAGGCTCCGGGGGTTCGAATCCCTCCCTCTCCGCGCTACATAAAGCAAATGGACGTCGCACGAAGTGCGGCGTTTTTTGCGTATATGCAGGTGCGTCAAGCTCGCTTGTAAGCACCTGCCTATACGCAAAAAGCAGGATCCCTGCGACCATTTGCTTTATTCTCGGAAACCGAGGGAAAAGGCCCGCGCCAGCGGGGCTAATCCCTCCCTCTTCGCAAGTAGTCTTGAAAATCAAGAACTTACAACGAATACGAACAAATTTACGAACAAAAGTAAGTTTGTTCGTAATCGTTTTTTTACTTTTATGAAATCATTTCTGAAAGTCATCGTCCTCCTGCTGCTTATCCCGGCTTTCACTTCGGCAGCCGTGTCGTTAGACAGCGGTTCAGATAAATACGACATTGTGCGATTCTATGAATTGGTGGATGTCGATAGCGGTGCCAAAGCAATGGATACCTATGGTAGCCTACATGAGATTAACGTGAGTTTTTTCAACAAATTGTACAATTAACGCACAGAATATCGGCGAAGGCTTGTTCATGTCATTTATTATTTATACATGTGTATAATTAATACAAGGCATAACGACAATGGCAAGACCAACGAAGGAAGACAGCATCTACAGGGTGTCTCTTCACAAGAACGGAGGATATATATACGCGACTACACATCCATACACGATGACCGAGGACGGCAAGAGAAAGTACTCGTGCCGGCATTGGGGCACGGTGCCGGATGACCTGAAGTTCATTCCCGGCAAGCAGTATCTCTATGCGTCGGTGGAGGAGCGAAAGAGGCTCATTTTCCCCGAGGGCTGGGATCTCGGCGAGATTGACAGGCTGGCCAGCAACCGCGGGCAGGGCCGCCCCGCATATGAGGTGGAGGACTTGAACCGCTTCTATGGTGACTGCTGGCTGCTTGAAAGGATATCCGAGAAAGTGGGGCTCTCCAGAGACCTCGCCGTTGTGTTTGACGGCAATATGGAAATGGTTCAGGATGTGCTGACACTCGCCTTCTTCCCTTACCTGACCGGTTTCACTTACAATCGACTGGCCCGTTGGCAGAGGATTGCCAGGATGCCTTCTTTCCGGGAGCTCACCCCGACGGCCATAACAAGGCTGACCCAGTCCATCACCGAAGCTGACAGGCTGGAACTCTTCAAGATGAGGGCCGCCAGACTCGGCAAGGAAGAGCTTTGCGCAGTCGACTCCACCTCCAAGTCCGCATGGGGCCGCTCCCACGCTGACGTGAAGTGGGGCAAGAACAAGGACAGGATTCCACTGCCGCAGACGATGGAAGTTGTCGTATACTCCCTCACGAGCCATATGCCGATATACTACCGCGAGTTCCCCGGGAACATCCCCGACTCTCGAAGCGTGGAGACCATATTGACGGATTTTGAACACGCGGGCTTCCCGAAGGTCATAATGGTGACGGACAGGGGATATGAGTCGCTGTAGAACCTTGAGAGATACATCCTCAAGGGGCAGCAGATGATAATGTGCGTCAGTGCTCATCAGAAGATGGTGCTTGACAAGATACTCGCCTTCGGCACCATCGACGGCAGACCGGGCGACATGAGTCTTGATCTTGAAACGAAGCTCTACTATAAACAATATGACATCGACTATAAGGTCAAGGGCAATGGCACAGCGGTGCACGAGGCCGACAGGCTGAAACTGAACCTGTACTTCAATCTCGCACGGCGTGCCGAAGAACTCACGACCATCGACTTTGAAATCGAGAGGCAGGCACAGGACAAGCATCGTGGCCGGCCCAGGAAACAGAAGGAAGTGAAGCTGGAGAGTTAATTGTACAAAAAAATGTAAAACTCATATAAATAGGTTCATAAAGTCCAGATAATGCATAGTGCTCATATCAGATTTTAGCAAGTAGATAATGGCTTTCTATTTGATTCTAACCTTTTGAAAAAATAATCTCCATCATTTTATTTATTCAATCTTGATTCTGTAAGGTTCGACATCATATTTGTCACATTCAGTTAAGTTCTTTTGGAAATGAGTGTCTATCGACATACCTTTGCAGTCACTAAACAAAAAACGTAAGGATATGTTAAAAACTATTATTCAAGCAACGACTGTAGCACTGATCTGCCTAGCCACAATTTCCTGCGAAAAGGAAGTACCTATAAAAGGAGATTCAATTTATGAACCAACTGCCGAAACAGAATCATCGTTTTTGGATGATTTCACTGTCATTCTCTCAAAGGCTGTCGCAAACGACAAGGATTTGCGTGATTTCATCAAGGTGGAGTCTCTCAAACAGTTCGACAAGGACTATGATGTTTTCTACCCTTTCGTCAAAAACGAGAGACTTTCATCAGGATTATCCTTCAGAGAGGCTTTGTTAAAATACACCACGGAGGACAAACTGGAGCAAATAGAATCAAATTGCCCGTTGCTGAATATTTTCGTGCCGGATTGGAGCTGGATAAACGGCTATTCTGCCGATTCGTGGGACACAAACGACGACTTTGTGACTGTCAGCAGGAAAGACGATGGAGACAAGCACGTCATTTATTACAATGGATCTGTCTATGATACTGTAGAGACAGAAGGTTTTCCATCATATCCTGTTTTGATAGTAAAGAATAATGGACGTCTAAGGGTCTCCAATGCGAGAACCAGATCTTCCGAAGCGACCTACGAATTCACACACGCAGAGTTCGACAACACCAATGTTCAAACCAGAGCCAACCGGAAATGGCACTATGACCCTGTTATCCTGCCCGTGGAAGGTTGTTCAGACTTCGTTCCAGAAAATGATATTGATCCACTCCTTAAAAACGCTTATGAAGAGTTTGCGGATAATGCGCCTGAAGATGCTTGTCAAAGAGATTATGTATATTATGGGATGAGCAAGAGCAATACAACTCATGGAACATTACGAAATTATATAAGGGAACGCATTTATCGGTTTAAATTTTCTCCTGCATCATTTAATTTAATTTCGGATCAACCCGAAGACCCTACTTTACATGAGACTGTGGATGTCATTGGAAGAAAAAACTCTCTGGATGCTGATGCTTTGTATAAAATGATATGGACTGAGGGTAGTTTTGCATTTCAGTTCGACATATTTCTCGGTACAAAAAAAGACAGTAGTTATCTTTCAGAAACACGAATATTTTCAGTATTTGCAAAAGATGTCTTTGATCTAAGTCAGGTTCAACGCAAGTACAAGCATCAGACAGCGTTGGAGAGAGGTCATTATATTTATTATTTCAAATCAGAAGATCTTGTTTCTAAATGGATATATCCAGAGGGGGTTGAATTTCTTCCAGAATGGGATATTTCAAAGGAATCCGACAATATTCATATCATTATTTCGGAATTAGACGGAACTGAATCATACTCCTATACACAAAAGGTTACTTGTGAATATGCAAATAATTTCAGTGGAAATGCGTCTGCATCAGGTGAAGTGAAAGGGGTTAAGTTAGGGTTTGGCGTCAGTGGTGGAAATTCGTCTAAAACCACAAAAGAAATTTCCTTATCATACACGACCACAAAGGAGAGTGATAAGATGGGGGTAGTAAGCCTTGACTACATTAATAAAGTTCTCGAAGAACCTGCTACAGCTTCAATCAACGGTAGCAATGTATCAGGCTATACAGTAAGAAGCATTCACAAGGGGGACATAACCATTACACTGCTTCCTATGGACATTCGATAATTTCTTACAATGTGTGAAGGTATGAGGATTATATACGTATTGTCGAGTCTATTACTTTTATGCTTGACATCTTGCACAAAAGAACCACCGGATAAGAAAGATTACGATGTTTGTGGTACTTATTCTTTGAGCCAAATGCGCTTCCTTTCTGCAGATCATGTGGATCTTGATGGCGATGGTGAAGAAAGTGAGGATTTTCTTGACGAATTCAAGCACCTTGATGGCTATTCAGAAGACCTTTCAATAGCCATAGTTTATAGAAGGCCATTGAACAGTAACCAAATTGCCGTTGATTTTCATATACCTTACCACGATGTAAGGCTTGATGGCAACAGCATAAAGGACTTTGGTTGTGGGTATATGGACTCTTCGCTCATCGGCAGATTGGATAAAGTACAGAATTTTGAGGACAACCCTCTCGTTTTTGTCAATCTGAGCGGAGTCTCTCCTGATAATAGCATTGGAGCACGTGGCATTGACAATGCCAATATAAAAGAGTTCGGCGTTTATGGGCAGATGAAGATATATGTATATTGTACAATATACGACTCCGATTTCATGCCCCATGATGGAACATTGCTTATGCTTTTCATGAAAACTCCTTAAAACGAGTAATTCATTCAATAAGGTTATCCGTGCTGTGGATTCTCTCCAAACGGATAACCTTTATTACGTATATAGTAGCATTAATGTGCAAAAGCAACAAAATAGATATGAATCTGCGCATAAATCAGACATTAAAACGCATACTACTAGACCAAGGACACTGCCATATCGTATGCAGGCCGACTGAAGTCTGTTATCTGAACTCCGAGGCTGACAACACAAGGGTGTTCTTGGCTGATGGGACGTGGGGATTCATTGACGACTCTCTTATCGAGATGGAATCCGTTCTTCCAAAGGACTTGTTCTTCCGGGCCAACCGGCAGAACCTTATAAACGTTGACTATGTTCATAGTATCGCCCAAGGCCCGGGAAGGGATTTCATCGTCAATTTAAAAGAGCCATATTCATCAATTGAATTTATCTTAACTCCTGAAAAGAAAAAAGAGTTGATAGAGATGCTGATGTATGGTTCATCCTCGTATCAGCCAGAGTGAGAAGAAAGTGACACTCGATTTGTAAAACGGTTTTGGTACTATAGTCGCTTCCACAGGCTTCACGACCAGTATTTCGGTCGTAAAACCTGTGGAAGCGACAAAGTGGTTTATATTATGAGAGGCTCTTGCAGAATGTCCTGGTCAGGAGGGTGGAGTTCGTTTTTTTTGAATATGCGTGCGGGTATCATAGCGGCTTTTGGGTAAAATTTGTCGACAGTCGAGTATCATATTTGTGTGTTGTTTTGAAGCAAAAGAACGCTTTAAAAATAATTGACTTTAGATGGCTTGACCGAGATGATTGGGACGAATAGGTCTATCACTTTAGCAGTTCCTCCTCAAGTTCCGAAGATGCCTTCCGGCTCTGCCGCCGGGTCTTCATCGGTGACGGGGGTG
>CAVERO010000036.1:0-19756 GCA_963617915.1 Candidatus Methanomethylophilaceae archaeon | reverse complement strand
GGTGGATTGAACCAACTTTAGCCGACCGGCTGGTCTGAAAAACCGGAGTAGTATAGATAAGGAACGCGGAGGCCGAGGTCATTGCATTGATCTTATTGGAAAAATGGGGAATCGGTATGTAATATGCGAACTCAAATTTGGGAATGATTCTGCGACCGACAGCCCCGGTTATGCAGTTGAAGAGGTTCGGCGATATTATAAAAATGTCAAGGACAATTGGGAGTATCTCGAAGCGCAAAATCTTCATCACCTTGATGCAAAACCTTTCAGTTGGAAAGACCTCGCTTCCGATAAGACCATATTGATTGTTGCAGCCAATGCAGCTTACTGGGCTTATTGGCTCGGCCACCGGAAAGAAAGTCTTGCAGGAATTGAAGGAATTCAATTCTGTTCCGTTGATGTTCCGACGGACACTTTTTTGAGGCAGAAAGGAAATCAAGATGAGTATATGCCTGTCAATGAGACATCCGACTGGGATATTTTGTAGATATGGAATTCACGATAAAAGGACAGAAGATTTTCGCCTTTGCTGACACCCACGGGGCACATCGGAAGCTGGAAATACCTGTAGACGCAGACATCATTATCTGTGCCGGTGATGCTGTGGAGGATGATTTGAAGGGAGGAGAGTATGATGACTTTCTGGAGTGGTTCTCGGCGCAGCCGGGAAAGTATAAGATATTCGTACCCGGCAATCATGAGCTGTCTTTTGATGTTGATGCTGCGGACTCTATCAGGCCACTTTTTGATGAGCACGGAATCATTCTCCTTGAGGACGCGGTGGATGATTATGGCGGAGTTGTCATCGGCTCAATCTTTGGTAACAGCCGCATAGCAGATGAGGATATTCCGACTGATCTTGATGTCTTGGTTACGCATTACCCTCCGATGGGTATTCTGGATGAAGGATTCGGCAGCCCGGAAATATTGAACTTCGTACTGAAGGCAAAACCGGCATATCATCTGTTCGGGCATATACACAAGACTGCAGGGGAAGAATCTGCCGGTATAGGAACAAGATTTATAAATATAGCAAACCAATAATAACAATAGTAACTATCATGGCTCAGATTGGATATGGATATGGAAGTGAATTTCAACTGTTGAGATTCCTCGGGCATCATCGAAATCTATTCGAAAGAACAATTAAAGACACTCTGCATCAAGAGGGGGAATTCAATTGGTTGGATTTTGAATTTGCAGATCCTGACAGTGTTATTTCGTGCGATTCTGAAAGGAAGGGATTAACTTGGCTTAAAGAAATTCTCAATGATGACTTTTTATATGCGAAGATTGATTCGGAATATAAAAGCTACAAAATTAACAACGCAGATGCGTGGCAAAATTGGGATGCAATTTTCACCCTAAATGGTGTTCTGTATCTTGTTGAAGCTAAGGCCCATAAAAATGAAATTAAATCTGGAAATAAAAAGCATGGAGACAATTCGGCGGACGAAATCCTTCGATTAATGAGAGAGCAACTTCCGGATATTACTGTTACCGAAAAGTGGTTGTATGAATACTACCAATTAGCAAACAGACTTGCTATTACTGCATTGATTAACAAATATACTCCGTGCAGAACATTGTGTGTCTATTTTGAGAATGGCTATTCAAGGCGTACTGTAATTGGACGAGATAAAATTGTTGAAAAAGAAAATAAAAATGCCAGCAGGGAGGATTTCCAGGCCTCAATTGACAAAGAAATGGCCGAGTTAGGCATATCCGAAGAGCAAGTAAGCAACTTGCTTGCACCTCCGGTTTTCATTGACGCATCACCATTTAAATAAATGTCTTACACGAAATACATCCAGAACGAACAGCATTACAAGGAGGTCCTTTCCAAAGCGGAGAAGGTCAAAGAGTCTTTGTGGATAGGAACGGCTGACATCAAGGACCTGTATATCGGTGACAGGCCTTTTCTGGGTGTTCTTGCAGATCTGCTGAAAAGAGGCGTTGAGGTTAGGCTGATTCACGCAAAGGAACCCGGTCCAATCTTCAGGGAGGAGTTTGACAAATATCCGATTCTCTTTAAGAATCTTGAGCGTGTCTTATGCCCGAGGGTCCATTTCAAGATGATGATATTTGATTATAGGGAAGCATATATCGGCTCTGCAAATCTCACCGGTGCCGGCATAGGTGCAAAGGGGGCGAACAAACGCAACTTTGAAGCCGGCATACTGACTGATGATCCTGTAATCCTTGATTCCGCCACCGAGCAGTTCGATTCTGTTTGGCGTGGTATCTATTGTTCGAATTGTCTTCGCCGTAATGTTTGTGGGGCACCGATAGTTTGATTGGATAATTTTTCTGATGAGGCGCATTTATCATATATCGCTATTCGTTCTATTTCTTTTTATTCTAGTTTTGACAAGCAGTGCTGAGCTGAATAAAAGATTGGCAGTAAGGGCTATCTCTGATGCCTGGAAATGCTATTGCGAAGGGGACAGAAGCATCTATGAAAAGTTCCCGTATCGAACGATTCTGGAAGAGGAGATGCATTTCACCTATGCATTCCTACATCCTGATTTGATCAGGATAGATGTGGATGCTGAGTTCAGCAGTGTATACAGTGTTCATTTCAGGGCCGAAAACAAGTGGCAGGCCCTGTGCTATGCCAGCCTGACAAATGATTGGACTGGTGAATTATGGTCTGGAGGGTTGTACGTGAACGAGGAATGTATTGAGGAGTGCGACGGCGGACTGTGTTGGATTACAGACGCAGTGTGCGTTGAAGAGGAGAGTCCGGGGCACTGGATTGCAAAAATTGCTCTCACTATAAAATAATTTGTGTACTCTGCCAGATTTCTGCCGAAGGTCGCCATAATTTTGCAGTCACAAACGACGCAATATTATGGAAGAAATCCTCGAAAGAATCCCGCAACTCGAAAACAGAATCTACATCATCGGAGGGCCGCGCCAGCAGGCTCTGGAGGAGGCGCTGACCCTTGTCCTCGGCATCCTCGACAAACACTTCCTCTCCACAGAATTCTTCTGCCTCAAAGACTCCCCGGAAAACATTCAGAATCTCTTCAACGAAATCGCCGCCGCCAAGGGCCTCGGCAAGGGTGGACATGCCTCATTCACAACCATCAAAAACGGAAATGTAGAGGCAATCAGCGACAGAATCTGGGGCTCATATAGCCGCCGCTTCGTCCGTCTCACCTTTATCGACTCCCTCGAGGCCATGCACAACAGAGGCCAAAAGTTCGACAGGGAAAAAGTCCTGAAATCGCTGTCAAAATGCAATCCAGTCATCGTTGTCTCCGATGAAATCGCCCCCACAGGCAGCGACGGAGGTCAGTACGAATCGAATGGAGCAACACTTTCATTGACAATCAAATAATCCTTATAAGGAATCCCCATCATATGAGAAATTTGCAAGTCTTGTTTGGTGCCATCATCTGCGCAATTTCTTGCGAAGGTGGCAGTAATCTCCAGAATGACATCAACGACTATAATGGGACTTATTATGTCTGCTTTGCGGAGACATCTTTAGAAACCTACCATAATTCCTGGAGCGACAGGGAATTTTACCAATGGGATGAATCATTGTCCAAACCCATGTATCTTGAGGATTCGCATATGGACAACCCAATGGTCTTCTCATTGGATTTTAAAAACAAGTTGTTTGTCTTCTGGGGCTTTGCATATACCATCACCGACCTGAGATTTGATGCCACATACGAGGAGTCGGAAGAACATCCCGGTGGTGAATATATCTGCACTGCCACATTTCACACTGATAAAGATGATGCTTTATATGAATTTGTCGATATGGGCTCTGAGGGAATCACATTGTTAGTCACCAACAAGTTCGATGATGAAGAATACTACTCTGTCTGGATATACCACGCGTATTGCACATATCAAGAAGCCATAGATTTTAACAAACAATAACGTCATGAAAAAAATTCTGCTACTCATTATTGCTGCCACATCTGCGGTACAGTTGTCGGCTCAAAGCCTGAACATTCTCAATTACAGCGGTAAAATGTACATTTCCAGAATTGAAGTTCTGTCAACACCAAGGTATCAGTCGTATGAAGACCATGCAATTCTCAGTTCCGAAATGACAATACCCATAGTTGAAGTGACTAAGGTATCATTTGATTTTGAAAAGGGAATTGTAGATTCAAAGGAAAACCAAAGGACAATTACATCGAAGACATTAAAGAAGTATTCTACCGATATGGGGTGGAATGTTGTCATCTACCTTACCTATAAGGAAGAGAAAGACAGATACGAATTGGTCTGGCAGGAATTCGGAGAACCTTACTATCAAGAAATCACCCCCTCGGAAGACGGTGTGAAGATCTGCAGAATGTTTCTATCAACGAAACCGACAGCGACGTCTCCTGAAAATGCAATTATGCAGCTGCTTGGCGGCTATAATGGCTTCTAGGAACGCGATTATCATTATTATTTCCGGCAGGCACAGCATACGTACGGTGTTGTGTCTGCTTTTCTTTTGAAAAGTCTGCTGATTTTTTCCGACATTTGCTGAAAATGATAAGAACAATGAAACATATCAATCTCATTCTTATCGGTTTAGCTGCTTTTATTTCAATTTCTGCTTTCGGGCAGATATGCTCTCATTCCAAAGCCCACGAACTCGGCTGGCTTGAGCTTCCAGAATTCACTGATGACAACGTTCATTTCTTCGTCAACCACTATACTGATGAGTACTGGGGCCGACAGAGGAACTACTCCTTGTATTGGGACGTTGATAAACAAATCGCCATCTGGGTAGCCTATCCTTTGAATCGCAAACTGCTCGGTCGCGGTTCGCGAACAGCTGCGTGGCAGTATGATTCTTTCGTATCGACAAAGAAACAGCCTTGCCTGCGGAGGACTTATCAGGCCGGAAACGTTGAAGGTTATATCCGTGGCCATCTTTGCCCTTCATCTGACCGATTGTCGGCAGAAATGAATCAGCAGACATTCTTCTACACGAACATTGCTCCGATGGATCCATATTTCAATGACGGCATCTGGGCAGCTCTGGAGAACAAGGTGCAGCAGCTGGCCATCGATGCTGATAATGGCTGGATTGTGACCGGTATCATTGACAGTGATACAACCAATTTCGTGACGGACGTGAACGGGAAGAGAATTGCGGTACCGGAGAAGTTCTGGAAGGCAGTGCTTGTGCTGGATGCTGACTCTTGGTATGATACAGGCGGTTACAGGGCGGAGGCTTGGATATTGGAGAATCGCAGCTACGGCTTCTCTGGATTCGATGAAAAGCTGGAGGCGGTGAAGGTGTCAGTTGATTCATTGGAGAGCCTTACAGGGCTGGATTTGTTTGTCAATCTGCCTATTGCCGTCGGGGCGGAGAAGGCGGAAACTATCGAAAAGTGAGATAGTTTGAGAAACTTTGCTTAATTTTGTGGCGGAATCAGCACTGATACTGCTGAAACCGTTTAGACATAGAATACTTGGTATTCACTATTTGCAGTAGCCCACCGAATCTCGCCAGGATTTAGCATCTATTAAAGAACTACTATGCACATAGGGGATTACCTCATACGTTTAGTGTGAGCTATGATCCCTGCATGTAGTTCCTGGCTTCTGGCGAGGCCAAGGTGGGCTCTGCAGGAGGAGCTCACACTATTTATTTTGTTTCTATGGGAACGGAGCAATTAAATAAGAATCTCTGGGATTTCATCTCCAAACGGGATGACGAGGCCGTTTTTGATTTCTGCGCCCAGCTCACTCCCAAATACCCTGTCTGCCTCGACCTGCAGAACTGCATCACTGATATGGTGGACTATCTGGAGAATGCGATGATCCTTTTTTCCGGGTATCAGTCTGAAAAGTTCGGGCCATTGGCGGCTGCGGCAAAGCAGATGATAAAGCAAGAGGTGGCGAAAGGAAGGTGGGACTCAATGCCCTCTGATGAATGGAAGGCCGCTGATCTTATCGCGCAGCGTTGCCTTGAAGACATAGAGGAGACGCAATCCGCAGTGGAAAATCCGGAGAGCGTGTTTATGGTCATAGGACTGTATTCTTATGCGACGCTTATTTGCTGCGGGAAGTCTGATGTCTGGGATTTCATCAGGTTGTTCGTTTACAGCTGGCTCATCTATTATTCAGAGAAGCTTTCGATTCCTGCAGCAAGTAAGAACGCAGGCCCTCAATGTGTGTCCTGACGATTGCTGCCTTTCCTTCGCTTGATTCGAGATAACGGAGGTCTTCTACATTGTCATAGAAGAAGGATTCTGTGAGAACGGCTATCGACCAGGTGTTTTTCAGAAGGTAGAAGTTTTCTTCCCAATCGGGATCTCCATCGGACCAGTCTTTTCTGATATTCCTGCCTGGGAAGTTCTTATCGGCCTCATCGTACAGGCAAGTGGCCAGCTCGTCTGATTTCGTTTGTCCCTTGCAGGTGTAACAGCTCCAGCCTTGTGCATTCATCCATTTTGAGCCGTTTCCGGCGGCGTTGGCGTGGATGCTGACCAAGATTACATTTCTCTTTCCGTGGAGGATACAGGCGGTGTTTACGCGATTCACACGCTCTTTGAGACTGATGTCATCGGATTCCGGTACCAGAAGCTCGGCATCGAAGCCTTCTGCCTTTAGTCCTGATACGACACGGGTGGCGATTTCTCGGTTGAAGAACCATTCACGGAAGCGGCCGTCAGGGGAGCGCTTTCCCGGGGTGAATTGGCCGTGGCCATTGTCAATAAGAATTTTCATTGTGCTGTGGTTTTATGCACAGCTGACAGATTCCGGATGCAAAGATAGCGCTTTTGCAGTTAGGCAGCCCGCAAGGGTGGCGGAAAGTGTCGGCTTTCAGAGCCACCAAAACTCTGAAAGCCGGGTACGCTTTCCGGCAGTTCCGGCGGACGCAAGTCCGACGGAACTGCCGGTGTGAAGTCTAAAGCTTTTTGGTTATATTTGCAGTTGAAACATTGCCCATAGTTGGACAATATTTTATTCGCTACGACCCGAGTTTGGATTTCCAGACGCGGGTCTTTTTTAGACATGCGTACCAAGTTTTGGTCAGAGGATTGCTATATCAATTCATCCGAATCAACGCAATTGCGTACCATTTGCGTACCACCTTAGAAACTGAAAATCCCCCTCAAATAACTCTGAGGGGGATTCTTGCGGTGCGGAAGGGACTCGAACCCTCGACCTCCGGCGTGACAGGCCGGCATTCTAACCAGCTGAACTACCGCACCATGCGACTTTGCATCCGTTGATTCTGGTTGTCTTCCCGAATGCGGATGCAAAGATAGGCATTTTTCTTTTACCTGCAAACTTTTTTACTTGATTTCTATGATTTTTTTTGTCTGAGAGGCTTCCTGCTTCTGAACCTTAGGAATGTTGACCTTGAGGACACCATTTACAACAGAAGCATTAATCTTCTCTCTTTCAACATCATCAGGAAGCACCATGGTCTGCTGGAACTTTGAATATGAGAATTCACGCCTAAGATAGTGTCCGTGCTTCTTCTCTTCATTGTTCTCCTCCTTCTTCTCCATGTTGATGACAAGATCTCCGTTGTCGTCAAGGCTGACCTTGAAATCCTCCTTGGTCATTCCCGGAGCGGCGAGTTCGATGTCGTAGCTCTTCTCGTTTTCTAATACATTGACCGCAGGTGCCGTGGCGTTTGTCCTGCCCATCCAATCATTGTCAAAGAAATCGTTGAAAATGTTTGGCAACCAATTCTGATTGTTGTACTTTTTTGATACTGGTAACATAATTGAATCTCCTATTTTGTTTTTAATCATCTTTTCCGCCCCGCTCTTTCAAGCGGGACATCTTAGGTTTAATCAATCTGCGTGCCGACACCAAAAAGTATCAAAAAGGCGACAAAATGTCACAAAAACGTGACGTTCTGTCGCTTTTATCTGTCATTATGTCGAATATATTTCTAAAAAGACTTGTCGAAGTTCTTCGCCAGGCCACCCGCGCTGGTCTCCTTGTAAAGGGACGGAAGATCCTTGCCGGTCTGTTTCATAACTTCGACCACGTGGTCAAAAGACACACGATGCTTGCCGTCAGAAAATGCGGCATAGAGGTTTGAATCCAAAGCCCTCGTGGCCGCGAAAGCATTCCTTTCGATGCAAGGGATCTGAACAAGACCACAAATCGGGTCGCACGTCATTCCAAGGTGATGCTCAAGCCCCATCTCGGCCGCATATTCAATCTGGGAAGGGCTGCCTCCGAAGAGTTGGCATGCAGCTGCCGAGGCCATGGCGCAGGCGACGCCGACTTCTCCCTGGCAACCGACCTCGGCTCCCGATATGGAGGCATTGCGCTTGACTATGTTACCGATGACACCGGCAGTGGCCAATGCGTGAAGTATCCTTGTGTCCTTGAAATCATGCCCTTTGGCAAGGTGGTACAGAACCCCGGGCATAACTCCGCTCGACCCGCATGTCGGAGCTGTCACAATGATTCCTCCGGAGGCGTTCTCCTCGCTGACGGCAAGGGCGTACGCATAGACAAGCCCACGGGTCTGAAGCGTCTGCTTGTAGCCGGTCGCCTTGACATAATACGTCGGAGCCTTTCTCGGCAGGTTCAGAGGCCCGGGAAGAACACCCTCGTGGTCAATCCCTCTTTCCACGGAGACTTTCATCGCCTCCCAGACCTCTTGAAGGTAATCCCAGATGTCCGGTCCCTCACAAAGATCGACATATTCCCAATAACTGCGGCCTTTGTCCTCACACCATTTCTGTATTTCGGCAAGATGGTTCATTTCATAGACATCGGGGGTCGAGAAACGGTCGCCAGGCTTTCCTTCGGAGAGCGCTCCCCCACCCACACTGTAAACTGTCCATTCATCGGTCTGATGGCCTTCCGCATCAAAAGATTTGAAATTCATTCCGTTGGGATGAAATGGAAGGAATATCTCCGGCTTCCAGACAATATGAACCGGGGCAAGCGGCTGCAAAACCTCGATAATGGCCACATCCGTCATATGTCCCTTGCCTGTGGCCGCAAGGCTTCCATAAAGCGTCACCTCGAACGAAGCGGCGTCAAGATGCCGTTCAGCGAAATCCTTGGCGGCCTTGTTCGGACCCATAGTGTGGCTGCTGGACGGGCCTTTGCCTATCCTGTAAAGCTCTTTAAGTGATTTCATAATTCTCGTTTATGAATATTCCGGTGGAGTCTCCCTTCTACCAAGATTTCACCGCCCGTACTGCGCATTTCTGACAAAGACGGGCATCTTTTGGAGTGATGCTGCACTCAGTGTCACGCAGAAGACAGCCATTGCCGATGACGGACTTACCGAGGGTCGGCTTGACCAACGTCTCAAACCAAGCGCATGCGGCGATGTAGCAGCCGAACTGCCTTGTCAAATGATAACCGTCACGGGTAAGCTGATAAACCTTGCTGTCAGCCGGAACATCATCCTGATTGTTAAGGCGTGTGCCACGCGCTATCTGAATGGCGTCACCGCTCGGAATCACAACCGGAATGTCAAACTCCTTGGAAGCGCGTTTCACGCAATCCACTATTCCCGAATACATCCTGTCCTGATTGTTGCCATAAAGTCTGAACATGTCGTGGGAGGAATTGGAGGCATAGGCCCAGGTCTCGTGCCAGACGATGGCGGCGCGGGGGTTGAGAGTCTCTTTCCTTATTATCTCAAGCAGCCGTGGAATCCATTCCCCGTAAGTCTCATAGAGTCCCGAACACCCGGACATCTCCTGAATCGTGATGATGTCCCACGGCTCATCCTTGAGTCCGTCAAGCAGGGTGGCGTTCCTGCTGACCAGCTCCCAACGGTTCTTTGTGGATTTGGAATAAACATAGTCGGCAAGCCCCTCGGAATATTCCTTGCAATGCCTTTCCAAAGAACAGCCGCCGATGTAAAGTCTCGCCACTATGACATTGTGGATGCCGGCAGCCTCCAGAAGTCTGGGAAGATATTCAGTGCCATCGTCCGAAAAACTGTTGCCGACAGCAAGAATCCTGAGCGTGTCAGGATTCTCAGGAAGAGGATAATTCACAAACCGCTCCTGGGCGCCCAGCCCCAGAAAAGCGGAAAATGTTAAAAGAATTGTAAGAATACGTCTCATGGTTTTCTGTATTTTGACAACTATTAGTAAGCTTAGAAGCTGTTTTGAAACCTTCAAAAAAGGAGGCTATTTCTAGTCTCCTTTCTTTTTAGCGTTCATCTTTACTGCTCGTCCGGACCTTGGTCATCCGGGCCGTTCTGCGGACCCTGCGGACCGGCCTGCGGGCCGTAAGGGTTCTGAGGCCCCTGCTGGGCGCCGGCCTGGGCAGCGCGGTTCATATCCTCGGAAGCGGCGTTCCAAGCCTTGGTGAGTTCCTCGGTGTAGCGGTCGATGTCAGAAAGATTCTGATTCTTGACAGCGTCCTTGAGGGAGCCGAGGGCTGACTCGATGGCTGACTTCTTGTCAGCTGGAATCTTGTCGCCGTAGTCCTTGAGGTTCTTGTCTGACTGGAAGCAGAGGGCGTCGGCGTTGTTGATCTTGTCAACCTTCTCCTTGGCCTCCTTGTCGGCTGCCTCGTTGGCCTTGGCCTCGTCACGCATCCTCTGGATCTCGGAGTCTGACAGGCCTGAAGAAGCCTCAATCCTGATGTTCTGCTCCTTGCCTGTGGCCTTGTCCTTGGCGGACACGTTCAGGATGCCGTTGGCGTCGATGTCGAACGTCACCTCGATCTGAGGTATTCCCCTCGGAGCCGGAGCGATCCCGTCAAGATGGAACAGGCCGATCTCCTTGTTGTCTTTGGCCATAGGACGCTCACCCTGAAGCACGTGGATCTCAACTGAAGGCTGGTTGTCAGCCGCGGTGGAGAACACCTGTGACTTGTGGGTAGGGATGGTCGTGTTGGACTCGATGAGCTTTGTCATCACACCGCCGAGGGTCTCGATACCAAGTGACAGCGGAGTGACATCAAGCAGAAGGACATCCTTCACGTCACCGGCAAGCACACCGCCCTGGATTGACGCGCCGATGGCAACGACCTCGTCAGGGTTGACGCTTCTGTTAGGCTCCTTGCCGAAGAACTCCTTGACAAGCTGCTGTACCTTAGGAATACGTGTGGAACCGCCCACGAGAAGCACTTCATCAATGTCGGACGCATTCAGACCCGCATCCTTGAGCGCCTGACGGCAAGGGTCGATGGACCTCTGGAAGAGGTTGTCGCAAAGCTGCTCGAACTTGGCTCTTGTGAGAGTCTTGACAAGGTGCTTAGGAATTCCGTCAACCGGCATGATGTAAGGCAGGTTGATCTCGGTCGATGTCTGGTTGGACAGTTCAATCTTCGCCTTCTCTGCGGCTTCCTTCAATCTCTGGAGAGCCATAGGGTCTTTCTTCAGGTCGATTCCGCCGTTCTCGGCAGCGAACTCCTGGGCAAGCCAGTTGATGATCTCCTGGTCGAAGTCATCACCGCCAAGGTGGGTGTCACCGTTGGTTGACTTTACCTCGAACACACCTCCACCCAGCTCAAGGATGGAAATATCGAAAGTACCGCCGCCAAGGTCGTAAACGGCAACCTTCATGTCCTTGTTCTTCTTGTCAAGGCCGTAGGCAAGCGCGGCTGCCGTAGGCTCATTGATGATTCTCTTGACATCGAGTCCGGCGATCTTTCCGGCCTCCTTTGTGGCCTGACGCTGTGAGTCAGAGAAGTAGGCTGGCACCGTGATGACAGCCTCGGTGACTTCCTGACGGAGGTAGTCCTCGGCGGTCTTCTTCATCTTCTGAAGAATCATCGCTGAAATCTCCTGAGGTGAGTAGAGTTTGCCGTTGATGTCAACACGCGGAGTGTTGTTCTCGCCCCTGACCACGCTGTAAGGCACTCTGGCGACTTCCCTCTGAACCTGATCGAAAGTCTCGCCCATGAATCTCTTTATGGAGAAGACGGTGTTCTTAGGGTTCGTGATGGCCTGACGCTTCGCAGGGTTACCGATCTTTCTTTCACCGCCGTCGGTAAAGGCGACTACTGAAGGGGTGGTTCTCTCACCCTCGTTGTTGATTATGACGGTAGGCTGGTTGCCTTCCATGACCGCAACGCACGAATTCGTGGTTCCAAGGTCGATACCAATGATTTTTCCCATATTCTTTTAATCTCCTATTTTCTTTTATTCTGCCCGACCACGTCTCCGAAGCCGGACGTCAGGAGTATTATCGAATGTTATGCCATTTTTACGAATATGTCATTTTGTCAGAAAAGCCTTCATCAGGCAGGCAGCCCACGCGGGCGGCCAGCGACAAAACGTCATTTTCAGAACCCGGAATGCCGCCTCTCAGGTACGGAGACAAAGAAAGCGAGGACAGCGGAAAACCGGCATCCTCGCAATGATGTTCTGAACCAGACTACTCTCCGGCCTCTTTGAGACGCTCGGCGTTCTCGGCAATCTGAAGCTGGTTGATGCATTCCTGGATGTCACCGTCCATGAAGACCGGAAGGTTGTACATCGACCAGTTGATGCGGTGGTCGGTCACACGGCCCTGCGGGTAGTTGTAGGTACGAATCTTGGCCGAGCGGTCGCCGGTGGAGACCATCGTCTTGCGCTTGGCCCCGATCTCGTCAAGATATTTCTGATGCTCAAGGTTGTACAGACGTGTCCTGAGTTCCTCGAATGCCCTGTCCTTGTTCTTCAGCTGGGAGCGTTCCTCCTGACACTGGACGACCAGACCTGTCGGAAGGTGGGTAAGGCGCACGGCCGAATAGGTCGTGTTGACTCCCTGGCCACCCGGCCCGGAGGAGCAGAACAGGTCAAGACGGATGTCATCCCATTTAAGGTCAACATCAAATTCGCCGGCTTCGGGGAAAACGGCCACGGAAGCGGCCGAGGTCTGGATTCTGCCCTGCGTCTCGGTCTGAGGGACCCTCTGCACACGATGCACGCCGGACTCATATTTCATTATTCCATAGACACCCTCGTCGTTTGACGAGAGTTTGAACACAATCTGCTTGTAGCCGCCCGCGGTGCCCGGGGTCTCGTCATTGACCTCAAGTTTCCAGCCGCGCTTCTCCGCGTACTTGGAATACATTCTGAAAAGGTCCCCGGCGAATATGGCCGCCTCGTCACCGCCCGTACCGCCGCGGATTTCGATTATGGCGTTCTTGCTGTCGTCCGGATCGGCAGGAATCAGGAGAATCTTGATCTGTTCCTCCATCTGGGGAATCTTCGGTTCGATCTCGGCGATCTCGGCCTTGGCCATGTCGCGAAGGTCATCATCCTTCTCGTTGATCATGATGTCCTTGGCCTCCGCGAGTTCATCGACCATTTTCTTGTACTCAAGGCCGGCCTTGACGATCGGCTCAAGTTCCTTGTAGTCCTTGTTGAGCTGGACGTATCTTTTCATGTCAGCTATCACTTCAGGGTCAGCAAGCTGCGTCTGAAGTGACTCGTATTTGTCCCGGAGAGCCAGGATCTTGTCCACTAATGTGTTCTCTGCCATATTCAATGGTTATTTTTCTTTAATTCCGGTTCTTTGACCTGCGGTTGCCGAGCCTGCCGAAGCATCGGAGTTCCGTCTCAACACCGGCCCTTCGACCGGCTCAGGGACCGGGGTTGGTATATTCCTAAATCGGCTTGAGGTAGCAGCGGCGGCGCATAAACAGCTCGTGCTCGTACTTGCCCCAAACATTGACCGCGCCGTTGGACTCGATCTGCGGGTTGGAGATCGCCCATTTCGTGCCCGCCTTGCGGTACTTCTCCGACATCGTGCAATGATAGATGGAAGAGACCCCGGTGTTCTGCCATTTCGGCACGGCCCCGTTTATCATCAAATCCACCGTGTCGTACTTGTACATCGCCTTCAGCAGATGGAACCAACCGAACGGGAACAGATGACCTTTCGCTTTCTGGAGCGCCGGGGAGATGGTAGGAAACGTGATTCCGAATCCCACAAGTTCCTCATTGTCATCGAATATTATGCTGCTTGTCTTGTCCGAGACAAACCGCAGGACCTCGCTCGCCTCCTCTTCTATCTCCTCCTTGGTGAAAGGGATGAAGTTATAGACCGACTTGGCGAAACTCTCGTTATAGACATCGAAGAAATAACGCACCATCTTCTTGTCCTTCTTGAGCTTGTCCAGACTCCCCTCGTGCAGGTTGTATCTCTGCTTCAGAAGTCCGGCGATCCTTGTGATCTTCTCCTGAAGAGGCTGGTCGGCCACGATTTTGTACTGAACCCAGTCACATTCCTTCTCATAGCCAAGAGCCGTGACGAAGTCATTGTAATAAGGATAATTGTACAGGCAGTTGAATGGAGGGATGTTCTCGTAACCCTCAACGAGCATTCCTTGCTTTCCGAGAGTGTTGTAGTACAAGGGGCCGTGAATCTCATTCATCCCGTTCTCTTTCGCCCACGCCTCCGCAGTGCCGAGAAGCAGTGCCGCGACCTCAAGGTCTTCGATCGTGTCGAACCATCCGAAACGGGCTCTTTTCTTGTCGTAGAGCGAGTTGTAGCGGGGGTTTATCATTCCGCAGATGCGTCCCACAACGGTTTTCCCATCCAAGACCATCCACATTTTCCTCTTGCAGTATGAAAGGGTGGAGACTTTGGTCAATGATTTTACTTGGTCGCTGTGAAGGGCGGGAACATATTGAGGGCAGTCTTTGTACAACTTGTCAGGGAACTTGATGAATTTCATCAGATCCCTTCTGCTCACAACCTCAACTACTTTATAATCCGGCATAAATATCCATTCTACGATACCCCTTTCTCAAGAAGGCATCCGCAAATTTAAGAAAATGTCTTTTTTTTGACAAATCCGGACGTGTAAAGTTTATCGAAGTCCGGCAAAGTTTACCTTACAGACCTTTGGCCTTGCCCTCGTCCCAGATCTCGTCCATCTGGGCAAGGGTCATGTCATGAAGATTTCTTCCTTTGCGGATTGTGTTTTCCTCCAGATAAGTGAAGCGCCGGCGGAACTTGTCGCAGGCCCGGTTGAGCGCCGTGTCCGGATTCAGGCCATAGAGCCTTGCAGCGTTGATTGTGGCGAACATGAAGTCCCCGAGCTCCTCCTCCGCCCTGTCCGCTGCCGCCTTCCTGTCCTCTTCGGAGACGGCGGAGTCCATCGCTTCCATCTCTGCCTGCAATTCCCCCTGCTCCTCCTTGACCTTGTCCCATACCTGACGCTTTTCCTCCCAGTCGAAGCCCACGCCACGCGCCTTGTCCTGCATGGAAAACGCCTTAAGGATCGGCGGCATGGCGTCCGGAATCCCGGAAAGGATGCGCTTGTTGCCGCCTTTCTCCTTGGCCTTGAGCATCTCCCAGTTCTCGGACACCTGCTCCGCGTCGGCGACCTTCACGGTGGAGAACACATGAGGATGGCGGTAGATCATCTTCTCGCAAAGCTTGTTCATCACATCGGCGATGTCGTAGCGGCCTTCCTCCTCGGCGATTTTGGCATAGAATATCACGTGAAGGAACACGTCACCGAGTTCTTTTTCAAGGGCGGCTTCATCCTTCTTCATCACGGCGTCACTGAGCTCATAGACTTCCTCGACCGTCATAGGACGCAGAGTGTCAATGGTCTGGGCATGGTTCCAAGGACATTCGGCCCGAAGCCTGTCCATCACTTCCAGCGCTCGCTCGAACGCCTCTAATTTCTTTTCCTTATTGATCATATCCTGCAAAATTAATAAAAACTTATGAATATGTCCGTGTCCGCTCCGGTCGCCGTCTTCGGTCTCCGTCCGGTTGGCTATCCTGCCGAAACTATAGACGGTCACTTCGACAGGTTCTGTCACTTCGGTAAGTCAGGTCACTTCGGCAGGCTCAGTGACCCAGGTCGGCTCAGTGACCCAGGTCGGCTCAGTGACCCAGGTGGGTTCAGTGACCGAAAATTTGAATAATGTTCCAAAAGCAGTATCTTTGCGGACGATTCGGCTGTCGCACAATAGATGCGAAGTCCTTCAAGGCGGTCGCCGCGACGGCCGGACAATTAGACAACACACTAATGAAAGAATACCACTACGTATCCGCCGACGAGGCGGTGAAAGCCATCAAGTCGGGCGAGCATATTCATTTAAGCAGCGTGGCGAGCGTGCCGCTCATTCTGGTTGACGCTCTTGTGCGAAGGGCTGACGCCGGCGAGGTGGAAGACCTTCATTTCCACCACTTCCACACCGAAGGGCCGGCTCCGTATTCAGATCCGAAATATTCAGGAATCTTCTTTGAGCAGGGCTTCTTCATCGGCCCGAACGTGCGCCCCGACGTGAATTCCGGGTACGCAGACTACGTGCCGGTGCATCTCGGTGAGTCACAGAAGCTTTACCGCAGCGGAGCCATCAGGTTGGGAGCCGCCATGGTGCAGGTTTCAACGCCGGACGAGAACGGGATGGTGTCGCTGGGTACCTCCGTGGACTGCTCGCTGGCGGCGGTGGAGACGGCCCGCGTCAAGATTGCCGTGGTGAATCCTCATGTGCCGTTCGCCTACGGAGATCTCGTCCCGCTGGACACTTTCGACTATCTTGTCAGGGATGACACACCGCTTATAACCAAGGACTTCGCGGAGCCTACTCCCATTGAGGTGCAAATCGGAAAGAACTGTTCCGAACTGGTTCCCGACGGGGCCTGCATCCAGATGGGAATCGGTGCGCTGCCTAACGCTCTTGCCGCCGAACTTGTTGACCACAAGAATCTTGGGGTACACACCGAGATGTTCGCCGACGGGGTTCTCGGCCTTATAAAAAAAGGTGTCGTGAACGGAGCCAACAAGAAAATCGACAAGGGCAGGATCGTGGCTTCGTTCCTTCTGGGCTCCGGGGAGGTATATTCGTTCATCGACCATAATCCCGATGTGCTGATGAAGGACATCAAGTATGTCAACGACCCTTGGGTGATCCGCCAGAACCCGAACATGATGGCCATCAACTCTGCCACGGAGGTCGATCTGACCGGCCAGATCTGCGCCGACTCGATCGGAACGAGGATATTCTCCGGCACAGGAGGGCAGCTTGACTTCGTCAGAGGGGCGTCGATGTCAGAAGGCGGAATCTCGATGACCGCGTTCGCCTCCCGCACAAACAAAGGCAAGGCGAAAATCGTCCCTATGCTGAACCCCGGAGCCGGAGTCGTCACCCCCCGCGCCGACGCGCACTGGATTGTCACTGAATATGGAGCCGTGAACCTGTACGGCAAGTCGCTTCAGGAGCGCGCAAAGCTTCTGATCGGCATCGCCCATCCGGACGACCGCGAGATGCTTGACAAGGCGGCGTTCGACCGCTTCGGGCCGCATTGGCATGCGGTAAGGGTCTGACCCCGCCGCCTTGGCAATCCTTAAATAGCTTTCCGCGTCCGGTACAACCCGTAGGCACACCTATGACAACCTTGAGGTGAGGTTGAGGCCGTTATCGTTGACGCTGACCTCTACTACGTAACCGACTTCTTCAAAGCCCTCTGGGCTACAGAGATAATCTGACGGCGTGATGAGTTCTGTCAGGCAGTGACTTCCGCCGATTTACCGATTATGACGAAACGGTAAAAGGCGCCTACGTTCGACCCAAAGTATTATAGAATTATCGACAAGGCATCTGTTTCAATGTTAAAGCCGATGGGGGCAGCTGGTGCAGGTGGAACGCCACACGAGCAACGGCCGCATCGACATGCTCATTCAGCCCGGCAGATACATATAGATCATCGAGCTAAAGCGCAACAGAGACCCACAGGATGCCCTGGACCAGATAGACCAAAAGGGCTACGACTGGCCGTTCAAGGACTACGGCCGCAAGGTCTTCAAGATTGGAGCGACATTCTCCACTATGAACCGCAGTCTGGAGAACGGGAAGGTCTGGGGCAGAGGCCGTGAAACGTATAGAGAGACGTGATTGTCTTTACAGAATGTTTAGGTATTGTCGGCACTCTCTTGATTATGCGAGAACAAAAGAGAAGGGCACAGTGCAATTTCTTCTCACTTATTATTGCAACTGTGCCCCATAAAAAGTTGCTACTCCTTCGCTGCGCAGGTCGGTGTTGATTTGATTGACCAGCGCCTTCAGTTCTGCAAGGTCGTTCTCCACCTTGTCAATCCGCTCGATCACTGCCGTATCATCGTATGAACATCCATCCAAGGCGCCTGATGCGACTGCCATGGCCGCCAATATTGAGATTTGTCTAATTTGTAGCCTCATAATGTCTTAAGAATTAATAAGCTGTTGCGTAGTTGATGGTGTACCCTCCGATTACGGCCCTCAGATTGCGGTGATTGTGGCGGCTTTTCCTGCGCTCAAGTAAAAAACTACCGCCTCCTGAGCCACTTCCAGGAGAGAACCGGAATGAGGAAGCTGAGGAGACAGGCGACTACCCAGAAGACCGAGACAGGGACGAAATTGAATCCGTTCCCGCCTATCATGACACCGCTGACGATGTTCTGCACTCCGGCGGCGACATAACTGGCCAGACCTACCATGCCAAGAGCGGCACCGGTGGCTTTGCGCGGCACGATGTCAAGGGCCATAAGACCAGCCACCGTGCAATAGACCACCCCGATCGCCAGACTGAAGACCGACACATAGATGATGTTCAATGAATATCCTCCGCCGGTGAAAAGGAAGGCACCGAGCGACAGGAGGCAAAGCGCCCCGGAAACCAGCACTGGAATGAAGCGGTTACCCTTGAAAACACGGTCGGACAGCCAGCCGGCAAGCACGGTGCCTGCTATTCCGAAAGCCTCCGAGAACGCTATGACCTGAGTGGCTCCGACAAGGGTGAATCCTTTGCCTTTCTGAAGGAAAAGCACTCCCCACTCGCTGACGGCGTGTTGGGTGATGTACACGAAGGCGCTCGAAAGGGCGATTATCCAGATTCCGGGATGACGCAGCACCTTGATTTGAAGTTCCTTTGTCGGCATCGAATCCGATGCCCGGGGTTTCTCGCCGGTCAACTCGTGGACAGAAGGAAGCCCCCTGCTTTCGGGAGTGTCTGAGACCATCAGCAGAATCATCGCCGAACCGGCCACTCCGGCCAAGGCTGAGAAGATGAAGCCGTACTCCCAGCCGATCCAGCCTACTATAAGACCCAAAGCGAACACGGACAATGATTTGCCAAGATACGGGGTTGCGCTGAGGATGCTGTAGTAGGTTCCGCGCCTGTCAAGAGGAAACCAGCGCGAAAGGCTGATGACCCCGGGAGGAGCCCCCATCGACTGACAGAAGCCGTTGACACCCCAGACGATGACGAACGTAACGAACAGCAGAGTGGTCGAAGTTCCCGTCCACCCTTGGATCAGGCCGAACACTCCCATCAACAGATTGACCACCGTGGAGATCTGGATTCCCGTCGCCATGAAGCGGCGTACATTGCAGTAGTCGGCGATGAAACCGTTGGCGAACTTGCCGAAAGCATAGACAAAATAAAAAGCCGACCCGATGATTCCGAGCTGGGCGGCTGTGAATATCCCGCCGTCAATCAGCGGCTGCTTCACCACACCCATGGCCATCCTGCAGACGTAGTAGAGGGCGTAAGCGCCCGTGACACCCCAGAATGTGCGGTTTCGCAGACGTTTGTACTCCCCTGCCGCCTTGTCCGAAGGCACCAGCACCTTCGAAGGCTTGGAGATTCTATAGAATGAATACAGCCCCATATCTTTTCGCCTTGCAAAGATAGTTTAGAAACATGAAAAAAATAAACTGCTTCAGATTTATCTTTTATTTTCGAGTATGGATTTCTTTTGGAAGAAGGAGTGTACCGGATGTACACGACTGATGAGAAAAGGAATCCAGGCCGAAAAGAATGAAAAAGATGATGCAGGTTATTAGAAGCTGTTTTGATTTGTTTGTTTGAAGGTTTGAGAGTGAAAAACTTCAGGT
>CAVERO010000035.1:0-20283 GCA_963617915.1 Candidatus Methanomethylophilaceae archaeon | reverse complement strand
TGACGGAGCAAGTCCCTCCCCCGAGGGGAGGGATTTAGGGAGGGGGTAACGTGAAAGGCCCTTAGGGATTACGTCACGGAATGCCTTGAGAGAATGAATCGGCTGAAAAAGTTGGGCGGAGAGTCGAGAGATTTTCAGCCGGGAGACCTATAGAGGCGGCTGTACTTGTGATGAGGCTGAACGTGTTTTGTGAAAAATGATTCGCGTGACGGAGAGGAAGTCTATTGGTGTGTGGGACTTGTGTACTTCCGAGGTTTTTTGAGAGGTGGGTGTCAGTATATTCTCATTTTTGACACTTCAGATTTGACACATCAAGTCCCCAGGCCGCCACAGTTGCGATTTGGGGACATTCTGTATTTTCAAGTATGTAATGTAATGGCGGCTGTGGCGCCCGCTTCCCGCCTTATTGAGATCAAATTGGGCGGGCAGTCATTAATCAACGATGGGGCGGCCACATTGACAGCATTGTCCAATCAGATTGATACATCAAAAATGAAGGAACCGGTGTTCAAAATGATACTTACCGCCACAGGAGATTATGCATATCGTCGTCCGGAGGATGGAATATATGTTGTCCCAATCGGCTGTTTGCAACCGTAATCGAGCGTATTCTCGGGTACATTCAACACATCTTAGCCCCAGTACCTACGATATTCTTTGACATGAGTGTGTATGCTCTTGATTTGCCCCCACTATACAATCATTAACCATTCAAGTGTTTGCTCATGTCCGCATCAAGTCTGACGATGAGGTTAACAGACACCAAACAGACAGCATCAGACAAAAAGTTTTGCTTTATGCAAAATAAAGGTTATATTTGCATTGAGGTATGAACGCAGTGTTTCAATGCCAAAGAAACGAACCTTATCTTAGGCCGCTTTATCTATGAGCTTTTTCTATGCTGAAACTTTAAGTATGATTCCACTTTTTGGAAATAATTTTATTAAATGTACAGTTTAACATTAAAATTAATAGTTGGTTTATGGACTCTAACAAAACTATTTACCCCGGTATGCCGGCTTCAGGAGCCGGTTATCAGCCGTATGCGGGAGGTCTTCAAAACCCTGCCGGAACCTATTACCCTGTTTCAGATCCTAAAAAGAACGCAAAACCTGGTGAGAAACCGTTAATTGGTTTCGTGTATTCTGTGTCAAAGACAATGATAGGAGAATTCTGGCCGTTAAGAGCAGGTTCCAATGTAATCGGACGTTCAGACTCTTCTGACATTTGCCTTTTGGAATCCACTGTATCAGACAAACATGCCAACCTAGTGGTTCGACAGATGCATAATGAGGATGGCTCCACAAGTATTCTGGCTTTCATTCAAGATTTAGGTTCAACTTGTGGAACAATGGTAAATGGTGTCAGCCTTGGTTTTGAACCTAAAGAATGCAAAAATGGCGATATCCTCACTATCGGTGAAAGCTATGAACTGTATTTCATTCTTATCAACACATTGGAGCTGAATCTTAAACCTAAAGATAGTTTTATTCCGGTGGAAGATTCATATCATGAAATCAACGCTCCGGCCAAACCTGTTCCAGGTACTCAAATCAACAATGTCGGCTCTCCAACATATAACAACACTTCACCGTTTTCAAACCAAAAGTCGACAATATATATGCCTAATAAAAAATAGGTGCAATGTCCAGTCTCATAGAGTCTTCTTTGAGAATCAAAGGATTGCTGGATTCTCGTATCGGCGGGCGTCCTGACAATCAAGATTCCGCAGGGTCAGCTGATACATCCTTAGGGACTATTGTAGTGGTCTGTGATGGTATGGGTGGCTGCAACGGGGGAGCTGTGGCATCGAATATGGCTGTTACCACTGTTATCGATGATGTCAGTTCAGCGGAAGCCGATGAATCTCCGGCTGAAGTTCTGCGGAACGCCATCATTCATGCAAATGGAGAGATTTACCTGAAAGCCTCCGAAACATCTTCCCTAAATGGTATGGGTACCACATTGACGGCGGTACTGATTACCAAAAAGTGCGTGTACGCTTCTTATGTCGGTGACAGTCGTATTTACCTTTTGAGAAGGAAAAGGAAAGTCTTCAGAACCTTTGACCACTCTTATGTGTATCAGGCACTTGTCAGCAAAGGGGTAATTACGGAAGAGCAAGCCAGACTATCAAACCAATCCAATTCTATTCTTAAGGCTTTAGGAGTAGAAAAAGACATTGACCCTGAAGTATATGAGCTTCCGTACCTCAAAGGTGACAGATTAGTGCTTTGTACAGATGGTTTTTGGGGTGTGATGCCGGAATCGGATTTGATTTCTTCCATATGCTGCAGTTTCGAAGCGGAAAATGCCTTGGAGCAGACTTTTACAAAAATAGAGAACATAGGCATAGTTAATGGAGGAAAACATGACAACTATTCGGCAGCGATAATCGACTTGAATACAGAATCTCTAATTAAGACCAAGATGGACAAAAGGACTAAAACACTTGTTGCGATATTATCGTTGTGCCTGTTTCTGAGTTTATTTGTAAATGTGCATCAGTGCACACACAGTACACAGACTATGGAACCAGGGGCAGCGCAAACAGACTCTACAGCGTTGGCAGACACTACCTCTGTCGGAGGTGGGAAAGCGGCGGCCGAACGGGTTCAAGAATAATCAATTCAGATCATGAAAACAATTTATACTATAGGGCGAGGCAGTGAATGCGACATATACATCCCCGATGATGAGAATATCGTGAGCCGAAGGCATGCCACTATCAGGCTAACAAAGAATGGGAAATATTACCTGTCTGACCAGAGCATGAACGGAACGTACATAAACGGTATCCGCATGAGACCAGGTGTTGAGGTTCCAGTCAAAAGAGATGACACTATTACTTTCGCCAATGTTGCGGATTTGGACTGGGAAATGGTTCCGCGCTCATATCATGGCATATTTGTTATCATTGCCTCTATCGCGGCCGTCCTGTTGTCCTTGTCTGTCATTGTAATGGTGACGGTCAGGCTGACCCGCAATTATCATCATAAGGATGGTGAGCCTGTGACAACCAGCACCAACAATAATGTCAGGACGGTGCCGGTTAGCCCTATGGACACCGTAGGCATCAAAATACCTGATGGTGGGCATTTTGATGAAACCATTCCGCCTACTGCTCAAAAGGCGAAATCTCCATCTTCTCCAAGTAAGATTAAAAATCCGAAAAATGAGTCGGATGGCATTATAAATCCAATAATTTAATTAAACTGTACATTTATCAAAATCAATTATGAAACTTATAAGAATAGGTAGGGCTCAAAATTCAGACGTAGTTCTGCAGAGTCCGTATGTGAGTTCGAATCATGCCGAGATCGTCCTTCTTGACAATGGGGACATCTTGTTGATTGACAATAGTTCCAACGGAACATTACTTAATGGGATAAGAGTGACCCCTGGAGTTGAGTTGCCTATCCGTCGTGGTGATCAGGTTACGTTCGCTGACACCCCGTTGGACTGGAATCTTATTCCGTCAGTGGAAGTTCCTCCTACAGTCAAGAGAATTATTAATATCGGTTCCAACAACAGGAACAACATCCTCATAAGCGGGAACAATGTCAGTCGTTTCCATGCAAATATCCGTGAAATGAAGGATGGCAAATGGTTCATCTGTGACACGAGCACGAACGGAACGACTGTCAACGGAATGGGGATTCCGAAAAACAGATATGTGCCTGTAACGTATAAGGACACGATTGTCTGCGGTGGCGTACCTGTCAAGAATCCTATTCCTAAACCTAAGTGCCGATGGTGGATTCCGATTGTCGGCATCGCGGCAGCTGCGTGTGTCTTGCTTGGTATATCCATAGGTGCTGACATAATTAAAAAACCTATGACCGATAAGGAAATCTGTGACAGGTATGAGAATTCAACCGTCTTCATGATTGGGACTTATCATTTTGAAGTTGAATGTGGTAGCCTCGACATCGCTAAACTTCCTGACCCTGACAATCCTGGCAGACCATTATATTCGAGGTTCGTCATATCAGATGATTACATCCTGCCATATAACGAGAAAAACAGTATGGTATTCACTGCCACAGGTTTTCTGGTAGGTGAAGATGGGTATGTTGTATCCAACCTGCATGTAGCCAAACCTTGGCTCAGCACGAGGCTGGCGTACTCAACCAGTGAAGCCACAATCTTGAGCCTCGCCGGTGACTATTATAGAAACAAACTTAACAAGCTTGTCGCCAAAGGGTACACAGAGGCTATTCAATATATCTCCCAAATCCAGATCAAAGGTGTAAGTGACGGAACTTCGGTGTTCCCTAACGGAGACTATTTTGACAGGGCGAATGCGCTTAATTGCCATGAGGTCATCTCCAGTGACGACCAGAATGTGGATCTTGCCATATTCAAAATCAGGACATCTTCTTTCAAACCTTCTTCCAGATCTTATGTGCCTATCGGGTATATACGCAAGAACAGTCCGGATCAGGGGAAGCATATCGTGTCTTTCGGATTTCCGTATGGCATCGATCTTCTTGATGATATAGAGAAGACACAGATTCAGGCTCATATGCATCCCGGGACCATTACGAGAAACGACAATGTGCATACATTCGGTTTTGACGGCACCACTGCGGCCGGCGCCAGCGGTTCTCCAATATTTGACAAATACGGCAGGCTGATAGGAGTGCTTTGCGCTTCTCTGTCCGAATCACAGGGCTTCAATCTTGCTGTCAGGTCATCGGAATTGGAGACTCTTCTTAAAAAGGCAAAAATCACTAAATAACGTTCGTTAATGAGACGTCTGCTTTATATTGTAACATTAGCCATTCTGACCTTCTCCTCTTTGCGGGCGCAAAATCTGGAGACCGTATATTGCAGGGATGGCAGCGAATACTCGGGTTATATATCCAAGCAGATTCCGGGAACCGTTGTGACTGTTGACGCGGTTCTGGCCCGGATTGTCATTCCCCGTGATGAGGTAAAGGGAATCCGTTCTATGAAGATTCCAGTCTGCTGCCTTACACCAGAAGCCAAGGAATGTCTGACTAAAAACGACCTTGTCAAGGAAGACAAGATTGAGGTTTCAACTGTCTCAACTGACAAATCTGTGTATGATGATGTCGTTATTGCCAGAGAGAACAACAACAGCATCACCTTGATGTCGTTCGCCAAAATGACCTACAAATTGGCATGGGATTCAATCAGAAGAACTAGTAAGTCATCTTGTGGCTATACTCCCACCGATGCTGTGCTCTTGAACTCCGGAGAAATCATTTATGGTGTCATAACTGACCAGATTATGGGATCGAGTATGACTTTGAAGAGTGGAAAAGGCCCAGTCAATGTCAGAATGTCGGATGTGATAAGTGTTTCGACCCAACTTGGACAGAAGGAAAAAAAGGGGATATGGGAGAAAATACCGTTATTCGACTGTCTGACTATGAACAACGGGGTTGAATATGAGGGACTTATTATCTCAAGGCTTCTTGGTAAATCCATCACAATTCTTCTCCGTTCGGACGGACAAGAAAAAATTCTTCCACAGAAAAACATAAAAGAGTTCAAGAAGATTATAAACCCGGCTGTGATTTGTGCGGATGATGCTATCGGCCAAGGACTTCTTGCCAAAATGAATTGTGGAAACCCTACAGCGGACACAACAAATACAATCGTTAGTGTTGTGGAAAATACGGACACCCTATCAATTGAGAACGAGCCAGCCGTTTCTGCCCCTGTTGTTGAAGAATCTGCGGAAGTATCCGCGGAAGAATCTTCTGGCAAAGGCAACGGCATTGTGATCAATAAAAAGAAATCGCGGGATGAAAGCACGCAGCCGAAACAGGTTGATGTCAGCTCGGAACAAGACGGTCATAGGCGGGGACCCGTCTTCACGATAGGTGGCAAAGAAATGGAACACGCCGCTGCCTATTTAGACTCGGGAATCTCCTACATTGTCTCTGGAATGAAAACGACGGTCAAAGGAGGGGACTATGTGACGATTGATGTCTCAAATCTGTATGTAGGCTATGCGAGCATTTTCGTTGCAAAGGAGCGGAGAGTCAAGAACGAGGATTCCTCATTCTATGACAAAAAATATCCGTCATTCAGCCATACGGATGATAGTCCGTACCAGAATTGTGACATTGTCCGTAGCGACCGGAAAACAGCCAAAATCAGTTTCAAGATAACAAAGACAGGATTCTTTGTGCTGATGGTTAATGACACTTATGCCTTGCTGATTGAGGTTGAGTAATTTTTTTTCATAGATATACTATGTCAATGATCAAAGTTGAAGGGGCGGCGGAAAAGCAGAGCGGCATTTATTATGAATATGATGCCTCCGCCGCCCCGATAGGTGAGGGAGGTATGGGGAAAGTTTTCGTCGGAGAATGCGTCAGCGTATCTTCTGGGGAAAGGATTCCGGTTGCACTAAAACTTATCGCAAGTCCGACAAAAGATTTAATAGACAGGGCGATGCGTGAGGCTTCTGTGCAGATCGATCATCCTAATCTTTTGAGAATGTACGGATTCATTCCTAATATGGAATATGATTCGTATCAAAAGAATTATATAGTCAGGTACTATATCGTGATGGAAAGACTCGTTGGCGTTACCCTCAGCGGCCTTGTCAGCGGTTGCTTCATCGATCGTTCCGGGTTGCATATTCCTTATGCGCAAAGTTTGTATGAAAGTTACTGTTCTGACAGAAAGACTACGGTTGTTTCGATAATGAGAAACATCCTGACTGGGGTGGGGGAACTTCATTCCAGAGGCTTTATCCATAGGGATCTTGATCCAAGCAATGTCATGGTCACGATTGACAATGAAATCAAACTTATAGACTATGGTATCTGTAAGCCGTACGCTCTGACTCCATCTTCCGGCCCAAAACTGACCCAGGTCGGTGCCTTGATCGGAAAGGTGGACTATGCGGCTCCGGAGGTTATAACGGGTGATGTATCAAACCACAACAGAACAACGGATATATATTCGTTGGGCATCATGCTCTATCAATTATATACCGGAACATTGCCGTTTACCGGTGATAACTCGCAGATAATGCAGGCACACCTGAATCAGAGTCTTCCTTTGCGCAATATAGATGATTCTCAGATCCGCAATGTTGTTGACAAGGCGACCCGTAAGGATCAGGCTTCACGTTATCAAAATGTTTCGGACATGCTGGCGGATTTGGAAAAGTCAACTGTCACGGAAGCAGGTGGTGACAGCGGTTTCAAGCCGGATAGTTCTGCGATTGGATGGTGGGTGTATCTGCTTGGAGGTGTAGCCGGTATGGCAATAGGCGCAGTGTTGGCCTTAATGATTTAACTTTATTAGTATGAGACAGCTTGTGGGATTACCTTTCAAACTCTTTATATTGTCAGCATTGGCCGCCTTTATCTTGTCGTGTCCTATTGCCGCTCAAAGTCTCGACAATGTGTCAAGACGAAAGATGAATCTTGCCGTTCTAAATGCTTTGGATGATTATCAACTGGCGACAGCGATTAATTCCAAGTCGGATAAATACCGTTTCCTTCAATTGTTTGACACCCCGGACGCATTGATATTCTGCGATTTGTTCAATAGCGGAGAATCTTATAAGACAAAGATTACAGTACATGATTATGCTGATTTCCTGATGAACAAGTGCGAAAATGTCAATGCGGACATCACGGATATCAGGAAGGGTGATTTCTATTATGATTCCGAGTCTGTCTGGCATTGCAAGGTTACATTGGACAAGACTTTGACATTTAATGATATGAATGGTGTTCTGTTCCCTCCGTTTGTCGGCCAGCCGGTTCCTTTCACACTGGAGGTTGATTTGATATATGATGGGGGGTCCGGACGAATGAAGATTCATAGCATCGATTGCCTGAACCCTGATGGATTTGTGCCGATGACAAATTATTACATTGTCCAACGCAACAGGGAGAGAAAGGACTCTTTGCGCGACTGCCGCGTGACAATTAATCGGCAACCCTTGGAATTCAACAGTTTTGGACAGGCTTTTGCTAGAAAAGGAAGAATCGACTATTGGGATTATGATGTCAAGGTGGACAAGAAACTGATTGCCGAGGATGATCCGTACGAGATGATTATCTTGAACTACAAACGGAAGAATTTCCGTATAAAGGCTCGCTACGGGATGACTTACAATTCCCGTTATGACATCCGGTCCGCTTCTGATTTCACAAAGAAGGAATCTTCCGGTAAAGAGGCAGGAGTTGATTTAGGATTCTCTTTTTCAGTCGGCAGGGGTTTCCGTTTCGGGTTGTTTACAGGTGCCGCCGCGTCTTTGTCAACAATGAACCTGTCTGCGGATAACATTACATATGAATATGCTACCAATGATGAGGCAGGTCTGGAATATACAAGAAACTATAATATCAAATCTGCGGCTCAAGATGTTAAATTCATGGATGTGGCTGTTCCTCTTTACATGAATTTGAATTTCAGGATCGCGCGTGGGGTATCGTTATATTTTGACCTTGGCGGCCGGGCATATTTCAATCTGATGGCGGATGTGAGCCCGATGGAACTAAACGGCAGCATTATCTCAAAGTACACTGCGAAGACTGACAATGAAACATTTAACATATCCACAAATGAGTTCTTGTCCCCTAAGGCGTTTGAGAGGGAGAAAATGGATTATTCCGTTTTCGGCAACGCAGGTCTTGAGATAGCACTTGTCCGGAATTCGGTTTACCTGCTTGCGTCTGCAGGGTATGAATATGGTCTGACCTGGACATACACTTCTGATGAGAATCCGTTTTATGGTAACTCCCAGTACCCTTACGTGTACTATGCACCCTACGGTAAGGATGTTGTTTTCCGCCCTTTTGCGGATTGCATGTCTTTCAGAAGGGAATGCATATGGCTTAACTTTGGTCTAATGTTGAAATTGTAATGCTTATGATACGGAAATACAAATGTAAAAACTGCAATCGCATTTACGAAGCAGACGATCTTAATCCGGACTGCGTTTATTGCGGGTCGGATAATGTGACTCCATATAAACCGGCTTCTCCGACTGTCAAGGTGCTTCTGGTATCAATTCTTGGCATTGGACTAGGCTTCGGTTGCGCCAAGGTCGTGTCGATGCTTGTTAACAAATCAGATGTCATCAGCGAATCACAGGCTAAAGATGATATGTCATCAATTTCATTATCTCCTGGCGGGGGAGCCAATTTACCGGCAAAATCATCGGGGACGGAGGACTCCAATGTCGGAAATGGCGAGGCTTTGATGGATATCAGTTCAGGCAAGCCGGAAATCGTCTCGGTCTCCGATCTTGTTTGGGCTGACGGTTCCTATAAGTTTGTTGTCAAGGCGACTACAAAGGATGGAGACGTCTTGGTCTTCAATCTGTACGCCACAGGCGTTGTGGATCCGGTCGCATATTCATCAAATGGCACTTTTAGGAATATCCCGCCTGCGGAGGATGGAACCGGAATATATACACTGGAAGTCAAGAATTCGAGAACCGGGGAATACACGTCGCGCCCGGTTTCCGGCTTTGTTCAACAGTCTGAGAAAAAAGTGATGGTGAAGAAGCTTTCCGTTGAAGAATTGCAACAGATGTTCAATTCCGGCTCCATCCCATCCAACGTTAAATCCAGTTTTGCCCATGGCTACAAGATTGTCTGCTCAGGTCTGGCAGATGATGAGACGGCACCGGACAGATACGAAGAGATATTCAACAGGCTGATTGCCTCATGGTCAAGCGTTGTGGTGACTGGAGTTAAGTACAATGACAGGGATCAGATTACTTCTATTAATATTAAAGTGAATTATTGATGGTTAAGAGAATAATAGTCTTGATTGTTCTGACGTTCTTCTCATTTGTGGCTCCTTGCTTCGCCATAGGAGACCCGGTGAATCAGGAACTGCGTTTCATCTATATAACGAACACCATCGACACTCCGACCGCATCCTTGGCCAAGCATTTGAAGCAGGTGTATAAAGATGGGATAAATTATGGGTATCCTACGATATTCTATCTTTCGAACATGAATAGTTCCGTGGTTGCTACAGTTGGGCTTGGACATGATGATTCGAAGGCTTTTGGCGAGATCATTAATATTATTCAGACGAGCACCTACAATAATATTGACGCGAATCAGGATTTGGAAAACATCAAGGCAATTTTTGATGCTGTTGATTTCTTGAATGAAGACGGAACGTTAAAGTACCAGTCAATGATATGGGACTTTTTCATCAATCAGTCTTTCTGGGATTTGGGGTACAATGACAAGATAATAGCTGGAATATGCTATATACTTGATATAGACAGTCTTCCCGACGGCTTCTTCCGTTTGAGGATTCAGTACTCGGGTTCGGGTGACCTCAAGTATGACATCCGCAATCCGTTGGGAACCAGATTGGATTGCACCAAAATCGGTAATTTTGACTTAATCAAATTTGAATAATGGAACGGTATTTATTGTTGACTTCTCTGGCGATTCTGATTAATTGTGGCCTGTCGTTTTCTGCACAGCTCCCATCCAAGTGTTCTGTGTATAAACCTCAGGAATTATTGTCTGAAGTACTGAAGGAAAGCGCGGCTGAGAAACTGGTACGTTCGGGAGCATATGGTCAGAATGCGAAACCTAACAAATATATGTACTGGGATGTGTTCAGTGACCGTGATGAGAACATCACTTATGCGGATCCTAGCAACGCTGCGCCTTATGGAAAACTGTCTTTCAATGAGAAAGTAAGAATCGCCAAGATTTCCGGCGAATTCGCTATGGTGTTCTCCGAGCCGAATGAAACGGTCAATTACCCTGAGATATCAGGCTCCGCTGTGTTCAAGGGCTGGGTTCCTATGAAAAACCTTCTTCTGTGGAGTTCCTGTCTAGCCAATGACCGCGGAATATATTTTAAGGCTCTTTTGTGTGTAAATGCGGATCAGCGTGATGCCAAGACTTTCGGTGTCGGTTACAGAAGTCCTGAGGATAAGTCCAAGACTGTAAGGCTTTCCACTGACATGCAGTTTTATTATGTGATGAAAAGAGGCAGCAACGGAATGGTTCTGTTGGCGACCCAACATAAGATAGACGGAGTGAAAGGGTTGATTTCCAATAAAATGCTTAAAGCGTGGGTGCCAAGCGAGTCATACGTGCCTTGGAATCAAAGGTCCTGCATAGAGCCTACGTGGGAGCATGAGGATGTGGAATACTTCGCTGCCCGTAACATTACTTCGAAGATTTACGATTCCAAGGAATTGACCGGTGATGTTGCCAGTACGGTGCCGTTCCGTAAGAGTAACGCTCCGTATGAGCAGTACCAGTACCGTATGGCTCCGGAAGCTTTGCGTTTTCCTATTCTGGACGGCACAACCGTTGACAAATACGAGTGTTCTTCGTTCACGAGTTCTGGGGGAGGCGCCAATGTCTCGGCCAAACAACAGGAAGCAGTGAAGCTCGAACAGCAAAAGAAGGTTGAGCTGGAGAAACTGCTCCACCTAAACCTTGCCATCGTCATAGATGGAACGTCTTCGATGGATCCATATTTTCCTGCTGTGGAGAAGGCCATAAAGGATGGATGCGCCTTCTTTGACAAGAACAAGTTCAAGATTAAGGTGGGTGTCCTGATCTATAGGGATTATGCCGATGGAGCCCAGGGCCTTACCGAGATTTATAATTTCACCGCTCCTAGTGACCCCGGATTGTTCTCCTTCCTCTCGACTGGAGGATCCTATGGCATTAAAAGCTCGGTGGGCGACAAGTCCTTCACTGAGGCTTTGTATTATGGAATCAACGAGGCTCTTGACAAATTCCCGTTTGACAAGGATCAAAGCAACCTTATGCTCGTAGTGGGTGATTGCGGCAATGCCGTCGATGATGATAAAGGACCGTCCGCGGATCAGATTGTCAGCAAACTTGCTGCAAAGAATGTGAACCTTTTCGGTTTTCAGGTACGGAATCTTAATCAGGAGGCCTGGAATCTCTACAACAGACAGCTGCTGCAGATTATGAAGAAAAGTCTGCAGAAGAAATATGAGACATTCCAGCAAAGTGATGAGTTGTTGAAGAAATCCGAAATACGGCTCAGTGACGGAATACGCGCCAAGACCACCTCTGACGGTCAGAGATTCAGCAATGTGAATGTCAAGGATTCCGACCAGAAATACTTCGGTGAGCACAAGTATGCCACAGCCGGGACCGAGATTTCCGCCCAGGTGCTCGCTACATTGATGAAAGAGTCTATAGGTGGCTACGCACAAAGCGTCCAGTCCCAGTTGGATCTTCTGGTGAACTCCGATGTCAACGACCTTTCCGAGAGTCTTGCGGAGAATGACTTCGAAGGCAGTGAGGATGTTCTGAAGGCGGCTACCGTCAATGTTAACAAGGCTTGGTTGCGCAAGCGACTGGGCAGCGCGATGCCTAAGGGAACATCGCAGCTTATCACTTTCCGCGGATGGACTGCCAAGAAAGATGACAGCGGAAGAGACTTCTACAAGCCGGTATTGTTCATTTCATCTGAGGAATATGACGAGTTGATGATGAGGCTTAAGCCTGTGGACGATGTCGCCAGACAATCTACGTCAGACAATAGGCAACCATATGTGAACGCTCTAAAAGCACTGTTGAAGAGTATGGTTCCTGGTATAACCAATGAGGAAATGGAGAGAAAAGGTATCGCGGATGTGATGAATATGATCGCGGGTCTGAATGAATCTTCAGATGCCTTAAAGGGCCGGACGCTGTTGGAAATATCAGATGAAGCTGCCGTCAAGCCGACTGAATATCGCAGAATGGTCATGGATTTTGACAGGAAATTCAAGAACCTCGACTTCATCAAGAACAATCCATACAAGTATGTCAGGGAGTTCAACGGAGTGAAGTATTATTGGATTCCTATCGAGAACCTGCCATAAATCAGATTGATATGGACAAGTTATTTGAGATTCACAACCTTAGATGCTCCTACGACAAGCATTATCATGAGGGCGTCTCCAAAACGGTACTTCACATTGATGACCTGATATTGCCTAAAGGGAAGAAGATATTCATTGTCGGCGAATCAGGTATAGGCAAAAGTACTATACTGGAGGTGCTTGGAATGATGAATTATACCATCGTTCCGGACGGGAACACGAAGTTCTTGTTTTATCCGGCAGAAGAAAAGTCGGTTGATTTGTTGGAGATGTGGAAAAGAGGCAGGGATGAAGAGTTGTCTGACTTCAGACGAAAGAATTTCAACTTCATATTCCAGAGCACGAATCTGATGAGAAACTTTACCGCATATGAGAACATTGCGATAACCAGGATGATTCAAGGTTACACCCGGTTTTCCTCTTTCCGCAAAGTGGATAAGATTCTTGCAGACCTCGGCCTTGATCATGTGGATGAGAGCAGAATGGCTCAGGAACTGTCGGGTGGCCAGCAGCAAAGGTTGGCATTCGCAAGGGCAGTCCTGCCCGATTTCACGGTACTGTTCGGTGATGAGCCTACCGGGAACCTTGACAGTGACAATGCCGTAAGGGCGATGTCATTGCTTTCCGCAAAACTTAACGAGTTGAAGGGCAGTTCCGCGATAATCGTGTCGCATGACATGCACCTTGCCGTGACATTTGCTGATGTCATCATCAAAATCCGCAAGAAAGAGCATCAGAGGAAGCTGGATTCGGACGAGGTGACTTTCTACGGATTAATCGACAAGCAAAGTGTATTCGTGCCATCTTCTGATGGAGAAGGTTGGACGAATGGTGAAGAATGTCATAAACGGGAGGATTTTGAGATATTTCTGAAAAGAATTTGAGTATGTCGCTGCTGAAGTATTTATCAGAGGATTTTTTCAAGTTATTCGTACAAAGAGAGGGAAAAGTAGTACTTGGAAGACACTTTTCCAATCTTTGGTTGCTGGTCTGTGTGTTGTCGCTTACATTTCTGGCGATAGCGTTCAGTAACGCAAGTCTCAACTACTTGTCCTACAAGATGAATGATCCGTTCATTAACTGGGTTGACATTCAGAATGACTACGGAGAGGGGGACATCGATGGACTTCTGGACGGCTTGTCGGACACGACCAGACAGCAGGAATTCCACTTTGTCGCATATCAGGTTGATTATACCAACCACTATATGTTTTTCGGGAAAGACAATTCGCAGATTCAATATCTGAATTGTCGTTTCTTTCAGTCATTCGCCGATAATCCCTTGCTTCAGGCTATTCTTGGTGAAGACAATGTAGTCAATGGCGCTTCGGTCGGGGCAGACAGGCTTCGTAATGACATGATTGGTGTCATCATAACGAAGGATGTTGTCGCCAAAATGGGCTATGCGGATGATTTTCCCGCATATGTCGATCTCTGCCGTTACAGCGCGGGAGCGGACACCTTAGGGTTCGACCTCTACCAAGGATTCGCTCATGTTCCTGTGCCGGTGATCGCTGTTGTCAAACGGCTACCTAAAAATATGGACATCATATCAACCCGCTTCTTCTACGAGCAGCAAAGAAATGACATGACCTATCCGTTCAACCTTAATAATCAAGAGTATGCATCCTCTTTGTTCTATTATGTTCCGGAAGGATGTGACAAGGAAGGCATGAAGGATTTCCTGAAGTCAAACAGTGGTGACACCTGTTTTGTCAGGGATGCATACCTGCCTCAACAGACTTCGTTTAAGGACGGTACTTTCATCTCTCTTCAAGGCAACGGCGGTTCTATCCTTCCGGAGACGGCCTGGGGTATAAACGCGGATTTCATGGACAAGTTCGGAAGTGAAGGTGTCCGGCGGGTATATGATTATGCGTTCAGTGACTACAATCTTCCTCAGGGATCTTTCATCTCCGTTCAGTTCAATGATCTGAACAGGATCAGAGATTTCGAGTCTTTTGTCAAGGACACATACAAGGTTAAGATCGAGATGTCACAGATTAATGCCAAGGAGAACTTCAATGCAGTCAGCATAATGGCTAACATCCTGTCATGGGCCATCATCGTGTTCTCCATAATATGCATCATTCTGTTCATCGTGAACCTTCTTCAGTCCTATTTCCAGAAAGTCAAAAAGAATCTGGGCACATTCAAGGCCTTCGGCATCAGCAATAAGGAACTGATTGGAATATATATGCTTATAATGATGGGAACCATAATTGCAGCGATGCTTGTTTCGATAGTATTGATATGGTCTGCCCAATCGCTTCTTCCTTTGGCGGGACTGATGAAGGACGGGGCGTTCAATTATCTGTCGCTATGGAACAACAAGACCTTTTGCTCGATAGCCGTCATTCTTGTAGGATCGGCGGTTACTGTATTTCTTGTTTTGAAACGGCTTCTCGCCGCAACACCAGGCGATTTGATATATGACAGACAATAGTGTTTAGGAGGAAAGAATATGATGTATAGAATATTCAGCATTATTATTTGTGCGGTGGTCTCATGCGTTTGCATATCCTGTAAATTTGATGATTCCAACCTTTATCCGGATCAAGTGGGCAATGGTGCAGCCTTGTCTGTCGGGGACTTGCAAATCTTGTCACCTACCGGAGGGCGTTTCACTTTCACATTTACATCTGCTTCCGATTGGGTTCTTTCAGACTGCCCGTCATGGCTTAATTTCTCACAAAGTTCCGGGAAATCAGGAAGCAGTACGATAGTCGTATGGGCCAACCTTAACGACACAAGAGAGGACAGGAGCGCAGTGGTGACATTCCGATCCGCAGGATACAGTGTTCCGATGACTGTGATTCAAGAGCATCCGTACCTGAGAATAAACAACAATGATTTTGATTTTGACTGGGACAGCAGTCGGGATTATTCGGCCTCCGGGCTTTCATTGACCATTGAATCAAACGTTGACTGGGCTTTCATCAGGTCATCGGTCACATCCGGCAACCCAACCTTGACCCATTTCGGAATCTCGGAGAGTGTCGGCAAAGGCGATATGAACATAAATGTTCTTCCTGCGGTGATGAACACCGACAAGGAAGACTATGATATGACAACCCGTCTGGTAGCAGTCACATACGACGAGCAGGGCAATATTCAGGAGATTCCGTCAAGGGCGATAGATGGATTCAACATCCGTTTCTTTCAGAAGCATATAAAATTCCTTATAAACGAGACTATAGAGCCGATCAGTAACTCTATTCCGGAATTGGGTGACACCTCGCTGTGTTATCATATCGACACAGAAGTTTCATGGAAGATCCAAATGTCCACGGATGGGCAGACGTGGCAGGATGGATTACCGTCCTGGATAGCGTCTGACCGGCTGGACGCCCCCGCCGGCGAGGTTGATCTTTCTCTTACGTGGCGTAATACAAATTCATTGAATAACACCATCGGAGGGGTAAATCCATATTCCGAGGACCGCTTGGTGCATTTACGCATTGTGTCCACAAATTCGACTATGGTGAGCGAGAACAAGATAGTTTACCGTAACATAGAATTGGTTCAGAGACCGTACATATTGACACTTGACGGCAAAACCACGACCGTGGAGGTCGGTTTGGAGAATGACGGGACAACAGAACTGCAGATGAATGTACGATCCTCCGGGACTTGGAAGATAGAGAATATCCCTTCATGGATGACAGCTTCCCCAGCAAACGGCACCGGTGACCAAACGGTTGTTTTCAAAGCGAAAGAAAGGAATCTTTCCACATCGGACCTTTCGTCAATGGGTCTCAAACTTGCAAGTCTGAGAAACAATCTGATATGCAATATTTCCGCTGTTCAGGAACGGTTCAAGTTTGACCTTGACTATCCTGCTGTGCTTGAAGCCATCCCTACCCGCAGCACGAAGTCTTATTCCGTTTCGCTTGAGTCCTCAGGCGGATGGGAATTATCCGGTAAGCCGGACTGGATTGACATTTCGCAGGCCTCCTCTGATGCACAAGGTGTGTTCGATATTCTCATAGGGGCTAATTCTATCAACCCTGATGAGAACTCTGACAGGACGGCAAAACTGGTCTTCACCAGCCTTGTCCACAAAGAAGCTGGGAAGAGTCTGACACGTACGATAAACCTGAAGCAGAGAAAGTATTCATTCGATCTTGTACAGTCCTCTTTGGCTACCATTCCGGCGTACAGCGAAAAGTATGACTGTCAGTTGTTTGTAGTTTGTTCCGGCGACTGGAAAATAAGTTCATGTCCAGACTGGCTCACTCCGGATATCCTTTCGGGAGATGGGCTCAGCGATGTCAACATTAAGTTTACTCCATCGTACAATACAAGCAGTACCTCGAGAACTGGGAAGATAGAGGTTTCGGATAATTACAAAGGGACTGTGAAATCCTTCAATGTGTATCAGGAGGGCTTTGTGTTCGATGCCAAAGGTATGACCTTTTCAGACATTGATGTCATCAACAAGAGGTCTTACACTGTAGGATTCAATCTAACGGCGGGTGCTCCTTGGAGAATCGAGGGTGGTTTTGATTCTTGGGTTAATCCGGACAAACTCAGTGGAAACGGTGGCTCCAGCATAACTTTCACCCCGCTGTCTAATCCCAACACCAAAAAAAGAACCACAACCGTAAGGATTCATTCCACTGTTAACGATGCCTATAAAGATATTGTGTTCCAGCAAAATGAATATGAATTTGACACACAGGGTGAATCATACACTTTCACGGAACTATCTTCTGACAGAAAGTCAATAGTTGTCAAATCATCAGGAGACTGGACAATAAGTCGTTGTCCATCGTGGGTGAAATTGTCGGCTACGACAGGACCAGGGAATGGTACAGTTTATATGACAGTTGACAAAAACGTGAATACGAGCACCCGTAACGGATCTTTCACGATAGCGAGCAACCTTAACGGTAATCTGACAAAGACAGTCGATGTCTCTCAGGACGCTTATGTGTTTGATACAGAACAGAAAAGTTTTTCGTATGATCCAATCAACACTAAAACAGATAAGTTCAGTGTCATTTCGTCCGGTAATTGGAGAATCAAAGACTCTCCTACTTGGGTTGGCTTGTCGCAGAGTAACGGATCAGGTTCCGAGGGAGGTGGAACGACAACCGTTACTATCAGCCCATCAAATAATCTGGATGAAACAAGTCGTTCGGCTGTCATCGAAGTATTAAGCGCTGATAATTCATCATTGGTTAAGAGGATTACTGTGAGTCAAGACGCTTTCGTGTTCTCGCTGTCCAGCTCGTCTATCTCTTTCGCCGCCTCCAATAATTCCGCCCAAAAGATCACGGTCAAGTGTTCCGGGGGATGGACGGCAAAATCTGATGTCACATGGCTTAATGTGACAACCGAAAATGGCGCATTGCTTATCAGCGCATCTGACAACACCTCTTCAGAACGTAAAGGCTCCGTGACAGTAACCAGTACAATGAACAATAAGACATTGACTATAGCCGTTACGCAAGCCAAGAAATAGTAGTTGAAATGATTAACAAACCAAATACATTTTTTATGAAACGTTTACTCATTATCACGGTGCTCATAGCTATGGCCACATCGTGCTCTGTCCTTCATAGGGCAGTTGTTGACAATCCTGCGGAGTCTCATTCTCTGTCATCTGACAGTAAGGCTTCACTTGATGTGTCTTCTACAAGGGTGTCTCATGTCTATCGCCCTTCAAAGAATGATGCCAAGACTTTAAGCCTTAAGGAATTGAAATCGAATGCCGTTTATGAGGCATTGGAATCCAATGGGGGATATGATGTCCTTGTCGGTGCGAATTATTATATCACGACAAAGTATGGCTTCTTCTTCAGCAGAAGAGTGACAAGCATCAAGGTTTCCGGATATCCCGCGGTTTACAAAGATTTCAGAGATGCTCCTGAGAATGTGGTGACTGTTGATGGAGTTAATATCAAACTTGACTTGAAATAGTATCATCCTTCAGGCTCACCGGTGAAATAACCGTTTCATTTTTCGGTGCATATGGCATGTATGCGTCTGGGCAACCGGTGTTCCCGTTGCCCAGACTTTTGTTTTCCCACTCGCGATTGCCCAAAAGGAAATATTCCATAGGCAAACAGCCGTTTTTTAGAAATAAAGCTGAAAAATATGCTATATTTGTACGAATTAACTGAAAACCTACTATATGGCTCTGCTTATAGTCTATCTGCTGGGAACGCTGGGAGTGTCGTTCTTCTGTTCGCTTCTTGAGTCGGTGCTGATGTCAACTCCGCTCTCGTTCATCACGATGAAGAAGGAGCAGGGGTACAAGCCGGCCGAGAAGTTCCTGAAATTCAAATCCGATCCTGACAGACCTCTGGCGGCGATCCTGTCGTTGAACACGATAGCGAACACGCTGGGCGCGGCGGCTGTAGGCCGTCAGGCGACGATTCTTTTGGGAAGCACCTGGTTCGGAATCATCTCTGCGATGACCACACTTATGGTTCTGGTGTTCTCCGAAATTCTTCCCAAGACTATAGGAACCACATATTGGAAGAACCTGATGGGATTTGTGACCGCGGCGATATCCTTCCTGCTTGTGCTGATGTACCCTCTGGTGCTGATTGTCAGGTTGGTAAGCCGTCTGCTGGAGAAGGATGCGGACGAGGCCACGGTCAGCAGGGAAGAGGTGACGGCGATGGCTAACATCGGAGCGGAGGAAGGCGTGATTGACTCGGACGAGAACAAGGTCATCCAGAACATAATGAAGCTGGACAATGTCAAGGCCTGCGACGTGATGACCCCGAGAATCGTGGCTATGACGGCGCAGGAGAATATGTCCCTGAAGAATTTCTATAAGAACGACACCTACCTGCATTTCTCCAGAATCCCAGTCTATGGGGATTCACCTGAATATATCACCGGCTACATCCTTCTCAGCGACGCGCTTGAGGGTCTGGCGGACGACGAGTTCGACAAACGTCTTGTGGAACTCAAGCGTCCGATTTCCTTCTTCACTGAGGATGATTCCTGCGGACACATCTGGGAGGAGCTTCTAAAGAAGCACGAGCAGATCGGCCTCATCATCGATGAATATGGCTGCTTCCAGGGCATCATCACCCTTGAGGACATCATAGAGACGATTCTCGGTCTGGAGATCATCGACGAGAACGACCAGGCCACCGACATGCAGCAGTTCGCCCGCGAGCGCTGGGAACGCCGCCAGAAGCGCTTCCGCACAATAGTGCTTCCAAAGGAAGATGACAGTCAGTCGGTTATTTCCCGCTGACTTCTCCAAAGGAGATAGCGAATCCGCCACCTTCTGTCTTGACGCAACCTTGCTGTAAGACCCCCGCAGCAGCGACCGACTATATCGCGGCAAGGACTTTTATAATCACGTGTCCTTTCATGCCGGTTTTATCTTATATGATGCGGCAGTTCCGCGGGGATGATCATGGAAATCTCGCAAAGGCCGGCGACCACCCCGTCCTCCTTCCACG